>WLDE01000057.1 GCA_009704985.1 Actinomycetota bacterium | reverse complement strand
GGCAGCGCCACCCGCTGCCCCACCGCCGCGAGCGCTGACTGGAGCTCGTCGACCGGTGTGCCCGCACCGCAGCACACGGTCATCTCGTCGGCCTGCAGCCAGTCGATTCCCGCGGGTGCGTGCACGCAGCGCACGCCGGGCACCGCACCACCGCGCGTCCCGAGACCGGTGATCGTCACCGCACCCTCGACGCCGACCTCGTCCGCGAACGCGGTCAGATCCATGCGCTCAGATCCATGCGCCGTCGGGGACGTGGTGCGCGTCGCCGCACGACGACGGGCTGGGCAGCACCTTGGTCGGGTTGGCGAGACCGGTGGTGTCGAACGCGGCGCGCAACGCGGCCTGCGCCTCGAGGTCGGTCGACGAGAACATCAGCGGCATGAGGTCGCGCTTCTCGAGCCCGATGCCGTGTTCGCCGCTCAGCACCCCGCCGGCGGCCACGGACACCCGGACGATCTCGTCGCCCGCTGCGTGCACGCGATCCATCACACCCGGCTCCCGCTTGTCGAACACCAGCAGCGGGTGCAGGTTCCCGTCGCCCGCGTGGAACACGTTCATCACGAGCAGGTCGTGACGTGCGGCGATCTCCTGCACCTGGCGCAGCACCTCCGGCAGTGCCCGTCGCGGGACGACGGTGTCGTGCAGGTAGTAGTTCGGCTTGATCCGGGCCACGGCGCCGAACGCCGTCTTGCGGCCCTTCCAGATCAGCGCCCGCTCGGCGTCGTCCTGCGCCACCCGCACCGACCTGCACCGGTGTGCCCGGGCGATCGCCACGACGCGCTCCACCTCGTCCTCCACGGCGTGCGGCGGACCGGCCACCTCGACGAGCAGGATCGCCGCCGCGTCGGTGGGCAGCCCGGCGCCGATGTAGGCCTCCACCGCCTGCACGCAGAGCTGGTCCATCATCTCCAGCGCCGCGGGCACCATGCCGGCGGCGATGATCGCCCCCACGGTGTGTGCGCCGTCGGCGACGCTGTCGTAGTCGAACAGCATCGTTCGCACCGCGGGCGGATCCTGGGTGAGCCGAACGCAGATGCGCGTCGCGATGCCGCACATCCCCTCGCTGCCGACGAACGCGCCGCGCAGGTCGTAGCCGTCGACCTCGCCGCTCTCGCTGCCGAGCACCACCACGTCACCGTCGGGCATCACGACCTCGACGGCGAGCACGTGGGCGGAGGTGACGCCGTCCGCGAGGCAGTGGGGCCCGCCGGAGTTGTTGGCGACGTTCCCACCGATCGAGCAGCTCTGCTGGCTGCTCGGGTCGGGAGCGAAGTGCAGGCCGTGCACGGCGACCGCCCGGGTGAGGTCGAGGTTGAGCACGCCGGGCTCCACCCACGCCAGCCGATGGACCGGATCCACCGACAGGATGCGGTTCATCCGCGTGAGCGACACCACGATTGCGCCGTCGAGCGGGGTCGCCCCACCGGCCAGACCGGTCCCCGAGCCCCGTGCCACGAACGGCACGCCGTGGCGAACCGAGGCACGCACCACCTCGCGCACCTCGGCGGTGGTGGTCGGGAAGCAGACCACGCCGGCGCGTCCCTCGATGTTCGAGGCGTCGCGGCGATAGAGCCCGAGCTCGGTGGCACTGGTGCGCACGCGCTCGACACCGAGCAGACGGCGCAGTTCGTGCGCCAGGGCGTCGACCGCATCCGTCGACGCCACGGCGGACGGGGCCACGGTCGGGCTCGCGGCGGTCACGTCAGGCGCGGCGGGGCACGCGCCGCGAGCGCGAGACGGGCTGCTGGCGGTCGCGGACCTGGCGCAGCACGATCACCTGTCCGGCCTCGACCGGGCGGCCGTCCACCAGCACGGTGTCGACGTCGTCGAGCTCGTCGGCGAGGGTGGACGTGCGCCCCTCCAGGCGGGCGCGCAGCTCCATCTCCTTGGTGCGCATCGCACGCCGGCCCTCGCGGAGCGCCTCGCCCACGCGGCTCGTGCGCTCGACGACCTGGCCACCCGCCCGGCGGGCGATCTGCACCGGCGCCAGCTCGTCGGTCACGCGCCGCACCTTCCGCTTCGCCGCGCCGACGCCCACCGCGCCGGCGGCGACGCCACCGACGAACCAGGTGACCCGCTTCATCATCCTGCTGCGCCTCCTCGTTCGATCCGGTCTTGCGCCCGTGCCCGCCGTGACCCTCGGCCCCGGCTCAGTTCGTGGTCGTCACGTCCCCGGAGGCGGCGCACGGCCCGGCTGGTACCGGTCGCGAACGCCGCGGTCTTGATCACGGGCGTGCTGAGCGCGGCTCGCGCCACCCGGCCGCTGCCGACCATCGCATCGCTGATCGCCTCCGCGGATCCGAGCACCCGGTCGAATCGCTCGAGGTCGTGGCGCGCCTCCTCCACGACGGCCGAGGCCGAGCGGGTGGACTGCTGCAGCTCGGCCAGCAGCGGACCGGTCTCGGCTCGCAGCGTGGCGACCTCGTGGCGCAGGTCGCGCAATGTGTCGAGCACCCGCAGCAGGACGACGACGAGCGCTGCGAACCCGATGCAGCAGAGCACCGCTGCCAGCAGGACGGCCAACTCGCCTGCGGTCATGTGGTGGCTCCTTCCCCGCCAGGTCGGCGTCTGGACATGCGGTCGCGGATCTCCCGCTCGCGCCCGTGGTCGGTTGGTTCGTAGTAGCGCCGGTCGGCCTGCTCGACGGGCAGGTACTGCTGGTCGACCCAGCCGTCCGGGTGGTCATGAGGGTACTCGTAGCCGGTCCCGTGACCGAGCGTCTTCGCGCCCTGGTAGTGGGCGTCGCGCAGGTGCGGCGGCACCTCGCCCAGGGCTCCGGCCTGCACGTCGCTGCGAGCGTTCCAGATCGCGAGCGCGGCCCGGTTGCTCTTCGGTGCGGTGGCCAGGTGGATCGCGGCGTGAGCGAGGTTGAGCTGGGCCTCCGGCAGGCCGACGTGCTCCAGCGCCTGCGCCGCGGCGACGGCGATCATCAGCCCGGTCGGGTCGGCGAGTCCGACGTCCTCGCTCGCGAAGATCATCATCCGGCGGGCCACGAAGCGGGCGTCCTCGCCCGCCTCCAGCATGCGGGCCAGGTAGTACACGGCGGCCTGCGGGTCGCTGCCGCGCATGCTCTTGATGAACGCGCTCACCACGTCGTAGTGGTCGTCGCGGCCGTAGCGGAGCGCGCTGGTGCCGAGTGCCGACTCCACGTGGTCGAGGGCCACCTCGTGGGGTCGGGCGAGCGCCACGGCCACCTCCAACGCGGTGAGCACCTGGCGCCCGTCGCCGCCGGCGCGGTCGACGAGGTGGGTGATCGCCTCGTCCGCCGCCGTGGCGCCTTCGGCGGCGAGGCCGCGCCGCACCAGGGTGGCGATCGCCTCGCGGCCGAGCGGCTCGAGCCGGAACAGCGTGCTCCGGCTGCGCAGCGGCGCGTTCACCTCGAAGAACGGGTTCTCGGTGGTGGCGCCGATCAGGGTGAGGGTGCCGTCCTCCACGGCGGGCAGCAGCGCGTCCTGCTGCGCCTTGGAGAACCGGTGGATCTCGTCGAGGAACAGGATCGTGCCCTGGCCCCGCTCCCCCAGCCGCCGGCGTGCCCGCTCGATCACCTCGCGGACGTCCTTCACGCCGGCCGTGACGGCGCTGAGCTGTTCGAACGCTCGCTTCGTGCTGCCCGCGACGGCCAGCGCGAGGGTGGTCTTGCCGGTGCCCGGCGGTCCCCAGAAGATCGCGCTGGTGAGCCGGTCCTGCTCCACGAGCCGGCGCAGCGGGCGTCCGGGGCCGACCAGGTGCTCCTGTCCCACCACGTCGTCGAGCGTGCGCGGACGCAGGCGTGCGGCGAGCGGCGCCTGGTGACGGAGTCGTTCCTCGGCCGCTGCGCTGAACAGGTCGTCCACTGCGGCGACGCTATCCGCGGCGCGCGCCCGTCACCCGGAACGGGTACGGTCGCAGCGATGGTCCTCGCCACCCCCAGGGCGGGTTCGCGTGCGCTGCTGCCCGCACTCGTGCTGCTCGTCGTCGCGCACGGCATCCTGATCCTCACGCGCTCCTACCAGCCCGGCGGCGACTGGGCCTTCATCGAGCTGCGCACGCGCGACGTGTTCAGCTCGGACACACCGCTCACCGGCGCGTGGTCGAGGTACGGATGGAACCACCCGGGACCCGTCCTGTACCACTCGCTCGCGCTCCCCTGGCTCGCGTCGGGCGGGTCGTGGCGCGGACTGTGGGCCGGCGCCATGCTGATCAACCTCGCGGCGATCGCCGTGGCGTGGTGGACCGCCTCACGCCGGTCCGGTGCCTGGGCGGCGGTCCTCGTGGTCGCGGCGTGCTGGACGATCGCCGCTGCGACACCGCACCTGCTCACGGATCCCTGGAATGCGAGTGTGGTCGTGCTCCCGGTGCTGACCGTTGCCGCCGGAGTGGCGGCGCTGCGCGGCGGGGACCGGCGAGGTGTCGCCGTGGTGCTGGTGATGTTCGTCCTGGTGGCACAGACTCACGCGGCCTACGCGCTGATGCTGCTCCCCGGCGTGCTCGTGTCGGTCGTGGCCGGGCTGCGGGTCTGGCGGCGGTGGACGTTCGGTTGGCTCGGTGCGGCCGCGTCGCTGTGCCTGCCGGTGCTCGTCGACGCGCTGGTGAACCGGCCCGGCAACCTGTGGCGCGCCCTCCGGTTCACGGCCACCTCGGACGAACCGGTGGTCTCGATCGGCCAGGTCCTGCGCACGCTCGGCCGGGCGTCCTCGCTCGAGTTCCTCGCCTCGCCGGGCATGCCGTCGTTCGCCGCCGAGGTCGTCGACGGCACGCCGTGGGGAGTGGCGCCGTTCGCCGCGTTCGTCGCCGCCGGCGTCGCGTGGAGGGTGGCGCGGACCAGGGGGTGGTCGCCGTGGTGCCACGCGCTCGAGGCGGTCGCGCTGCTGTGGCTCGGGGGCGCCCTGATGACGTGGCGCACCCGAGGGCCGCTGTTGGTCTGGCTCACCACCTGGACCGTCGCCGTCGCAGTGCTCACCTGGTGCGTCGTCGCTGCCGTCGCCGTGCAGTGGCTCACCGCTCGGTTCTCGCCCACGGACGTCCCGGAGTCCTCGGGCGACGGCGAGGGAGCGACTGCGGACCGCGTCGCCACTCGCGCGGTCGTCGCTGTGGCCGCGGTGGTGTCGATGGTGTTCGCGCTGGTGAACGTCGTCGGCTCGGTCGGGTCGCGCTACCCGTTCCAGGAGCTGACTCCGGTCGTCGCCCAGTTCGCCGCGGCAGCCGGCGACCACGTGGTGCAGCCGACGCCGATCGACCTGGCCGGACCCAGCTACGAGGCGGGCGCCGTGCAGTCGGCGCTGATCTCGCGCCTCGAGGCACACGGGAGGCGGCCGCTCGGCCGTCCCGACCAGGCCCTGCAACTCGGCTCGCATCGGGTCGCGGCGGACCTCGACGGTCGTCGCCTCCTCGTCCGGGTCGAGCCCCGTTCGTCGGTCCCCCTCGGGGCGGAGGCCATCTCGACGTGGGACCCGCTCACGACCGTCGAGCGTGCGGAGGCCGACGGCCTGATCGACAGCTTGACGCGGCTGCTGAGCTCGATGGGGCTCGACGACCGCCTGCCACTGCTCGACAACGCGCAGGCCCCGCTCGCAGCGTTCGACGCGCCCTCGGCCGTCACCGACCGTCGGGCCGAGTTCGAACGCCTCGGAGAGCTCCACTCCGCCGGGCCGCGAATCGTGCTCTACCTCGTCGAACCGCCGCGCTGATCGCCGCGCGTGATCGCGATCGCGCTCCGGCCGGTCAGAGCGAGCCGAGCACCCGGGCGTACGCGGCGCGGCGCATCTCGATCACGTGCGCCACGAGCCACTCGGGGTCCACCCAGCGCCACGCCACGAACTCGCTGCCGTCGGGCGTCGGCTCGATGTCGGGGTGCAACGCGTCGAAGAGGAACCACTTCTGCACCTGGCCGCGGCGCTTGCCGTCGCGGCCGTGCTCGCGCATCACCTCGGGAGGCCACTCGTAGGCCACCCAGTCCGGGTACTCGGCGCGGGCGATCACGTGCTGCTCACCGAGACCGGTCTCCTCGAACAGCTCCCGCCACGCCCCCTCGATCGGCTCCTCCCCCGCCTCGAGGCCGCCCTGCGGGAGCTGCCAGTCGTCGGGCGAATCGCTGCGCTCGAACGCCAGCACCCGACGACGATCGGGGTGACGCACGACGATCACCACACCGGCGCGGAAGTGCTGACCTGCCACGGGGTGCACGGTACCGGGCCCGAGCGGCACCGGGCCGGACCTCCCGCCTGGCGAGGGTCGCACCCGTCGGTCAGGCCTTCGGCGGGAGCACCCGGATGCCGAGGTCGTCGAGCTGCTTGGCGTCGACGGGGGTGGGCGCGTTCGTCATCGGGTCCATGCCGCTCTGCGTCTTCGGGAACGCGATGACCTCGCGGATGTTCTCCTCGCCCGCCAGGATCGCGACGAGCCGGTCGATGCCGAACGCGAACCCGCCGTGCGGCGGAGCGCCGTAGCGGAACGGGTTGAGGAAGAAGCCGAACCGACGGTCGGCCTCCTCCTGGCTGATGCCGAGCAGACCGAAGATGCGCGACTGCAGGTCGGGCTGGTGGATCCGGATCGAGCCCGAACCGAGCTCCCACCCGTTGAGCACGAGGTCGTAGGCCTGGCTGCGCACCTTCAGCGGATCGCTCTCCAGCAGGTGCACGTCGTCGGGGTGCGGCTGGGTGAACGGGTGGTGACCGGGCTTCGGACGACCCGTGGCCTCGTCGACCCCCACGAACAGCGGGAAGTCGACGACCCACAGGTAGCGGTACGGACCCTGGTGCACCGGCGGGCGACCGAGGTCGTTGCGCAGGGTGCCGAGCACCTCGCAGGTGGTGATCCACTGGTCGGCGACGATCAGCAGCAGATCGCCCGGCTGGGCACCGAGGCGCTCCTTCACCGCTGCCTGCTCGGTCTCGGTGAGGAACTTCGCGACCGGCGACTCGAGCGTGCCGTCGCCGGCGACCTTCAGCCACACGAGGCCCTTCGCGCCGAGCTTCTTCGCCTTGTCGGTGAGCGCGTCGAGCTTGTTGCGGCCGTACTCCTCCGCCTTGCCCGATGCGTTGATGCCCTTGATGCAGCCGGCACCGGCGAACGCCTTGAACTCCGTGGCGGCGAACACGTCGGTGAGCTCGGTGAGCTCCATGCCGAAGCGCAGGTCGGGCTTGTCGATGCCGTAACGATCCATCGCCTCGTGCCAGGTGATCTTCACGATGTCGCCGGGGTCCTGTCCGACGGCCTGCGCAGCGGCGAGCACGGCGGCACCGATCGCGGCGTGCACGTCGTCCTGGGTGGCGAAGCTCATCTCGGCGTCGAGCTGCATGAACTCGTACTGCCGGTCGGCGCGCAGGTCCTCGTCGCGCAGACAGCGGGCGATCTGGTAGTAGCGGTCGATGCCGGCCACCATCAGCAGCTGCTTGAACAGCTGCGGGCTCTGCGGGAGCGCGTAGAACGACCCGGGCTGCTGCCGCGACGGCACGATGAACTCTCGTGCACCCTCGGGGGTCGACGGCACGAGCATCGGGGTCTCGACCTCGACGAAGCCCTGCGCCTCCATCGCCCGGCGGATCGCCGAGTTCACCGCGGCGCGGAGCCGGATGTTGCGCTGCATGCGCTCGCGCCGGATGTCGAGGTAGCGGTACTGCAGGCGCGTGGTCTCGGCCACGGTGTCGGCCCGTTCGTTGATCGGGAACGGCGGCGGCTCGGCGGCGTTCAGGATCTCGACCACGCAGTCCTGCAACTCGATGCCACCGGTGGCGAGCTTGTCGTTGACGTTCTCGGCCGGGCGTGCGGCCACCGTGCCGGTGACGCGCACCACGTACTCCGGGCGGACGTCGACGGAGTTGTCGACGACGCACTGCGTGACGCCGGTGTGGTCGCGCAGGTCGACGAAGGCGAGCTTCTCGCCGTGTTCGCGACGGGTGGCCACCCAGCCGCAGAGGCGGACGGTGGTGCCGATGTGCTCGGGACGGAGCTCGCCGCACGAATGCGTGCGCAGGGAGGTGCTGCTCATGGGAGGGCTTTCTTCAGGTGGTCGATGAGATCGTTCCGGGGGACGGCCTGCTGGCCACCCGCCTGCTTCTCGGCGCTCGACGCCGGGTCGAGGTCGCTGCGCAGCGGCCGCACGACGACGGTGCCGGCCTCGAGCTCGTTCGTGCCGACGATGACGGCGAACGTCGCACCGCTGCGGTCGGCGGCCTTCATCTGGCTCTTCATGCTGCGGTTCTCGAACGCGCGGTCGGCCGAGAACCCGGCGGCGCGCAGCTCGGCGGTGAGCCGCACCGCTTCGAGACCGCCGGTGGTGTCGACGACGAACACCTGCACGTCGGTGACCGGCGGGGCGAAGACACCCTCGTCGTCACAGGCGAGCAGGGTGCGATCGAGGCCGAGCGCGAACCCGACGCCGTGCGTGGCGGGGCCACCGAGCGACTCCACGAGGCCGTCGTAGCGGCCACCGCCGCCGAGGGCGTTCTGCGCCGAGTCGAGCGTGAGGCCCTGGTACTCGAACGTGGTGCGCCGGTAGTAGTCGAGGCCGCGCACGAGCTTCGCGTCGATCGTGAACGGGATGTCGAGCGCGTGGAGACCGGCCTGCACGGCCTCGAAGTGGGCGGCGGCGTCGGGGCTGTAGAAGTCCGCGATCCGCGGTGCCGCGGCGATGACCTCGGCGTCCTGCGGGCGCTTCGAGTCGAGCACTCGCAGCGGGTTCTTCTGCAGCGTCGTGCGGCTCTCCGGCGAGAGCGCGTCGAGGTGCGCCTCGAAGTGCGCCTGGAGTGCGGCCACGTAGCGGGCGCGGTCGTCGGGCTCACCGAGGCTGTTGAGCAGCAGGCGCACCTGCTGGAGGCCGAGCGCCCGGTAGAACTCCCAGCCCAGCGCGATCACCTCGACGTCGAGGTACGGGTCGTCGGCACCGAGCACCTCGATGCCCACCTGGTCGAACTGCCGGTACCGGCCGCGTTGGGGCTTCTCGTACCGGAACTGGCTGCCCGTGTACCAGACCTTCCAGGGTGTGATCGGCCGGTGCTGCACGAAGGCGCGGCACACCGATGCGGTGAGCTCCGGCCGCAGCGCGACGTGGCGACCGCCCTTGTCGACGAAGTCGTACATCTCCTTCGTGACCACGTCGGTGGCGTCGCCGAGCCGCTGGAACACGCCCAGGTCCTCGAGCATCGGGGAGATCACCTGCCCGTAGCCGGCCCGCTCCGCCACGTCGGCGAAGACGTGCACGAACCGGCGCCATCGGGCCGATTCGGGCGGGAGGATGTCGCGCATCCCCGGGCTGGTCTGGAACTCGGGCACGGTCGGGCATGCTACCGGGAGGCCCCGAGGCACCCCCGGGAATACCCGTGAGCTGGGACGACCACGGCCGCGTCGCGCTCCACGCGATCGGATCGCGGCCCGGGACCGCTGAGGTCAGAGGTGGTAGGTCTCGGTGTGGCCGTCGATCGCGATCGCCTGACCGGAGATCATCCGCGCCGCCGGGGACGCGAGGAACAGGCACAGGTCGGCGATCTCCTCGGGTCGCACGAAGCGGCTGATCGACTGCCCCGACAGGTACTCGGCGCGCACGGTGTCGCCGGGGACACCGCGTTGCGCCGCCTCGGCGTCGATCACGCGCTCGATCCGCTCGCCTGCCACCGACCCCGGACAGATGCAGTTGCAGGTGACGTCGTGCGGGCCCAGCTCGATCGCGACCGACTTGGTGAGGCCCACGACGGCCCACTTCGCCGCGGCGTACGGCGTGCGCATGCCGTAGCCGACCATCCCGGCCATCGACGACAGATTGACGATGGTGCCGCTGCGCTGCGCCTTGAGCAGCGGCGCGACGCGTCGGATGCAGCGGTAGTGCGAGTCGAGACACACCGACAGGGTCTCGGTCCACTCGGCCGGGTCGACGTCCTCCACGAGCGCGGTCGGTCCCTTGATGCCGGCGTTGTTCACCAGCACGTCCACACCGCCGAGCCGGTCGAGCGCCTCGTCGAGCCAGTGGTCGATGGCACTCCCGTCGCGCAGGTCGACGGTCGTGGTGCCCACGCCGGGGAGCGCCGCAGCGACGTCGGCCAGCGCGCCCGGATCGACGTCGCAGAGCTCCACCCTCGCACCCGTCGTGGCGAACGCGGTGGCGATCGCCCGACCGATCCCGCTCGCCGCTGCCGTGACGACCACTCGCTGCGCCATGGCCGGGCAGGCTATGCCGTCACGACGAACGCATGATCAGCGGCGCCAGTGCGTGTGGCGCGTCCCGGGTGGGTCGACGGCCCAGGTCGCCGGGCTCGCCCAGACGTCGTCGAAGACGAGGTCGCCGATCGGCCGCCGACGGACCGGGCCGTGATGGCCGGCCGGACGGCCGAGCGTGATGCAGGCGGAGAGCACCACGCCGTCGGGGATCTCCAGCAGCTCGCGGAGCTCCGCCTCGACGGCGAGGTGCCACATGGTGAGCGCGCCGCCCCAGCCGAGCGCACGGGCCGCCAGGAGCAGGTTCTGGCACGCCGGGTACACCGACGCGCCCTCGTAGGGGCTCGCGTCGCGGTACCGCTCGAGGCACACCAGCACGACGACGGGGACGCGTTCGAGGTGGTCGACGTAGTGCTGCATCGTGGCGGCGGCGCGCGCCTTCGGTGAGGTCGGGTCCTCGGCGGTGGCGTCGGTGTAGCCGTCGGCGCGCTGCTTCGCAGCCCACCCGGCCCGGAATGACCGGCCGAGCAGCGCCTTGGCGGCCACCGCTCGCGGTCCGTCGCGCAACACCAGGAACCGGAAGGGCTGCCGGTTGGAGCCGCTCGGGGCCCGCGAGGCGTGCCAGACGATCGCGGCCAGGTCGTCGTCGGGAATCGGTTCGTCGGTGTAGCGACGGATCGCCCGGGTGGTGGCGAGGCCGCTCAGCAGATCGAGCGGGCCGATGTCGCCCGACGCCCCGCCCGATCCGCCACCCGTGGAGGTCATGTCAGCGACCGGTGAAGTTGGGCGACCGCTTCTCCATGAACGCGGCCACGCCCTCCTTGAAGTCGTTGGTGCGCATGAGCGGCAGCAACTGCAGGAAGACGTGGTGGACGTTCTGCTCGAAGGTCTCGGTCTCGGCGGCGCGCATCATCCGCTTGATCGCCCGCACGGCGAGGGGTGCGTTCTCGGCGATCTCGTGCGCCAGCACGGTGACCCGCTCGTGGAGGTCGGCGGCCGGTACGACGTGGTTGACGAGACCGAGCTCGTGGGCCTCGGTCGCCGTGAGCGTGCGGCCCGTGAACGCGATCTCGGCCGCCTTCGCGTAGCCGACCATGCGCGGGAGCAGCCAGGTGCCGCCGCTCTCGGGGAGGATGCCGCGCTTCGCGAACCCGGGGTTGAGCTTCGCCGTGTCGGCGGCCACCCGGATGTCGCATCCGAGGGCGATGTCGAGGCCGTAGCCGGCGGCACCACCGTTGAGCGCGCAGATCGTGGGGGTGTCGAGCTGGTGCAGGACGATGGGCGGCGCGTTGCGGAGGTCGAACTCGCCCGGGTTCGAGTCGAGGCTGCCGAGGCCGCCGAGCGAGCCGCTCTGGCTCGCCATCTGGGCCTGGAGGTCGAGTCCGGCGCAGAACGCGCGGCCCGACCCGGTGAGCACCACGCAGCGGACGTCGCGAGCGCGGTCGGCCTCCAGCAGCCGTTCCGAGAGCTCGTCGAGCATCGGGCCGGAGATCGTGTTCATCCGCTCGGGGGCGTTGAGGGTGATCGTCGCGACGTGATCGGTCACCTCGTAGAGCACTTCGTGGCGCGCATCGGTCATGGCGGGTCACCGTAGCGCCGCGGCGCTCCCGTGAACGGCTCGTGTCGCCGTGTGTCGGCGCCGTGAAACCGCTGGTCGGGAGCCCGTCCCGAATCGGCCCCGGGCGGATCCACCTGGGCCTATGCGTGGCACGAACGACGAATCACGCCTAGGCTGACGGCTTCCAGACAGCGCCGCCGGTCCCGACCGGCGGCACCACACCACTCGTCGGGCCCCGCCCGACGGATCTCCTAGGGGGAGAAACTGATGCAGAAAGCACGAGTGCGCCGCGTTGGCGCGCTGCTCGTGGGTCTGTCGCTGATCGCGGCAGCCTGCGGTGACGACGAGGAAGCGACGCCTGCGACGGAGGCCGCCGTGGAGACCACGGCCGCTCCCGAGACCACGGCCGCTCCCGAGACCACCGAGGCCGCGGTCGAGACCACCGAGGCCGCGGTCGAGACCACCGAGGCCACCGCGAGCGGCGGCGAACTGGCCGGCATGAAGGGCACCACGCCCAAGAGCGCCGACGTCAGCGACTGGGTCCCGGCCGTCGACGAGTTCTGGCAGGCCCAGGGCAACGAGGCGCTCACCGACTTCAACTACGCCGCGGAGTCGTACGACGCCGTCGTCGTGACGGCGCTCGCCGTCGCGAAGGCCGGCACCGACGGGTCCGCGCACGCGGGCGAGGTCGTCGGCATCACCCGCGACGGTGAGAAGTGCACCACGTACACCGACTGCCTCGCGATCATCGAGGCCGGTGGCGACCCCGACTACGACGGTGTCTCCGGCCCGCACGAGTTCAACGGCAACGGCGAGCCGCTCAAGGGTTCGTACGCCGTCCTCACCTTCGGCGAGGACAACCGCATCGGTGAGGACGAGGTCCTGATCGAGGCCGAGGCTCCCGAGTCGGAGATCGTCGATCTCGTCCCGGTGAGCGTCGAGCGTGAGGGCGACGGCGTCCTGACGATCGGCTCGTTCCTCCCCGAGACCGGCAACCTCGCGTTCCTCGGTGCGCCGACGTTCGCCGGTGTGGAGTTCGCCATCTCGGAGATCAACGCTGCCGGCGGTGTGCTCGGCCAGGAGATCGTGTACGTGCAGGGTGACTCGGGCGACCTCGACAACGGCGTCGGCCCGACCACCATCTCGCGTCTGCTCGGCGAGAACGTCGACGTCATCATCGGCGCTGCGTCGTCGTCGGTCACGCTCAGCGTGATCGACTCCGTCGTCGCCGCCGGCGTCACGATGTTCAGCCCGTCGAACACCAGCCCGGCGCTGTCGGGTTACGACGACAAGGGTCTCTACTTCCGCAACGCCCCGGCCGACGGCCTGCAGGGCGCGATCGTGGCGAACCTCATCGTCGAGGACGGCAACGCGTCCGCCTACATCCTCAACCTCAACGACGCCTACGGCAACGGCATCGCCGCCGTCGTGGCCGACGTCCTCGAGGCCTCGGGTGTCGAGGTGCTCGGTGCGGTTGCGTACGACCCCGCCGCTGCGTCGTTCGACGCCGAGGTCGACGCCGTGGTCGCCGCCGACCCGGATGCGGTCGTGCTGATCTCCTTCGACGAGGGTTCGCGCATCCTGCGCTCCGCCGTCGAGAAGGGCATCGGCCCCACCGTCAAGCTGTGGTACGGCACCGACGGCAACATGGGCAACGCCCTCGGCGAGAACTTCGACGCCGGTTCGTGATCCACTGATCGCCTGATCCCTGATCAGTCGAACGTGCGCAGGGCCCCGGGGCGACCCGGGGCCCTGCCGCGTCCCGGGGACCCATCCGTGCCGGCGTCGGCGATGCAGACGCTCCGAACGGAGTGACGCACATTCGGCTCCGAGCGAAGCGAGGTGGGGGTGGTCTGGAGGGGGCGCTCCGCGATCCCCCTCCAGCGAGGACGACCTCGGGCGGCGCGCCGCCCGCTCTGGAGCGATGCGGCGAAGCCCGAGCTTCAGCACGTGGCGGCTTGCCGTGAGTCCGTCAGCAGCTGGGCGCGGCGAAGCCGCACCGATCCATTCGACCGAACGGAGTGAGCGAAGCGAACGAGAGAGGGAGACAGCGAGCGCAGCGAGCGCTCATCCTCCGGTGGCCTTCGCCAGCGTGCCGAGGTAGAGCTCGATCACGTTGGGGTCGGCGAGGAGCTCGCGGCCGGTGCCGGTGTAGGCGTTCTGCCCCTGGTCGAGCACGTAGCCACGGTGCACCACCTGGAGGCACCGACGGGCGTTCTGCTCGACCATCAGGATCGCGACGCCCTCACCGTTGATCGTGCGGCACCGGACGAACACCTCGTCCTGCAGCGCAGGTGACAGACCGGCGCTCGGCTCGTCGAGCAGCAGCACCTTCGGCTCCATCATCAGGGCGCGACCCATCGCCACCATCTGGCGCTCGCCGCCCGACAGGGCGCCGGCACGCTGGGCGGCTCGTTCGCCGAGGCGGGGGAACAGCGTCGTGACGTAGTCGTAGCGCTCGGGGAACCGCTTGGGGGCGAGGTAGCACCCCATCTCGAGGTTCTCCTTCACCGTGAGGCTCGGGAAGACGTTGCGCACCTGCGGCACGTAGCCCACCCCGAGCGCCACCAGTTCGTGGGCCTTGCGGCCGGTGATCTCGGTGGACCCCAACCGGATGGTGCCGGAGCGCACCGTGCACTGGCCGAGGATCGCCTTCAGCAAGGTGGACTTGCCGGCGCCGTTGGGGCCGATGATGCCCACGAACTCGCCGGGGCCGACGGTGAGGTTGCACCCGTTGAGGATGTTCACCTCGGGGATGTAGCCCGCGATCACCTGCTCGGCCTCGAGCACCGGTGCGGCGGTGGCGCCAGCGGCGTCGGTCGTGCTCATTCGTCCTCCAGGAGGCTGCGGCCCTGGTGCGTCCCGAGGTAGGCGTCGATGACGGCGGTGTTCGAGGAGATGTCGTCGGGCGTGCCCTCGGCGATCACCTGGCCCTCCGCCATCACGATCACCCAGTCGGAGATGTCGTGCACCATGTCCATGTCGTGCTCGACGAACAGCACCGTCATGCCCTCGTCGCGCAGCCCGCGCACGTGAGCGTTGAGGCTCTGCTTCAGCGCCGGGTTCACGCCGGCCATCGGCTCGTCGAGCATCACCAGGGTCGGGTTCGTCATGAGCGCTCGGGCCATCTCGAGCAGCTTGCGCTGGCCGCCGGAGAGGGCCCCGGCGTACTCGTCACGCATGTGGTCGAGCCGGAACCGCTTCAGCAGTTCGTCGGCGCGTGCCTCGATCTCGGCCTCCTGGCGCCGCCACGTCGCGGGGAACAGGCCGTTCCACCACTTCTCGCCCTTCTGACCGGTCGCGCCGAGCTTCATGTTCTCGATGACGGACATCTTCGTGAGGCTCTTCGTGAGCTGGAAGGTGCGCACCATGCCACGCGAGGCCATGCGGTGCGGGGCGACGCCCCCCATGTCGGCGCCGTCGAATCGCCATGTGCCGGTGTCCGGGCTGTCGAAGCCCGTCAGCAGGTTGAAGAAGGTGGTCTTGCCGGCGCCATTGGGTCCGATGAGCGCGGTGATCGAGCCGCGCTGCACCTCGATGTGGTCGACGTCGACAGCGACGATGCCACCGAAGGCGCGGCGCACACCGTTGGCCACGAGGATCGGGTCGGGCTTGGGTGCGCCCGGCTCGGGGGCGACACCGCTGAGGGCGGCTCGCGCCTTCGCGGCGAACTCGGAGTACACGCGCTCGGCGGTGGTGTCCACGGTGCCCTCGATCCCGTCGGCGGCGCCGCTGGTGTCGGTGAGCGACATGTCATCGTCCATCGAACGCCATCTCCTTCCGGTTCCCGAAGATGCCCTGCGGTCGGACGACCATCAGCGCGACCAGTCCGCTGCCCATCACCATGTAGACGACGGCGCCGATGTCGGTCGACTGGATGAGCGTGAAGTCACCGATGCGAACGGGCTTGTCGACCAGCTCACGCAGCAGCGAGTCGAGGAAGGCGTAGATCCCCCAGAAGATCATCGGACCGATGATCGACCCGGTGACCTTGGCGACGCCGCCGATGACCAGACCCGTGAGCACGAAGAACGTGAGGTCGCGGCTGAACACGTCGGGCTGCACCGCCGCCTGGCCGACGGCGAAGTACATGCCGCCGAACGCACCGATGGTGCCGCCGAGGAGGAGCGACTGGAGCTTGTACGAGTACACGCTCTTGCCGAGGCTGCGCACGGCGTCCTCGTCCTCGCGGATCGCCTTCAGCACACGACCCCACGGGCTGCGCATCAGCGACCAGACGATGAGGGCGAAGACCGCCACGAGCGACCATCCCACGATGAGCCGCCACAGGTCCCGGCCGCTGAAGGTGAAGATCCAGAAGCCGTAGTCGGCGGTGGAGTTCAGCCCGAGGTCGACGCCGACCTGCTGGAAGGACTCGGCGTACCCGATCAGACCGTCCGTGGCGCCGAAGGTGTCCTGGAACTCCACCGAGCGCACCACGAGCCGGACGATCTCGGCCGATGCGATCGTCACGATCGCCAGGTAGTCCGCGCGGAGCCGCAGCGTGGGCACACCCATCAGCAGACCCAGGAACAGCGCGTAGGCGATGCCGATGAACATGCCCCACCACAGCGAGATCTCGAAGATGGGGACCGTCTGCGCCATGCCGTAGGCACCCGCCGCCATGAACGCCGCCTGGCCGAAGTTGAGCAGACCGGTGAACCCGAACTGCACGTTGAGGCCGATGGCGGCGATCGCGAAATAGCACGCCTGGAAGCCGATGAAGGTGAGGACGGTCTGTGTGAGGACGAAGCCGATGTCCATCTGGGTGTCTCCCGTCAGCCCACTCGTTGCGATCGTCCGAGGATGCCCTGTGGCCGGACGAGCAGGATCAAGATCAGCACCACCAGTGCGGGTGCCGCCTTCAGTTCGGTGGGCACGCCGAACAGCACCGACATCTCCACGAGCACACCGATCACGAACCCGCCGACGAGGGCGCCGTAGGCGCTCCCGAGACCGCCGAGCGTGATGCCGGCGAACATCAGGAACAGCAGGATCGTGCCGAGGTCCCAGGACACCTCTTCGTCGAGACCGCGGAAGACGCCGCCGAGGGCCGCCAGCGCACCGCCGGCGATCCAGATCAGACGGATGACCTTCGACGAGTCGATGCCGGTGGACGACGCGAGGTCGGCGTTGTCGCTGACCGCTCGGGTGGCCTTGCCGAGCCGGCTGTACTGCAGGGTGAGCGCCACTGCCACCAGGACCAACGCCGACAAGATGGCGGTGATGAGGTCTCGCGGGGTGATCGTGATCGGGCCGATCTCGATGCCCACCTGGTTGGTGTAGTTCTCGTACGGCTGGTTGCGGCCGCCGAAGCGCCAGAGGAAGAAGTTCTTCGCGGCGATCGAGATGCCGAGCGTGATCACCATCTGGGTGATGAGGCCGACGCCGCGGGCGCGGAGCTTGGCGAACCCCCAGCGGTCGCTGCTGTACCCGAGCAACCCTCCGGCCACCACGGCGATGGGGGTGGCGAGCAGGATGTGGACGCCCATCGTGTTGAACAGGTACGCGACCATGGCACCGAAGGTGACCATCTCACCGTGGGCGAAGTTGGTGAGGCCCGTGGTGCCGAAGATCAGTGACAGACCCACGGAGCACATCGCGATGATCAGGCCGAGGCGGATGCCGTCCGAGAGGCGCTGCAACCACCGCTCCGCCGTCCCGGTCTCGGTGCGCTGGCTCTCGCCGGTGAAGAAGTTCACGGTGCGGGTGGCGGTGATGAACGAGTCCGCTGCGATCGGTTGCTCCGCCGGCGTCTGCTCGGACAGTGCCTTCCCGTCGGGCAGGGTGCTCTCGTCGATGCGCACCGTGTAGTCGGCCTTGCCCGGCACCGGGATCACCACGACACCCTTGTCGTCGGTGACACCGCTGCCGACCTCGGCACCGGTGGCGTCGACCACGGTGACGGTCACGCCCGGCACCGGCTGGTTGTCCGTCTTGCCGTCAGCGGTGCGCTGCTGATCCTTCACCTGGACCCGGATGGCCTCCCCGTCTGCCGAGGCGGGAGCGGCGAGGCCGGCCAGCGCTGCGAGCCCGACCAGCAGTCCGATCATCATCTGCACCACGCGCACGCGGCGACGGTGGAGTCGCCACCGATCCGTCATCTGCACGTCACTCCCCCGGACCGGCCCCGTCATCGGGCGGCACTCTAGGTGGCAGGGCGCCGCGGCTCAAGGGATCGTCAGGGAACCGTCTGAGCGCGTGGGGGCCGTCCGTCCGGGTCGATCGGGCCGATCGGATGTCCGCCCGCCGATCACGATCCGATCGACCGCCGGTCACGATGACTACGGTCGGCCCATGACCGACGCGACCACCGACCGCCCCGCTCCCCTGCGCACCCGCGTGTCCGAGATGCTGGGGATCGACTACCCGATCGTGCAGGCGCCGATGGGCTGGATCGCCCGATCGCAGCTGGCGTCGGCCGTGTGCCGGGCGGGTGGCCTCGGGATCATCGAGACGTCGTCGGGCGAGCTCGACGCCGTGCGGCGCGAGATCGTCGCGATGCGAGAGCTCACCGACCGGCCGTTCGGCGTGAACATCGCCCAGGCGTTCGTGCGCGACCCGGCGATCGTCGAGTTCGTCGTCGAGCAGGGCGTCCAGTTCGTCACCACGTCGGCCGGCGACCCCACGAAGTACACCTCGCAGCTGAAGGAGGCCGGGCTCACCGTGTTCCACGTCGTGCCGACCCTCGCAGCGGCGCTCAAGGCCGTCGACGCCGGTGTGGACGGACTCGTCGTCGAAGGCGGCGAGGGCGGCGGGTTCAAGAACCCACGCGACGTGTCGTCGATGGTGCTGCTCCCGCTGGTGCGGTCGCGCGTGGACGTGCCGATCGTGGCCGCGGGCGGCATCACCGACGGCGTGTCGATGGCCGCTGCGCTCGCCCTCGGCGCGGACGGCGTGCAGATGGGCACGCGGATGGTGAGCGCGGCCGAGTCGCCGGTGCACCAGAACTGGAAGGACGCGATCGTCCGGGCGGCGGAGACCGACACGGTGTTCCTCAACCGCTTCTCCCGGCCGGGCCTGCGCGCGCTGCGGACGGCGCGCAGCGAGCGGCTCGAGCGCGAGGAGAACGTCTCGATGGCCGAGTTCGGCACCGCGATGGACCTGTACTTCGGCGGCGACATGGAGGCGTCACTCGCGCTGACCGGTCAGGTGGCCGGCCGCATCGACGCCGTCCGCACCGCCGAGGACATCCTCCACTCCACGGTCCGTGAGTGTCGCGACGCGATCCGCGCGCTCCAGCCGTTGCTCTGAGCCGGCGACCTGCTAGCCTTCGCCCTCAAGCGGAGTGCTCACTGCTCGTTCGCCGACCCCCGACACCGGCCTCCGGTGGCGAGTCGGCTCGAGCGGCCAGTCGGAGGCACACCCGTGACATTTCCCACCGTGAAGAAGATGCTCGTGACGGTGATCGCGATGTTTCTCGTGATCTCGTTCTGGCAGAACCCGTCGGCGTCAGCGGGCGCGTTCAGCGACTTCGTCGGCGACGTCGGTGGCTTCTTCAGCACCATCATCGACAAGACGTCCGAGTTCGTCCAGGCCCTCGTCTGAGCCCGCCTCGATCGAGCCCGCTTCGGCGGGAGTGGTCCGCATGGTCTCGATCGTCCACACCGTGATGCCCCACAGGATGGTGGCCAGCGCGATGTGGATGCCGACGATCGCCGGTGGGATGCCGGTGAAGTACTGCAGGTAGCCCACGGCACCCTGCAGGAACGCCACGCAGATCCAGCCGACGAGCGGCCCGTCGAGCACCGCGCGGTCGGCGGCACGGTTCCGGAGCCGCCACATCAGCGCCACCACCAGCGCCACGGTGATCCACACCGAGATGCTGTGCGCCTGCACGGTCCGTCCGATGTCGAAGCCGAAGCGACGCGCCTTCTCGTCCCCCGCGTGCGGGCCGGAACCCGTCACGATCGTGCCCAGCACGATCGCTATCGACGTGGCGACCGCCACCAGCCACACGTGGCGACGGAGGTCGAGGGCCACACGCGGGACTCGGCGGCGGTCCGGCAGACCGGCGCGGTACACGAGCGACACGGCGTTCGCGATGAGCACCATCGACAGCAGGAAGTGCGCCTGCACGGCTGCCGGGTGCAGGTCGACGAGCACGGTGATGCCGCCGAGGATCACCTGGCCGACCACACCGGCCACGAGTCCCCACGACAGCAGCGTGAGGTCGCGACGACGGGGCGTGCGCCACCTCGACCCGAGCACCGCCAGCACCACGCCCAGCGCCACCAGACCGGTGAACAGGCGGTTGATCTGCTCGATCGCGGCGTGCGTGGACGACACGTCGATGAGCCGCTCGTTGTTGCAGTTCGGCCAGTCGGTGCACCCGAGGCCCGATCCGGTGAGCCGCACGGCGGCCCCCGAGACGACGATGATGCCGAGCAGGCCGAGGGCGAACATGCAGATCACCCGGTAGCGCTCGGGGGACAGACGCCAACGCCCGATCGTGCTCACGGGCGCCAGCGTAGGAGGCGGGCCGCGGCCGTGCCCACTCCGTGAGGGCACGACCGGGGTGGCTACGGTCACGTCCGTGCTCACGAGCTTCGACGACTACCCGATCCACCAGGCGTCCGTGCCGATCGCCAACTCCGCGAGCGGCGACGTCAACCAGTACGACCGCTACTTCTTCAACGGCTACTCGTCCGACGGCTCGCTGTACTTCGCCACGGCGATGGGCCTGTACCCGAACCGCCACGTCGCGGACGCCGCGTTCTGCGTGGTGCGACCCACCGGCGACGGCAGCACGCGCGAGCAGGCATCCGTGTTCGTGTCGCAGCGGGCACCCGCCGACCGTCGCGACGCCACGCGACTCGGACCGATCGAGGTGCGCGTGATCGAGCCGCTCCAGGTGCTCCAGGTGCTCGTCGACGCGCCCGACCAGGGCCTCCGGGCGGACCTCACCTTCACGCGACGGTCGCCCGTGATCGAGGAGCCGCACTTCTTCCAGCGCACGGGCAACCGCACCTTCATGGACTACACCCGTCTCACCCAGTTCGGGTCGTGGCACGGGTGGCTCGAGGTGGACGGTGAACGCATCGCTGTCGACCCCACCGACGTCCTCGGTTCGCGTGACCGCTCGTGGGGGATCCGACCCGTGGGCGAACCCGCCCCGCAGGGGGCGCCGACCGGCTGGCCGCAGTTCTTCTGGCTGTGGGCGCCGGTGAACTTCCCGTCGTGCTCCACCCACTTCGACGTGAACGAGTTCGCCGACGGTCGTCGCTGGCACGAGGTGGGTGCCGTCGCGCCGGTCGGCGAGGCCGAGGCGGTGTCGAGCCGCACCGTCGAGTGGCGCGGCGAGTGGCGTCCGGGCACCCGCTGGGCGGCCTGGTTCGAGTACGACCTCGTGCACTGGGACGGATCGGTCGACACGGTGCGGCTCGAGCCGATGTACGAGTTCCACATGCGCGGGATCGGCTACGGCAACCCGGAGTTCGGGCACGGGTACTGGAAGGGCGAGCTCGTGGTGGGCGGCGAGCGGATCACCTCCCCCGTCGACACCCCGTGCGCCCGAGAGCACGTGCACGTCCAGGCGATGTGCCGCGCGACGCTCACCCGCGCCGACGGCACGGTGGAGCACGGGCTCGGGATCCTCGAACAGCTCGCCTTCGGCGACCACGTCAGCGGGTTGCGCGGCATCCTCGACCCGTTCGCACCCTGATCGCGCCGGCGACCGGCGGTGCGTCGCCGGCGCGTCGTGTTCCGGGTCGTCCGGCTCAGGTGTGGCGGATGCTCATGCCACCGTCGACGGGGATCACGGCGCCGTTGAGGAAGCTCGCCGCCGG
>WLDE01000056.1 GCA_009704985.1 Actinomycetota bacterium | reverse complement strand
TGTGCTCGGCCCGTAGCAGCGCGGCCATCTCCGCGGCGCGGGTGCGCAGGCCGTCCTCGAGCCCGGAGATCGACCGGAAGAACTCGATCGTGTCCTCGACGATCTTCGGGCCGGCGAGGCGCTTCACCGTCCACAGGAACGCGTTCGACGCGGCGTTGGTGACCTTCGCGAACGAGCGCGACGGCAGGGTGAGCGCCCGGTACACCGGGTTCGACAGGAAGCGGACGAGCCGGTCGGGGGCTTCCAGGACGTCGATCGCGTGACGGGACGGCGGCGTGTCGATCACCACGAGGTCGTACTCGCCGCTGTGGTGCAGCTGGTGCAGCCGTTCGATCGCCATGTACTCCTGCGCACCGGCGAGCGACCCGGCGATGCTGCGGTACACGGAGTTCGACAGGATCGAGTCGGCGGCGTCGCCCGCACGCTCGCGGATCAGCTGGTCGAAGGTGTGCTCGGCGTCGAGCATCAGCGCCGAGAACGAACCGGGACCGGTGACCGCACCGGCCACGAGGTGCGGTTCGTTCGCGTGCTCGGAGTCGATGCCGAGTGCGTCGGCCAGGCGTCGCGCCGGGTCGATCGTGACGACCACGACCCGGCGTCCGGCCCGCGCCGCGGCGAGGCCGAGCGCGGCGGCGGTCGTGGTCTTGCCGACGCCACCCGGGCCGCAGGTGACCAGGAGGTCGGCGGTGTCGAGCAGGTGGGCGAGCGGGCTGCCGATGCGGCGGCTGGTCATCGTGGGCGCTCCGGTTCGACCGCCAGCTCGTCGGCGAGCCGGTCGATGTCGGCCGCCTGCAACCGGGGCGACAGCAGCTTCGGCAGCACGATCCGCGGCAGCGGCAGGAGGTCGTCGAGCCGGGCGAGCTGCTCGCGCTGCACCTGCAGCCGGTGCCAGCCGTAGCGGCTCGACATCGTGAGCGCGGCGCGGTCGGCGGTG
Source organism: Actinomycetota bacterium (assembly GCA_009704985.1). GTDB lineage: Bacteria > Actinomycetota > Acidimicrobiia > Acidimicrobiales > Ilumatobacteraceae > VFMC01. The sequence goes on along the minus strand of WLDE01000056.1, from coordinate 20,549 downwards.
GTGAGGCTCACCCCGCTGCGCTTCGCCGCGGTGGCGGGGGTGAGCTCGAGCTCGGGACGATCCGGCCAGCACGCGTTCACGACCAGCGGGGCGAGCGCGAGTCCGAGGCGGTCGTCGACGTCGCAGGCCAGCTCGACGAGCTCGTTCACGGGCGTCTCCTCGGCCAGCGTGACCAGCATCGCCTGGGCACGCGCCGGATCGGCGAGCATCGCCGCGACCTCGTCGGCCTGCTGGCGCACCGGGCCGTTGGCCACGACCTCCTGCAGCGCGCTCGCCGAACGCAGGAACGGGGCGGCGTGCCCGGCCGGCGGCGCGTCGACGACGATCAGGTCGGCGGCGCGGCTGCGATCCAGCTCCTTCACCTTGCCGAGCACCAGGAGGTGCTCGAGGCCGGGGGTCGACGCGGCGATCGTGTCGAGCGACGCCGCCGACGCCGCGCGCCGCAGGATGCTGCCGACGCCCTTCAGGTCGAGGTAGTCGCCGAAGGCCTGGTCGGGCGGGATCGTGCGGCCGCGGATGCGCCCACCACTCGCCGAGAACGCCCGCAGCAGCTGGTCGTCCTTCGTGAGCGGCTTCCCGCCGAGCAGCGGACCGAGGCCGGGCTTGCCGTCGACCGACACGAGCAGCACGTCGGCGCCGTTGCGCGCCGCGAGCAGCGAGGTGGCCGCAGCGACGGTGCTGGAGCCGACGCCGCCCTTGCCGGCCACGAACAGCACGCGCGCTGCGCCGAGCCAACTGGGTTCCACGCGTCGAAGGGTAACGGTCGGGGGTCGTCGCCGAGCGGCACCGCACCCTGGACGCAGGTCACGTCCGGGGTGCGGCCACGCGCTGCGACCGCGCTGGTGCGGGTGTCGGTGCGGGTGTCGGTGCGGGTGTCGGTGCGGGTGCCCGTGGTCGGGTCAGATCGGTGCGACGACCGGGCTCGGGTCGACGATCGGGCCGAACACCGTCGTGACGTCGGCGGTCCGACCGTCGATCGTGGCGGAGTAGCGCACCTGCTGGAGCGTCGGTCCGTTCACGGTGATCTGGACGTCGGCGGTCCCGTCCGACGGCACGCCGAGTGCCGCGGCCGGCACGCTCGCGACGATCGTGGCTGCCACACCGTCGTAGCTGGTGCCCGACACGGCGGTCGGGACGCGCAGCGCGGCGAGCGGATCGGTGGTGGCGGGCGGGGTGTCGAGTGCCTGCCACTCGCCGCCGTCGGGCACCACCCAGGCACCTGCCGGGGTGATGAGGTACGACAGGCTCGTGCCACCGGTCCAGATGGTGAGCCGGGTGCCGTTGCCCACTCGGTCGCCCTCGGAGACCAGCACCTCGACGCCGGCCACCGTGACCGACGTGCGGAAGTGGTAGCCACCCGCCACGGCGTCGAGTGACTGCACGAGCATCGCTGCCGCGTCGATCGGGACCGTGGGGGGAGGTGTGGCCGGGGTGGTCTCCACCGGTGCGGCCGTCGTGACCGGTGCCGCAGTGGCGGGGGCCGCGGCGGGCTCCACCACGGCGACGGCCACGGGGACGGCGGAGGCCACCGTCGCGCCCTGCTCGCTGCCACTGCAGCCGGCGAGCACCGCCGGTCCGAGGATCGCCAGCGCGGCGAGTCCGAGACCGGCGGCGCCCCGCCGCGTCGGGCTGCGGTGGCCCGCCCGGTCAGGCGCCATCGCCGCTCGGGGTCGTCGCCGCGGTCGTGGTGGTGGAGTCATCGCCGTCCTCGTCGTCGTCGCCGTGGTCCTCGTCGTGGTCCTCGTCATGGTCCTCGTCGTGGTCCTTGTCATGGTCGTCGTCCTTGTCGGGAGCGACGGGCACGTTGACGGTGGGAGCAGGGGCGCCCTTGCAGTTGAGCCCCTCCTCGATCCTCACGGCGAGCTTTCCATCGGCGTTCTTGACCTTGACCTTGACCCATTCGCCGGAGGCGAACCTCACCTTCACCCAGTTGCCCTCCGACCACTGCTCACCGCCGGGGCTGACGGCGCCCACGCTGATGGTCCCGTCGGCCGTGACGGTGTAGGTGATCGACACCTTCTCGCCGGTGCAGAGCTTGCCGCTCCAGGTCTTCGTCGCGCTGCCGGTGCCCGGGTCGCCGGGCGTCACGGTCGTGTCGGGCTCGACCGGCTTGAACGGCTCCTCCTTGATCTTCGACAGCGAGATGCGCACCTTGGCCTCGGTGCCGCCGTCACCGTCGTCGTCGGTCTCGACGCTCGCCTGGATCTTCATCGTGCGGCGCATGCCGTCCTGACGGAACTCGATCTTCACGGAGATCTCCTGCTCGCCGTCCTCGGACTCGAGTTCGGGCGTGCCGACCTTCGACACCGGGCCGTCGATCCGGCCGAGCACCAGGCCGAGCGTGCCGTCGGTGCCGGTCACCTCGAACGCGACGCTCGCCGGCACACCGGGGAAGATCTCGCCGCTCCAGCCGCCGGGACCGCTGATCTCCTCGAGCGAGCCCGCACGTGCCTCGACGCGCTGGCCGCCCTTGTTGGACCGGACGACCACCTTGGCCGAGCCGTCCTCGTTCACGATCTCCACGGATCGCGCCGAGACCTCCGTGGCGGTGAGCCCGGCCGGGGCGGTCGACTCACCGGGGGTGAACACGCTCACCTTCGTCAGGTTGCCGCCGGGGCCGGTCTCGACGTCGACGACGAGGCCGGTGCCGAACAGCGGCAGCAGGAACGACGAGGGCGCCGCGACGGGAGCGGTCGCCGGATCACCGGCGGGCGGTGCGGGCGTGGTGGGCGACGTCGGGTCGACGGGCGCCGGCTCCTCCGCGAAGGCGGGTGCGCCCGCGAGGCCGAGCAGTGCGCCGGTCAGCGCGATCGCCTGCAGCGGTCGACGAATCCGGCGTCGGGCCACGGTGGTGGGTGTGCCCGTGGATTCGAGGGTCTGCGTGGTGGATGTCATGGCTCCTCCGGAGGGGACGACCGCGTCGCAGCGCGTGCCGACACGCCGGTGGGCCTGGCGGAACCCGATGGGCCGGCGTGTCGCTGCGGACACGCACCTCCATCGGAGCGGGGTTCGGGGGAGGTGAGGGGTCTTGCAGTGACCTTGACCGAACGGTCACCCAGCGTGGCGAAACGAGCGACGAGCTTCTGGAATCCAGATCGACAGACGGTCAGAGCGGTCTGCGATCCGCTCGCCGGTCAGGGCAGCGAGCCGACCGAGGCGAGGGCGAGACGGATGAGCCGGTCGTGTCCCTGCGTCATCTCGCGGCGCACCGGATCGCTCACGGCCTCCGCAGGGCTGTACCACACCAGGTCGAGCGCCTCCTGCGTCGGCTGGCAGTCGCCGGCGACGGGCACGACGTAGGCCAGGCTCACCGCGTGGTGCCGCGGGTCGTGGAACCCGCTGATCTCGGGGTCGGGGAAGTACTCGGCCACCGTGAACGGCGACGGGCTCGGCGGGATCTGGGGCAGGGCCACGGGGCCCAGGTCCTTCTCGAGGTGCCGCAGCAGCGCGTCGCGGATGCGCTCGCCGAACAGCACCCGCCCGCTGACGACCATCCGGCTGAGCGACCCGTCGGCGGCCTGCCGGAGCAGGAGGCCGACCCTCGTGACGTTGCCGAGCTCGTCCACGCGCACCGGCACGGCATCGACGTACACGAGCGGCACGTTGGCGCGGATGTTGGCGAGGGTCTCGTGGTCGAGCCAGCCGGTCTTGATGTCGAGTTGATCGCTCACGTGGGTCCTGTGAAGTAGCCGTTCACGTCGATGATGACATGCGTGGTCTGGTTCACGAAGGTTTTCAGGCCGCCGTCGGCCGAGAGCCGCACCATGCCGGCGTTCGCCTGCGGAACGACCGTCGGGTAGTTGAGATTGGAGATCAGCGGCAGCCCGACGTCGGCGGGATGCACGGTGAGGTACCCCGGCGCCGCCGACTGGTCGGATGTGAGGTTCATCGACACGGCGCTCGCACCCGCGGGCACCACCCCACCCGACACCTGCACGCGCCGGTCGGTGCCGCGTTCGTGGATGCCGCCGATCGTGCGGCTGTCGTAGACGCGGGTGGGCGCCACCGGGACGAACAGGCCGTCGCGACCCGGGGTGGACGTCGGGCCGGTGATCCAGCCCATGAGGTCGACCACGAGGTGGGTGCTCGCGCTGGTGAAGACGCTGATCGTGCCGTCGGCACCCACCGGGACGATGCTGAGCGTGCCGGAGGCCACGCCCGGGACGAAGTTGCCGTTCGACGTCGCGAGCCCGGCGACACCACTGGCCTGGGTGCGGACGAAGCCGCTCGCGACGGCCTGATCGGCGACGACGTTCACCACGGCGGCCGACGCGCCCGCGGGGATCGCCTCCACCCGCACCGTGTCGCCGGCCTCCGGTCGACGCGGCACCCAGTCGGTCGGGACCGGACCGCCCGACTCGGGTCGGGTGTCGAGCACGCGCACGGGATCGATCGCGATGAACCGACCCTCGGCCACGGGTCCGACCGGTGCCGGACGGAACGCGCCCAGCAGGTCGACCACGACGTTGCCACCGGCGAACAGGTACAGCGTCACCGTCGATCGTGCGCCGACGGGCACGACGGCGAGGTTCGGCTGGATCTGCCCGGGCACGGCCACGTTCAACGTGGACGACGCGCCGATCTCGCCCTGCAGCGTGGGGAGCGCCTGCACGTAGCCGGGCTGCGCGGTGTCGGTGGACACCACCCCGATCGCGACCGCGGTCGCCCCGGCGAGGTCGGCCGGGAGGGGCACGTCGATGATCGTGAACCGGGGGTGGGGTCCGAGGCGGGCGCCGGGGGTGGCGGACGCTGGTCGCGTGTCGAGGATGCGTCGCGGCTCGGCGAGCGGGACGTACTGCGTCGGGGTGGGATCGAGCGCGGCGGCGGGTGGTGGTGGCAGCCGCACCATGCCCGAGCCGAACGCCTGGTCCGCACCCGGCGTGCCGAGGTCGACCACGAGGTGCTTCGTGAGCGCGGCGAGCGGCACGCCGCTGCCCGCGAGCCCACGTGCGAGCAGCAGCGCAGCGACGCCTGCGGCGGTGGGTGCGGCCGCACTGGTGCCGTTGAAGCAGGCGATGCCGAACCGGGCGGGGTTGAAGATCGAGCTCGAGACGCAGCTCGGCGCCGACACGTCCGGCTTCACGCGACCGTCGTTGGTGGGCCCCTGCGACGAGTACCAGGCGATGCGGGCCGACGTCGGCGGGTCGATCGCGCCGACGGCGACGAGTGCGGGGCTGCGCGAATCGACGACCGGCTTCGCGGCGCTGTATTCGGTCTGGAAGTACTCGAGCCGTCCCTCGAACAACCCGACCTCGACGACGTCCGGCGTCGGGTCGCCACCGGTGGCGACCCGACGGATGCGCAGCTGGATCGGCCCCTCGATGTAGAGATCGACCGCCTCCAGCGGTGGCGCGCCGGCGCGCTGTGACGCGTCGACCACCTCCGTGCGGAACGGGGTGGTGATCTCCAGCCGGTAGTCGGTCACACGCGACCGGGGCTCGTTCCAGTCCGACCAGCGGATGCCGTCGAAGCCCACCCTGCCGAACGTGCCGCTGGTGGAGATCGTCAGCGTCGTGTCGACGCCGGGGCCCGGCAGGAAGTCGACGTAGCCCTGTTCGTCGACCCCTTCGGTGAAGCGACCGTACGAGCCACCGGCGTCGTTGCCGGCCGAGTTGAACCAGGTGATCCCCAGCGAGGCGGCGCGGTCGACCACCGCGGCGAGTGGTCCCGTGCCGTCGCCCGGTCCGTCGTAGGCGGCACCGAGCGACCGGGTGACGATGCGGACACCGTTCGCCGCGAACCAGTCGATCGCCGCGCTGAGATCGCTCGAGCCCGCGACGGTGGCGAGCCACAGTTCGGCGTCGGGGGCGACGTCCTTCACCACCTCGGCGACGGCGACGCCGTGGGCGTAGGCGACCCCCTGCGTCGGCGAGGTGCAGTAGTTGTCCGGGGCGTTGGGGCCGACCTGGATGGTGTCGCGGCAGAAGCGACGCTCGACCGGCGGGACGTCACCGTGCTCGGTGGGGTTCCAGAGCGACAGGTCGAAGAAGTCGATGATGCCGACGCGAACACCACCGCGGAGTCCCTGTGCGTGCCACGCGGCGGCGTCGGTGACGGCCACGTTCTCGCCCGTGACCGCACCGAACTCCACCCGTGGCGCTTCCAGGTGGCGCACCGGGCGGTTGGCCACGCGCGGCAGCCGGACGTCGTCGGCGCCGGCGACGTCGAGGAGTCGTTCCACCCGGCCGGCGGCGACGGACACCTGGAGCACCTCGCCGGGCACCGAGCCGGTGACGACCGCGCCGAGGGAGCGGACGTCGGCGCGCGCGGACGCCGTGTCGTCCGTGACGACCTCGACGACGACGCGCGCGGCGTCGGGTACCTCGTCGAGCAGGTCGAGCAGCGCGGGATCGGTGAGCGCTCCGTCGGGTGCGGTCGCCGTGGCGGGCGCCGGGGCTGCCGACGTCGCCTCGACCGGCAGCACGAGCACCCCGGACGCGGCGATCGCCGTCCAGGTCGCCACCCGGCGGTGTGCGCGCCTGCGCCGCGACGAGCGCGGCGCGGCGCGTCGCGTCGCGCGGTGTGGGGTGTCGGTCAGCGCCATCTGCGGCGGACACCTCGAGGAGCGGGCGACACCACCGGCGCTCGGCGCGGCAGCGGCGGTGCGATCACCTCGATCAGGTCGGTGGCCCCGTCGTTGGCCGCGTCGTTGGCCGCGTCGTTGGCCGCGTCGCCGGCACGGCCGTCCGGGCCGCGACCGTCGTCGTCGGCCGGGTCGAGGGGAACTCCCGCCGGCTCGGCGCGGCCGACCTGGATCCGGATGCCGTCACGGTCGACGTCGCCCGGCTCGCCGGGAGCATCGACGACCACGGGGATCTCCTCGCGTGGCTTGCGCCCGTTGACGGCAGCGTCGAGGCCGAGCATGCCGGCGGCGAGCATCGCCCCGCCTCGACCGTGGCGGAGACGTGCGTTCGCCACCCGGGTGGCGATGTCGTCGGGGACCTCGAACGGCACCGGCTCGGCCGCACCGACGGCGTCGGGATCCGTGTCCGTCCCGGCCGTGCCGTCGGGGGCGTCGCGGGGGAGATCGCGGGGGAGATCGCGGGGGAGGTCGCGGGGGAGGTCGCGGGTGAGATCGCGGGGGAGATCCGGCGGAGCGGGCACGACCCTGTCGTCCCCAGCTCCGGTGCCCGCCATACCGACCCACGCTACCCGCCGTCGCTGGTCGCGGGGTATCGCGCGATCGCACAAGCAGCGCAATTACGCTGGAACGCGTGGCAGAGGGGGACTCGATCCACCGGGCGGCAGCAGCCCTGCGGACGGCGCTCGTCGGGCGCCCCACCACCCGTTTCGACGCACCGTTCCTGGTCGGCCCGGTGCCCGGTCCCGGCCGCATCGTCGAGCGGGTCGAGAGCCACGGCAAGCACCTCGAGATCGTCTGGGACGACGGACTGGTGCTCCACACCAACGTCCGCCTCACCGGGTCGTGGCACCTCTACCGCCACGGTGAGCGGTGGCGCCGCCCCGGCACACAGGTGCGGGTCGAGCTCCACACCGCGGACTGGATCGCCGTCTGCTTCAACGCACCGGTCGTCGAGACCTACCGCGAGTTCGACCGGTCGCGGCACCCCGGGTTCGGCTCGCACGGTCCCGACCTGTCCCGCCCGGACGCCGACCTCGACGAGAGCATCAACCGGCTGTACCACTACCACGACCAGCAGGCACCGGTCTGCGAGGCGCTGCTCGACCAGCACGTGGCGGAGGGCATCGGCAACGTGTACCGCTGCGAGGTGCTGTGGGCCACCGAGACCCATCCGTTCGCGCCGATCTCCTCGCTCGACGCGGACGACTGCGCGTACCTGGTCACGTCCGCCGCTGCGCTGCTGCGCTCCAAGCTCCGCCACAGCCCACGCGTCACCGCGACGATCTCCCAGCCCGGGTCGTTCGTACGCAGCGAGCTCGCCGTCTACGGCCGCAACGGCCAGCGCTGTGCCCGGTGCGGCGACACGGTGCAGGTGTGCCAGCCGGGCGAGGCGAACCGGCTGGTGTACTGGTGCCCCGGGTGCCAGGTGCGCCGGTCGCTCGAGGCGCGCGAGGTGCTCGAGGTGTACGAGCCGGTGCGCGAGATGGATCCGCACCCGGCCGCGGCCAAGTTCCTGAGCAACCTGCCCTGGCGTCGTCACCACCCGCTGGCCGGCTGAACCGTCGAGCCCGCCGGGCGGACTCGCGTGCGCCGAGGCGCGTGGATCCGAGCGCTCGCCCCTGACGTCAGCGACCCCGACGGGCGCGGGCCGCCTCCTTCGGGCGGAGGGGGCGCTGGCGCCGCTCGAAGCGGGCCGCACTCCAGGTCTCGTCGATGGTGCACGACTTCGCCGGCACCCACCCGAGCGGTTCGAGGGCGGCGCGGGCGCGATCGGCGGACAGATCGGCGGGCGACCCGGTGACGGGGTCCGTGTCGTGCGTGGGCCAGGCCACCCACACGGCGCCGTCCGACGCGAGCGGCGCGGTGAGCTTCGGCCACTCGGCCACGAGCGCGTCGCGTCGGGTGTGGAAGGCGATCACGACGTCGATCGGCGCGAGCATCGTCTGCTGCCAGATCGCGTCGCCGGTGCCGCCCTCGGCCTCCAGCAGCGCGGCGAACCCGGCGGGAGCGTGGCGCACGGTGAACACGATCTCGCCGGTGAGGCCGAGCTTGCGCGGCAGCGGGGTGGTGGTGGCGCTCACGCCCGCAACCCCCGGTTGCACAGCACGCGGTCGACGTCGATCTCGACGACCACCCGGTCGTCGCGCACCTTCGGCGGTCGGTACCTCGCGGCGTAGGCGGCCACCGCGGCGGCCACGCCCTCGGCGTCGCGTCGCACCGTCACTGCGCCTTCGAAGGTGAGCCACCGCGCCCCGTCCACCTGGCACACGGCAGCGCGTCCGCCGCCTGCGGCATTGGCCGCCTTGACGGCACCGGCGAAGGTGATCACCCGCGCCACGCCCCGGTCGGCGTCCCAGGTGAATCCGACAGGCACGACGTGCGGGCTGCCGTCGGCGCGGAGCGTGGTGAGCGTGGCGAGGTGGCGCTCGGCGAGGAACTCGAGCGCGGCGGCGCTCAACGTCTGCTGCATGCGCCCATGATGCCGTGCCGGTCGGCGGATCCCGAACCGGCGATGGGCGATGAGCGGCCGTGGCGCGCTCATCGCTCATCGCGTCGCCGGCTCGCACGGGCGGGAGTGCGACGCCGGGCGGTCCGGGGGTGCGCGGTCGGGTCAGGTGGTGGCGATCGCCTGGAGGATGTCGGCGTTGGCCGCACGGCGAGCCGGGAACCACGCCGCCAGGATCGCCACCCCGATCGCCGCCACCACCACGATCACGATCGTGGTCGGTGACACGCTGAACGAGTTGAGCCCCTGGTCCTCGAGCGCCTTCACCACGATCCAGCCGAGGGTGAGGCCGAGCACCGTGCCCATCAACGCACCGAAGAGCGCCGTGATCACCGCCTCCCAGCGGATGCTGCTGCGCACCTGCGGCCGGGTCATGCCGATCGCACGCACCAGCCCCAGCTCGCGGCGCCGCTCGTACACGGCGAGCAGCAGCGTGATCACGATGCCGAGCACGGCGATGAACACCGACATGCCGAGCAGGGCGTAGATGAAGTTGAGGAAGCCGTCGACCTGCTTCGCCTGGTCGTCGATGAACTCGTCGCGGGTCTGCACCTTGCTCGTCGGGTAGTTCGAGGTGACGGTGCGGATCGCCGCCTCGGCCTCCTCGGTGGACACGCCCGGAGCGGACTGGACGAGCACCTGCACGTCGAACAGGTCGGAGGTCTGACCGGCGAACAGCGAACGGGCCACGATCAGGTTGCCGAAGTCCTCCGAGTCGAACAGGCCGGCGACCCGGAGGTCACGCGTGGTGCCGTCCTGGAACACCGCCTGCACGCTCTCGCCGACGCTGAGCCCGTCGCGGTCGGCCTTGTCGACCGACATCAGGATGCCCTGGTCGTCGAGGTCGGCCCACGAGCCCTCGGTGAACGGCAGGTCGAACAGCTGCGCCGCGCGCTGCGGATCGACGGTGAGCACCGACTTGCCCGCCGGTTGGCCGTCCTCGACCAGCTGGATCAGGTTGACGCCGATGCCGACGGCGCCCTCGACCTCCGGGAGCTCGTTGAGCTCGTCGGCGAGGCTGGTGGGCAGGCCGCCGAAGCCCTGGTTGTCGCTCGTGGACACGGCGAAGTCGCCGGTGAACTGCTCGCCGATCGACTCGCGGATCGACGTCTTGACCGACGATCCCAGCGTGGACACGCCGATGAGCAGCGCGAGGCCGATCGCCAGCGCGCCGGCGGTGAGCGCCGTGCGCTTCGGGCTCGTGGCGGCGTTGCGGCCGGCGATCTCACCGGTGACGCCGCGCAGCGCCGTGAGGGGGCGGGTGACGAGCCGCGACACCGGCGCCGCGAGCAACGGGCCGAGCACGACCAGTGCCGCGAACAACCCGACGATCCCGGGTGCGAGCCACAGCGCGCTGCCGCCGAGCCCGAGGGCGGTGCCGGCGCCGGCCACGACCACCAGGAGCAGACCGGTGATCAGGCGACTGCGGCTGAGCGCCGATCGATCGACCGACACGTCGCGCATCGCCGCGAGCGGCGGCACGCGACCCGAGCGGATCGCGGGCACCACGGCGCAGACGAGCGTGACGACGATGCCGACCACGAGGCTGGCGACGAGCACCCAGGGCTTCACGAGGAGATCGGAGTCCGCGGGGCCGAGGCCCGCTGCGGTGAGGGCGCCGACGATGAGCGTTGCGAGCAGCACACCGCCGGCGAAGCCGAGCAGACCACCGAGCGCACCGACGACCAGTGCCTCCACGAACAGCACTCGCGTGACCTGTCCGCGGCTCGCTCCGATCGCACGCAGGAGCGCGTTCTCGCGCTGGCGCTGCGCGGCGCTGATGCTGAACACGTTGAAGATGATGAACGAGCCGACGAACAGCGAGATGCCGGCGAAGATCGTGAGGAAGATCGTGAAGAACTGCAGGCCCTCCTCGACGGCGCTCTGGTTCTCCTCGGTGATCTCGGCACCGGTGAGCGCCTCGATGTCGTCGGCGGCGTAGCGCTCGGTGATCGAGGCGGCGAGCTCCTCGTCGGTGAGCGAACCGTCGCCCACCACCACGATCGAGTCGACCAGGCCCGGACGTCCGAGGACGAACTCCTGCGCGGTGGGGAGGTCGAACAGCGCCCACGTCGCGCCACCCGAGGTGTCGTTGCCGGCGAAGGTGGCGATGCCCGTGACGGTGAACTCGCGGGCGCCGGCCTGGCCGGTGATGCGCACCGTGTCGCCCAGGGCGATCGGGCCCTGCTTGGCCGACCTGCGGTCGACCACGACCTCGCCGGCGCCGGACGGTGCGGCCCCCTCGGCGAGACGCCAGGGGGAGGCGGCGGAGTCGATCCAGACACCGCCGAACTTCGGCGGTCCGGACTGGCCGATCTCCTCGCCGTCGGCCGTGGCGAGGCGGGCGAACCCCATGATGTCGCCGTGGGCCTCGGCCACGCCGGGCATGCCCAGGATCTCGCCGGCGAGGGTGTCGCGGATGCGGTCGCGGCTCTCGGTGCCGAAGTCGGCCTCGATGACGTTGGACGACCGGACGAAGGCGTCGGTGTCCTCGTACGCGTTGGCGAACAAGCGGTCGAAGCTGCCGCGGATCGTGTCGCTGAACACGAACACGCCCGACAGGAACGAGCAGCCCGCGATGACCGCGAGCGAGGTGAGCAGCAGCCGGCCCTTGCGGGCCAGCGCGCCCTTCAGTGCGATGCGGAACACGGTGTCACTCCCCGAAGTGCTTCATGCGGTCGAGCACGCGCTCGGCCGTCGGGGCGTGCATCTCGTCGACGATGCGGCCGTCGGCGAGGAACACGACGCGGTCGGCGTAGCTGGCCGCGACCGGGTCGTGGGTGACCATCACGATGGTCTGGCCGAGCTCGCGCACCGCGCGGCGCATGAAGTCGAGGATCTCGGCGCCGGTGCGGCTGTCGAGGTTGCCCGTCGGCTCGTCGGCGAAGATGATCGTCGGCCGGCTGGCGAGTGCGCGGGCGACGGCCACGCGCTGCTGCTGGCCGCCCGACAGCTCGCTCGGACGGTGCTTGAGCCGGCTGCGCAGCCCCACCGTGTCGATCACCTGGTCGATCCACTGCTGGTCGCCCTTCGTGCCGCCGAGCAGCAGCGGCAGGGTGATGTTCTCCAGCGCCGTGAGCGTGGGCACCAGGTTGTACGCCTGGAAGATGAACCCGACCTCGGTGCGGCGCAGCTCGGTGAGCTGCTTGTCGTTGAGTGTCGAGAGGTAGGTGTTGCCGATGTACACCCCGCCGCTGGTGAGCGTGTCGAGGCCGGCGAGGCAGTGCATCAGCGTGCTCTTGCCCGACCCGGACGGCCCCATGATCGCGGTGAACCGGCCGGACTCGAACGCGACGGTGACGCCGTCGAGGGCGCGCACCTCGCTGTCGTCCTTGCCGTAGATCTTGACCGCGTCGACGGCACCTGCGGCGGCGGTGACGGTCGCCGTGCCCGCAGCGGGGGGCGCAGCGGGCACGGAGGGGGTGGGGGCATCGAAGGTCATGTGACAGTTGTACCGCGGAGGTGTGTCGATGCGGGTCCGCTGCGAGGTGGATTCGCGTCACCCTCCCGGTGGACCCGGGCACGGTCGCCGACGACCCCGGGGCCCGTCCAGCGGTCGCCCGCCGGGTCGTCAGCCGGTCGGGTCGTCAGCCGGTCGGGTCGCCGCCCGGGGTGACGAGACCGGACTCGTAGGCGACGACCACCACCTGCACGCGGTCGCGCAGGTCGAGCTTGGACAGGATCCGGCCGACGTGGGTCTTCACCGTCGCCTCGCCGAGGACGAGGGCGTCGGCGATCTCGGCGTTGGTCATGCCCTTCGCGACGAGCCGCATGACGTCGAGCTCGCGCTCGGTGAGCTCGTCGAAGCCGCGCAGCGTGGACGAGGGATCCGGCGCCGGCCGACGGGCGATCTCCTCGATGAGGAGCCGGGTGACCGACGGTGCCAGCAGGCCGTCGCCTCGGGCGATCACGCGGACGGCGTCCACGAGCTGTTCGGCAGGCGCGTCCTTCAGCAGGAAGCCGCTCGCCCCCGCGCGAAGGGCCGCATACACGTGGTCGTCGAGATCGAAGGTGGTGAGCATCAGCACCTTCGGGGCGTCGGCCATCGCCGTGATCCGTTCGGTCGCCTCGATGCCGTCCATGTGCGGCATCCGCACGTCCATCAGCACCACGTCCGGCGCGCAGCGGCCGGCGAGCTCGACCGCGGCGCGGCCGTCGGCGGCCTCGCCCACCACCGTGATGTCCGGTTCGGTCTCGACGATCATGCGGAACCCCGCGCGCACCATCGCCTGGTCGTCGACGAGCATCAGCCGGATCACGACCCGACCTCCGACGAACGCTCGCTCGAACCAGTGGTCGATCCAGCGGTCGGACTCGCGGTCGGGGTCTCCGACGCGCCCGGGAACGTGGCGCGCACCCGCCACCCACCGCCGGTGCGCGGGCCTGCGTCGAGGCGGCCACCGAACATCGCGACTCGCTCGCGCATGCCGACGAGGCCGAACCCGGGATCGTCCGACGAAGCACTCGCGCCGCGGCCGTCGTCGTCGATCGTGACGTGCAGTGCGTCGGCCACCAGCTCCACCGTGACGTCGACCCGGTCGACGCGCCCGGCGTGGCGTCGCACGTTGGTGAGGGCCTCCTGCACCACGCGGTACGCCGACAGCTCGATCGCGGGCGGGACCGCGGACAGGTCGCCCGAGGTGTGCAGCGACACCCGGAGATCGGGTGACTGCTGCACGAGCTCGTCGAGGGTGGCGAGTGACGGCTGGGGCGCGCGGCCCCGGACTGTCTCGCCGCCGTCGCCGCCGTCGCGCAGGACGCCGAGGATCTGGCGCATCTCCGTCATCGCCTCGCGACCGGTGGCCTCGATCGACTCCAGCGCCTCGATCGCCTGGTCGGGGTTGGCGCGCACGTGACGGCGAGCCGCACCGGCCTGGATGATCATCACGCTCAGACTGTGCGCCACCACGTCGTGCATCTCGCGGGCGATGCGCGTGCGCTCGTGCTGCACCTGCTGGTGTGCGAGCAGCTCGCGCTCGCGTTCGGCACGCTCGGCGCGCTCGACGAGGTCGGCGGCACGCTCGCGGCGGCGGCGCATGTTGTCGCCGAGCACGATCGATCCGGAGTACAGCACGGCCGTGCTCACGAGTGCACCCAGTTCCACGCCGTCGATCGCCATGCCCACACCGACGAAGCCGACGAGGCACGAGAACGTGACCAACCCCACCACGAGCAGGCGGCGACCGGCGACGTAGGCACCGAGGGAGTACGCCGCGATCAGCACGTTCAGGAAACCCGCGCCCACCATCTCGTTGGCCTGCAGCACGCACTCGGGCACGGTGACCAGCACCAGCGTGAGCACCGGCCAGCGGCGTCGCCACAGCAACGGCAGGGTGGAGGCCGCGACCACCGCCGGAGACCACCACGTCGGCTCGGCGAGATCGGAGAACCCGACGTCGCTGCGCGTGGTGAGGTGGGCGACGAGCGACGTCACGGTGACGGCGATCGCCAGCAGGGCGTCGGCGGTGCGGGGGCGTTCCCGCAGCCAGAGGACCGGTCGAGGGCGCTTCGGGCGGCGCCCGGAGGTGGACGGTGCCGGGGTCGCAGCGGGCACGGCCGGCGGAGAGACGGGCGTCGCGGTCGACGCAGAGGACGCAGGGGTCGCAGGGGACGCGTCCGACACGGGGGACGCCGTCGACGCGGACCGGGCGCTGGCCGTGGCACTCACGTCTCGGGAACCTACCCGTCGGGGCGGCGATCGGCGTCCAACCACGGGTGGATGTGCCGTACGCTGAGAGGGTGATGCTCTGCCCCTCCTGCGCGTCGCCCCTGGTGGACGGGGCGCGCTTCTGCTCGTCGTGCGGCCATGCCGTCGCGTCGGTGCAGAGCGAGGAGCGCCGCATCGTCACCGTGCTGTTCGCCGACGTGGTGGGGTTCACCGCGCTCGCCGAGCACCTCGACCCCGAGCAGGTGAAGCGACTGATCGACGGTGCCTTCGAGCGGCTCGTCGACGACGTCACCTCGTTCGGTGGTCGCGTCGACAAGCTCCTCGGCGACGGCATCCTCGCCCTGTTCGGCGCACCGGTCGCGCACGAGGACGACGCCGAGCGGGCGGTCCGCGCCGGGCTGCGGATGCAGGAGACGCTCGCCCGGTACGTGGCCGAGGAGGGTTCCGACGACCCGCTGCGGATGCGGATCGGCATCAACACGGGCGAGGTGCTCGTCGGCACGCTCGCCGGCACCGACTACACGGCGATGGGCGACGTGGTGAACACCGCGTCGCGCCTGCAGACCGAGGCGCCCCCCGGTGGGGTGTTGGTCGGTGAGGCCACCCACGCGCTCACGGCCGACGTGATCGAGTACGGCCCGCCCACCGAGCTGCTGCCCCGCGGACGTGAGCGGCCGATCTCGACGTGGCTGGCCCTCGGCGCGCTCACCGCACCGGGCGCGCGAGTGCGGCGCAGCGACCTACGTCTCGTCGGTCGCGACCCCGAGCTCGCGATCAGCCGCGCTGCGCTCCGGCTCGGCATCGACGAGCGGCGCACGCTGCTGCTGAACGTGATCGGCGAGAGCGGTGTGGGGAAGAGCCGCCTGATCGACGAGCTGCTCGACACGCTCGACGAGATCGGCGCCGGTACCGCGATCGTGCTCGAGGGCGCGTGCGCGCCCTACGGCGAGTCGAACCCGTGGTCGCCGATCGCATCGGCGATCGCCGGGCACCTCGACTTCGACCCGTCGCTGTCCGCCGACCAGCTGCGCGACCGCGCGCGTACGAAGGCGGCGTCGCTGCTGTCGACCGACGGTGTCACCACCGAGATCGAGCGCGCCGTGGAGGTGTTCCTGCACCTGCTCGGCCACGACTCGGCGCTGGACGCGCTCGACGCAGGCGCCCGGCGCGACATGGTGCACCGGGCGATCACCCGGGTCGTGGAGATGCGCACCGCCAAGGGCCCGATGGTGCTCTGGATCGACGACCTGCACTGGGCCGACCAGGTGGTGGTCGATCTGCTCGACCACCTGATCGGCACGGTGCAGCGCCTGCCGTTCGTGCTCGTCACCTCGATGCGCCCCGGCAGCGACGTCGTGTGGCCGCCGTCCACGGAGCGCACGACCGTGCTGTCGCTCACGGTGCCGCCGCTCGCCCGTGCCGACAGCGACGAGCTCGCGATCGAGCTCCTCGGCCAGCTCACCGCCGGCATCGAGGGCACCACCGACTTCGTGGGCGATCAGCAGCTGCTCGGCGCGCTGTTCGACCGCAGCGGCGGCAACCCGCTGTTCCTGCAGCAGCTCGCCGAGGTGGTGGCCGAGGAGGGCTCGGCGAGCGAGCTGCCCGACTCGCTCCGCGCGCTCATCGCCGCACGGCTCGACCAGCTGGGCGTCGCCGAGCGCCAGGTGCTCGACAACGCCGCCACGCTCGGGCTGTCCGGCACGCTGATGGCGCTCGACCGGTTCGCCCAGGCGATGGAGCAGCCGTTCGACCGGCAGACCGTGTCGCAACTCGACGCGAAGGGGTTCCTCGTCGTCGAGGGCCAGCGGTGGCGCTTCCGGAGCGACTCGGTGCGTGAGACCACGTACCACACGCTCACGAAGGCCTCGCGGGCGCAGCGCCACGCCGGTGTGGCGGCCACGCTGGCGCGCTTCGCCCCGACGGCCTGCGACGACCTCGCCCACCACGCCGCCACCGCGGCGGAGCTGGTGGCCGAGCTCGGGTCGGTCGACATGGTGCCGGCCACCATCCGCGTGGACGCGGTGCGGGCCCTCGGCGTGGCCGCCCGCCGTGCCGGCGAGAGCGGCAGTCATCGGTTGTCCGTGCGTCACGCCACCCGGGCGATCTCGCTGATGTACGGCCACCCGAGCGAGGCCGCCGAGCGCACTGCGCTGATGCTGGTGCGCTGCGCCGGGCTGATCGAGACCCGCGAGTGGGAGGTCGCCAAGGCCGACCTCGCGACGGTGCTGGCCGACGCCACGACACGCGGCGACATCAAGGTCGAGGGGCAGGCCCGACGGTTGCTCGGCTCGATCCACCACCTCCAGGGCGGCGCGGTCGACGCCCGTGCCGAGCTCGGCCGCTCGGTCGAGCTCCTGCGCCAGGCCGACGCGCCGGCGCTGCTCGCCGACGCCCTCCGCCAGCGCGGCTTCATCGAGCTCTTCGGCGGTTCGCTGCCCGATGCCGAGTGGCACTTCGGCGAGGCCGAGGCCGTGTACCGCGAGCTCGGCGACGAGCGCGGCCTCGCCTACATCGAGCAGCACCGCGCCTGGCTGTCGTTCCTGTCGGGCGATCTCGCCGCGGCGGACGAGCGGCTCCACCGGGCCGCCGAGACCCACTCGCGCCTCGGCGACCGCAACGGCGTCGGGTGGGCGTTCGGCCTCCTCGCGTTCGTGCGGTTCTTCCAGCGTCGCTTCGTGGAGGCCGAGGACCTCGCCGACGTGGTGCAGGCCGAGGCCACCGAACTCGGCGACGACTGGGCGGCGTCGATGATGCAGACGCTGAAGGCCGATCTGCGGTTGTGGCACGGCAACCTCGACGAGGCGGCGTCGCTCGCCGAGCAGGCCCGTGCCCGCTTCCGCCGGCTGGGCGACCGCTTCGGCATGGCGCAGGCGCTGTCCGCGCTCGTGCGCACCCAGGTGGCGCTCGGCCGGAACGCGGCTGCGCAACGCACCGTCGAGGAGCTGCTCTCGTTGGGCGAGGGGTCGCCCGCCGGGCCGATACCGCTGCTCGCGGTGGCGGGCGCGGCGATGCACCGCGGCGATGCGAAGGTCGCCGCCACGATGCTGCGCCGCGTGGAGGAGCAGCTCGTCCAGCGCACCTCGGGCAGGTTCGAGGCGATGATCCTCGCCGCGATCGCGGCCGCACAGGAGGGCCGGATCGACGACGCCCTCGAAGCGATCGACGACATCCCGGACCTCGCTCGCGAGCACCCCTTCAGCCGGGTGGCGGTCGCGCTCGTCGCGTCGCTCGCTGGTGATCCGGAGACGGCGGTACGCGAGGCTGAGCTCGTGGTGACGACACCGGGTGCCACCTACCTCGACCGCACGATCGCCGCCGTCGCCGCTGCCGGCGGCCACGCGCAGCTGGCCGAGCACGAGCGCGCTCGTGAGGTGCTCGACGCTGCGATCCAGGAGGCGGTCAAGGTCGGCGACGTCGTGGTGATCGCCCTGCTGCAGCGGGCACACGTCCGCGTGGTCGGCACCGAGCACGCCTCCGGCGGCGGCGATGCGTCGGCCCTCGGCGACGGTTGGCTCCACGTGATCGCCCAGCTCCCGCTGGCGGAGCACGCGGCATGACCGGCTGGCCCGGCGGTCACGCCTCCGAGGCGTCGCTGCTCGCCGTGCGCAGCGGGCTGGCCGAACCGCTGGCCGACCTCCGCGCGCAGACGCGCCACGAGTGCCCGGGCCGCACGGCCGCGATCATCGACGCTCGCATCGGCCAGATGATCACCGGCCAGGGAGGCCTCGAGCCGTTCGGTGAGCTCACCGACGCCGAGCAGGCGGTGGTGGCGGTCGCCGAGCAGTTCCTGCTGGACGCGCACGGGGTCGACGACGCACTGATGGCGCGGCTCACCGCGTCGTACACGCCGGCCGAGACGATCGCGATCATGTTCCAGCTTGCGTTCGCCGACGGCTTCACCAAGCTCCGCCGGGTGATGGGTCTCCCGTCGGACCACCAGGGGGGAGACGACTGATGTCCACCGTGCCGCGCCTGCCGAGCGCCGTCGAGGGCCAGCCGGCCCACTTCGGCACCCTGCTCGCCCATCACCCCGGCCTCGCCGTCGCGTTCGGCAGCACCTACGCGAACTTCTGGACGCAGGGCGTGCTCGACCACCCGACGAAGGAGACCACCCGCATCCGCAACGCCCGCATCACCGACTGCGGGTATTGACGCAACGTCCGCTTCGCGGTCGCGAGGCAGCAGGGGTTGGAGGAGGAGCACGTCGAGCAGATCGTCGACGGGCACGAGGCGTCGGGGTTGTCGCCGCGGTTGAAGCTCGCGCTGCAGTTCGCCGACGCGTTCTTCGCCGCGGACGGGCCACCGCCGCCCGACGTGCAGGCGGCGCTGCAGCAGGAGTTCTCCGAGGCCGAACTGGTGGAGATGGGGATCGGCCTGGCGCTGTTCCACGGCGTCGCGAAGATGCTCATCTCGCTCGGCTGCGAGCCGGAGCAGATGGACGTCGGCATCCACCGCACGCCCGGCACCTGAGCGTTCCGCTGCGACGGGACGGATCTGCCCGATGCGGGCGTGTGCGTCCCGGGGTCAGGCGAGGAGGGTGAGGTCGGGGGCCGGTCGCTCCGGCGGTGCGACCGCGCTGTTGGCCCACCCGAGGTAGATCAGCGCGCTGACGTGGGTGCCGGAGTCCCACCCGACGAGCGCGTTCACCGCGCTGTCGGCGCCCTTCGGGCAGCTGCCCCAGTAGGTGGCGAGGCCCGCCGCAGTGGCGCCGAGGAGCAGGTTCTGGATGCCGGCGGCCACCGCGTCGCGGTTCTCGGCGGTGCGCAACGGTGAGTCGCCCTCGGCCGAACCGACCACGAGGGTGGCGGGCGTGCGCAGGTACTTGCCGCGCGCCTTCGCGACCTTCTCCGGCGGGTCGCCGTGGACCTCCATCGCGTCCGCGATCACCTCGCCGAGCCGGGCTCGGGCGTCGCCCTCCACGAGCGCGAACCGCCAGGGCCACGTGCGCTTGTGGTTGGGCGCCCAGATGGCGAGCTCGCACAGGCGGCTGACGAGGTCGTGCGGCACCGCACGTGTGGTGTCGACGAGCATGCTCGTGCGACGCGACCGGATGAGGGCGTCGAGGGCGTCGAGGTCCATGCGCCGCAGGCTACGGCTCACTCCCAGCCGGCGGTCATCTCACGCCACGCCTGGCCGAGGCGCTCGACCCGCCGGCGGCCCTGCTCGAGCGACGTCGCCAGCACGATCACCAGCAGGCCGATCACCGCGACCGTCACCCACAGCGCCGGGCCCGACATGGTCGGCACGGCCCGCACCAGCGGCACGCCGAGCAGCAGCGCCACGGCGAGGAGGATCACCACCACGCCGATCGCGAGGCGTCGACGCACCCGGCCGATCGTGGCCCACACGACGAACCCGATGCCGGCGGCGAGCACGAGCAGGCTGTACGCGAGGTCGCCGAGCATCGTCTGCACCGTCGCCGCCGCCACCATCAGCGCCGCGCCGGCGATCTCCAGCGTCGCCACGTCGGTACCGGCCAGCGTCGTCGCCGGGTCGCCGCGCCGGTCTCGCACCCACCGGACACCACCGGAGGTGATCAGGAAGGTGAGACCGATCGGCACGGTGAACCAGTTCGGGTCGCCGGAGAGCGCCTCGTCGGCGTACACGAGCCAACCGGTGCAGGCGAGCGCCGGCGACACGGCCACCGCAGCGGTGCTGCGCCACGCCGCCCCGATCGCTGCGGCCTCGGCAGCGGCCGCCAGGAACACCGCGATCAGCCCGCCGCGGTCGGGAAGGTCGATGACCGCGGCGCCCATGCCGCCGAGCTGTGCGACGCCGACGAGCAGCACGAG
>WLDE01000055.1 GCA_009704985.1 Actinomycetota bacterium | reverse complement strand
TCTTGCTCGGCGAGTGCTGCTCTCCGGCGAGCTGTGAACGCACGACGCAACTCCAGCGCGGCCATCGGATCCTGCAACACCGGATCCATCAACGGGCCGAGCGTGCCCAACCACCGATCCGTCTCCACCTGATCCACCGACCTCGCGTCCTCGGCCAGGGCCACGACGGTGTACTCACCGTCTGGCCCATTCACCTTCGACACCTGCGGTGACCGCTCCAGACCGGCCGGAACCACGTCATCGCTGAACGTCCCGGGCCGGAACACCATCAACCACGACGGTCCCACCACCACCGGATCCACCAGTCCCATCTCCAACACGCCCTTCATGAGCGGGTCCGGGGACACGTAGGCGTATCGATGCCAGACCGCATCGTTCTCAGGGTCTTGCCGCGGGATCCCAGCACCTCCGAAACGCGCGCCCCAACCCCGCACCCACGCCTCTGCGGACGCCACCATCGCAGCGGACTCGTCGTCCGGTGCACTCACCTCGACGTACAGCTGCGGCACGATCGAACCGAACTGCAGACTGACCGCGACGTGATCCGGACGCCCGTCCCAGAAGGGATGACCCTCTCCCCACACCACGAAACTCACCACACCGATCTCAGGGTGACCCGCGTTCTTCGGATCGGCCACCACACGCTCCGCACGAGCACGCGACGACACGTCGCTCACCTTCGCGAAGCCCTCACCGACTCTGCTCCACATGACCCCGACCTTCGACCGTCCAGGCCGGACGAACGGCGCCACCGGCCCATCCGCAGCCGTCACCTCATCGATGATCCGAGCGATGTCACCACCCCAGCCGGGCGCCACACCAGCCTGCAACCAGAACAACATCACGCGCCTCCGCGGAGTCGCTCGGTCACGTGGGAGATCAGGTCACTCGTCGATGCCGACGGGTTGGCCGTCGATGATCTGGTCGAGGTACTCGCTGAGGCCGTAGCCGACCTTGCCCTCGTAGGGGCCGCTCTCCACCGTCCACTTGGTCATGCCCTCGCTGATGCGGGTCATGAGCCAGTTGCCGTCGGGGTCCTGGCGGCGGTTGCGCAGCGGGATGAGGTCCATCACCTCACCGGTGAACTTCCACTCACGGTCCGAGCGCGACGAGCGCAGCACGCCGGTGATGCGGTCGTGGTAGCTCTCCTCGCCGCGGGTCTCGGTGGTGATGCTCACGTCGTCGCAGTAGTGCATCTTCCCCTGCTCCCACACGAACCCACCACGGGTGCCGGGGCCGTCCTTCTTCGCCACGCGGCTGGCCATGAAGCCGAAGTCGCGGTCGACGTTGGCGGTGAGCCAGCGGTAGTACCACGGGGCCTGCCAGTAGCGCGGGCCCCACGAGTGGTCGCGCAGGCCGCAGCCGCGGATCTCCCACTCGCGGTCGCCGACGCGGATCGTGCCGTGCGCCTCGACGAGCTGCTCGTAGTGTCCCTTCGCGAACTCCTCGCCCGGCGTCTCGTGCGGCGTGTCGGGCTCGCCGCCGAACATGCTCGGCCGACCCTGGCCGGTGAAGGTGAGCCGCACCTCGCACTCGGCGTACGGGTTGTTCGTGAACGCTTCCTTCGGGTTCGCCATCTGCTCGGGCTCGTCGAGCAGCACCACCTTGCCGGTGTAGGCGATCTTCAGTTCTTCGAACGGGGTGACGATCGTCCACGTCAGGCCGCCGGCGTCGAACGCGTCGTTGTTGTCGATCGCCGGACGCTTGTACATGAAGCCGACGCTGCGCCCCTCGGCGCCGTCGGCCGGCGGGAGGTAGAGGCACACCGTCATCTCGGCGTAGCCCTCGTTGGCCCGGTTGCCGATTCGGAACCAGCCGCCCACCTGCTGGTCGGGGTCGAAGCAGTTGATGTACATGCTCTCGTTGAAGTTGGACTCGGGGCCCAGCTCGTGCATGTACTCGTCGGAGGGATCCAGTCTCACGCCCATGCGGAGCAACGTACCGAAGCGAGCAGAACCCGCTCTCACCGGAGCCGCTCGCAGAACTCGAACTCCAGATGAGTGGAAGCCTGACGGGTCCGGCCTACTCGTCGTCCACCGAAGGGCAATCAATGAGTCCCTCGAGAAACGCCTCGAACGACTCTGCGATCGGACGGGGGACGCGATCCTCGTCGACGTACACAACCGCCGGCTCACCCTCCGGTCCACACGCTCGATAGTCGAGCATCACTGCGTCGTGGCCGCCGGAGGGCATCGCACAGATCACGACCCCGACATCGGGGTAGCCCCACTCGGCGACCATGTAGCGGCTGCCCAGACCAGCGGAATCGATGCCCCATTTGCCTCCGACACCCACGATGGCATCGACTCCGATGTGGTCGGGCGCCCAGGACGTCGGAAAGGGCGTCGGATAGCACCTCTTGGTGAGCCTCCCACCGTTGCGTGACGAGATCAACGACACGTAAGCGTCGGGGAGGCGGAAGCCCAGCGCACGCCCTGCTGCGATGACCGCCTCCGGGGTGACAGGCGGACCGGTGAAGTACTCGTCGCCATCGAAAATCTGCTCAGCGTCCAAGGAAGAAACCTCCGATAGGTCCAGTCTGGCCGCGATCGTCAGCGGGCGCCCGCCCCACCGCCACCGAATCCGCCGCCGCCACCGCCGGACGCGCCACCACCGCTGTTGCCGCTGTTGCTCGGCGTGCTGGCCGAGGCGAGCGAGGTGCCCGACGTCTCGATCCGGTCGAAGCCGTCGAAGCGACTCCCGCCGTGCACCGGCACGTACCACGTGCCGAACGACGGGTCGGCGAGCAGGCCGGGCAGGCGCGCGTTGAGGCCACGGACGAGATCGGCCGACACGCCGAGTGCCACCGCGAACACGAGGTACCGCTCCCACAGGATCAGGTGCCCGACCGGGGCGTCCTCGAGCCGGGAGAAGTCCTCCAGGTACTTCTTCAGGCCCTCGGTCTTGGCCGCCGCTTCGATCGAGGCCTGATTGCGGCTCGACAGCGGCCGGGCGCCGACGCCGAAGAGCGCCGCGGCGATCGCCACACCCCACCAGCCGACACCGTGACCCGTTCGTTCGGTGACGAGCCATGCTGCGATCGCGACGCCGGCGCAGATGCCGACGAGCAGGCCGACCAGGCGGCCGTTGCTCTCGTCGGCGTAGCCCCGCGCTCGGTACTCGCCCATGACGCCCGCGGAGATCCCGTCGAGCATCTTCTTCGCCGTCGTCTGGTTGCTGCGGGCCCAGTCGTTCAGCTCCTCCGACGTCGTCTCGGTCGTGCCGCGGAACACCATCTCGAGCAGGTCGCGCTCGAACGGCCGGACCTCGGGGCCGAGCGCCTTGCCGAGCCAGAGATAGCGGTGCACGGTGCGGTCGGGCCCGAACCGCTCCTCGGTCTCACCGACGATCCGGAGATACCCCCGCTGCGCGAGGTCGACGAGCGTTCCGGCGATCACGTGGCCCTCGTCGACCGTGCCACGGCGCAGGTTGGTGAGCGCCACGGCGGGCGGGTCGTCGAGCGGCTCGCGCCAGTACTCGCCCTGCACCTCGCGGCTGCGACCCTCCCGGCCACCCACCAGCCACAGCGCCGCGATGCCGACGGCGGCGATGCCGGCGAGCGCTGCGCTGAGCAGCCAGCCGTCGCGGCGGTCGTCGCGGGCGTCGTCGTCGGCGCGCTGACGTCGCCGCTCCTCGGCCAGGATGTCCGCGAGGCGCGGCTCGCCGCCGACGATCGTGAACGCGGTGGCGGGGGCCACGGCCCGCACCTCCAGGAACCGCCCGGCGTCGACGTCGTCCCAGGTGGCCGTCACGGTGGAGGTGGACACCTCCACGCGGCCGTCGAGCGGTCCGTGCGCGAAGCCGCGCAGCACCGTGGCGTCGTCGTCGGCGACGCCCTCGGGTGCCGGTGGCAGTGGCGTCGGGAACGTGACCGTGAGTCGGGCGAACCCGATGCCGGGGTGCTCGGTGCCGACCGCCGTCCACTCCAGATCGGTGACGTCGCTGCCGTAGCCGAGCACGTCGGTGGCCGAGTAGGTGAGTGTGAACACGACGCGGGCGTCGCTCGTCGGCCGGCGGAGCTTCCACTCCCAGTCCCCGCTGATCGACCGCTCCGGCGGGATCACCTCGAGCGGCCCGGCGGGATCGGCGGCGGCGAAGTCGTCGATCTGGTCGGCGTCGCGCCCGAAGCTGCGGATGCGGGACTCGAACGGTCCGCCGTCGAAGACGTAGGTGAGCCGCTCGGTGACGAACATCCGGCCGTCGGAGCGGAGCGCGGCGGTGGCCTCCCACGACTCGATGCGGAAGCTCGTGGCAGCGGCCGACGCCGTGGTCGCGCCCGTCCCGGGGCCTGCCGCGGCGGGCAGCAGCAGCGCCGCGATCGCGCCGACGGCCGCCGCCGCCAGGAGCACGGCCGGCGCGATGTGGGCGAACCGCGACCCGTGCGGGGTGCCGGCGTTCAGAACAGCACCAGTTGTTCCCACGTCACGGCCACGTCGCTCACCGCCTGCCATCGCAGCCGTCCCCGGCTGCCCGGGCGGCGCACCTCCACCACGTCGGGTCGGAGGTTGCGCGCGGAGCCGTCGGGGTCGAAGAGCTTGATGCTCCCGTCGGACGAGATGCCCGCCACGCGCCCCTCCACCCACCGTCCGGTCGCGTTGCGCCGGAACCGGATCGTCTCGCCGGCGCGCAGGCCGAGCCGCGCGAGCACCACCGGGTCGAGGACCGCTGCGGACACGACGATCAGCCCGCCGTCCCCGGGGCCATGCGAGCCTGGAGCTTGCGCATGCCCGCCAACCAGCGTTCGACGTCGGTCGCCTTGCGCTGCAGGTAGGTGTGCACCTCGGGGTGGGGCAGGATCAGGAAGCGCTCGTCCACGATCGCCTGGTGGACGACCTCGGCCACCTCCTCCGGCTCGAGCACCACGCCGGCGGAGCGCACCACGTCGCCGCCGAGGTTGCTGCCGAGGTCGCCCCCGGTGAGCATGTGCGTGTTCACGCCCTGGGGGCACAGGCAGCTCACCCGGATGCCGCGGTCGCCGTAGGTGATGCTCAGCCACTCGGCGAACGCGACCGCCGCGTGCTTGGTGAGTGAGTACGGCGCCGAACCGATCTGGCTCAGCAACCCGGCGGCCGATGCCGTCGAGCAGAAGTACCCCTCGCCGCGCGCCACCCAGCCCGGCACGAGGTGCTTGGCCGCCCAGCGGTGCGCGTGGGTGTTCACGGCGAACGACGTGTCCCACACGGACTCGGGTGTGTCGAGGTCGCCACCGATGCCCACACCGGCGTTCGCGAAGAACAGGTCGATCGGACCGACGGCCTCCTCCGCGGCGCGGATGAGCTCCACGTTGCCCGCCTCGGTCCCGACGTCGGCGGCCAGGCCGAGCGCGCTCGCGGGTCGGCGCGCCTCCAGCGCAGCGGCGGTGCTGGCCGCGCCCGCACCGTCGAGGTCGGCCACCACCACGGTCGCTCCTGCTGCGTGGAACCGCTCCGCGAGCGCTCGTCCGATGCCACGCGCCGCACCGGTCACCACCACGTTCCGCCCCGAGAGATCCACGGTGGCGATCGTAGGTGCCGGGCGATCCGCCTCCTCGCCACGCGGTCGCCGTCGACACTCGCCGCTCGGGTGCGGGACGGGTGCGGGACGGGTGCGGGACGGCTGCGGGACGGCTGCGGGACGGAGCGGCGAGACGCTGCAACCGGCGTCACATGGACCGTCACCGCACCGGTCGGGAGGAAACAGAGTCTTCACGATATGGTGCACCCAGCGGGCCGTGACGGACGGTTACGGTTCGGTGAGATGTCCGCTCCGGGTACACGGGTGCCAGGAACGGATCGAGACGTGCAGGAGGCACCGATGACCGACACCAACGAGGCCGTCATCACCGAGGCGCTCACCGTGATCGACAAGGCCCTCGCGCAGATGATGAGCCGCGAGCTGGTGTCGACCGGTGAGGTCACCGACGTGCTGCTCGACGTGCGCACGCTCCTCACCACGCCGGCCAAGACGCCGACGCCCGCCTGATCCGCTCCGGGGCCAGCTGCCCCGAGCCCGCGCCCCGGCCCACCGGCCGGCCGGCGCTCAGACCGAGAGCAGATCGCTGAACGCGCGCTCCATGCACCGCCGCAGCAGTTCGGGTTCGCTCACTGCGGCGCGGTCGAGGTTGATCCCCATGTCGAGGCTGTGGTTGTAGCTGAGCAGCGTGAGGTTGAACGCCACCCCGCCCAGCGGCCCCACCGGGTAGTTCTCCAGCACCTGCGCACCCGCCAGGAACATCGGCATCGGTGCGCCGCGCACGTTGGAGGTCGCGAAGTCCACCGTCTGCGCCTGCTGGCGGGCGAGGCGGGTGACGAGCGACGTCGGCAGCGTGGCCGCCACCGCGGCGAGCGTCTCGAGCGAACCGCCGGCCGTGGCCTCCTTCGCCGCACCCGTGGCGGCCTGGATCGCCTGGAACCGGTCGCCGATCGGCATCTCGCCGGTCGGCACCATCATGCGTGCGAGCGAGAACGCGTTCGCCCCGGACTCCTCCGTGCGCGTGCTCACGGCCATGCTGGCGCGCAGCGCCTCGACCGGTGCCCCCAGCTCGCGGTGGTAGCGGCCCGCGGCCTCGGCCGCGGCGGTGAGGAACGCCGTGTTCAGCGTGCCGCCGAGCTTCTTCGCGGCGGCTCGGGTCTCGCTGAACGGGGCACGCAACACCTCCATCCGGCGCTGCAGCGACCGTGCGGTCCACAGCGGCGAGTGCGCCTGTTCGGTGTCGTTCAGCTGGTTCATGACCCCGCGGATCGTGTCGGCCGCGGCGTTGCCGGCGTCGGGGATGCCGGTCGGGTCGGCGAGCAGCTCCTTCACCTGGCGGATCAGACCGAGCGGCAACCGCAGGCTGCCGGCCACGAGATCGCGGAGCAGGTCCTGGTTCGCCTGGGCCGACACCTCCTCGGCGGGGCGCTCCAGCAGCGCCGGGTCGAGCGGTGGCGGTTCGGGAGCGTCGCGCTCGAAGTCCAGGAACTGCAGCGACATCTGCACGCTGGTCTCGCCGTCGGCGATGGTGTGGTGCAGCTTCTGGATCACGGCCGAGCGGCCGCCGCGCAGGCCGTCGACCACCACGAACTGCCACAGCGGCCGGGTGCGCTCGAACGGATCGCAGGCCACGAGGCTCGCGAGGTCGAGCAGTTGGCGCATCGACCCGGGCTTCGGCAGCGCCATGTGGCGCACGTGGTAGTGGATGTCGAAGTTGGTGTCGTCCACCCACATCGGGGCGGTGAGGTTCACCGGCACCGGCTGCACCCGCTGCCGCAGCCGGGTGACGACGTGGGTGGCGCGCTCCATCCGGGCGATCAACCGGTCGACGTCGATCGGCCGGTCGAGGATCGTGACGTTCGCGAACGTGCTCGAGAGGTGCGGGTCCTTCTCGAGTCGCCACATGAGGCCTTCGGCATCGCTCATCCGGCGATCGAACGTGGGCAGCTCCGCCATGGGCGACGAGGCTAGCGCTGCGCCGGTGGCCACCCCGCGGCCAGGGCGGGCGCCCGTGGGCATGACGTGACGCCCGGTGATCAGCCGAGGGTGGCGGCGGCACCGGAGAGCAGCGCGATCGCGGCCAGACCGAGACCGACCACGAGGCCGCCGACGACGTCGGAGGGGTGGTGGATGCGCACCACGGCGCGGCTGGTGGCCACCACGAGTGCGATCGCGAACCACAGCGGCGCCCACGGCCACGACGTCCACACCGTGAGCAGCGTGGCGGCGAACGCGGCCGACGACGCGTGGCCGCTCGGGAAGCTCGACGTGCGCGGCCGGCGGACGGGGAACCGCGGATCGCCCGTCTCGGTGGGCCGGGTGCGGCGGAACATCCGCTTGATCACCTGGTTGACGATCAGGCTCTCGACGCCGATCAGGGCAGCGAACACGAGCCACTCGCGCCAGTCGCGCCGCACCAGGAGGCCGACGACGGCGCCGATCAGCTGCCACACGAGGCTGAAGTCGCCGACGGTGCTCGCGAGGTGGAACACGCGGTCGACACCACGGCGGTCGCGCCACGGTTCGAGCGCCCGATCCGCGCTGGCGTCGAACGCGGCGACCCGGTCGGCCAGGCTCATCGGGCGGGGACGTGGTGGCTCATGCTGCGGCGAGGCGACCGAAGGCCTCCGGTGCCTCGACACGTGCGCGCTCGGGGTCGCCACCGAAGGCCGGACACCAGGTCTGGAACGCGCACGACGAGCACAGCGGACCCTGCCGCGGCCGGAAGTCGCCGGTGGTACAGGCCTTCTCCACCGCCTTCCACACGGCCGTGGTGCGCGTGGTGATGAAGCGCACCGACTGCTCGGACGGCACGGCGGTGATCGTCTCGCCCGAGCGCAGGTACATGAGCCGGATCGCGGCCGGCCGCTGACCGAGCACCGACTCGCACAGGAACGAGTAGAAGTGCACCCCGCCGAGACGCCGCTGCTCGTAGGCGAGCGAGGGGGAGCGACCGGTCTTGTAGTCGGTGACGATGAGCTCGCCCTCCGGTCCGAGCTCGAGCCGGTCGATGATGCCGCGCAGGGTGAGGTCGCCCACCTGCGCCTCCAGGCGCAGCTCGAGGCCGATGTCGCGCACCCGGGTGGGATCCTCCATCCGCAGGTAGGCCTGGACCAGCGTCCAGGCGTCGTCGACGAAGGCCTGTGCCGCTGCGGCGTCGAGCCCGAGCAGCACGAACTCGGGGTCGACCGCGTACTCGTCGACCGCCCGCCGGAACGACCACTCGACGACCTCGCCGACCCGCTCGTCGGCGGGGTGGGTGAACAGCAGCTCGAGCGCCCGGTGGACGAGCGACCCCTTGGTGGCGTGCGGGCTCGGCGGCTCGGGGAGCTTCTCGATGCTCGCGAACCGGAACGCCATGGGGCACGACGTGAACGCGTCGACCCGGCTGGGCGAGAGGCTGGTGGGGACGGCGAAGCTCACGAGCGCCAGTGTACGAAGGGGGTGCGCGTCAGGAGAGGTACCCGGCCACCAGCGCCGCGATCTCGTCGGGGTGGGTCATCGGGGCGAAGTGGTCGAGCTCGGGGCGTTCGAGGTAGGTGCCGTTCGGGAGCCGTTCGGCCACGCCGGCGGCGATGTTGGAGGGCTGCATCGGCTCCACCCGCCCGGCGATGACCAGCACGGGCGTGCGGATCTCGGTCAGCACGTCCCAGGTGCGGTGCTCGCCACCGGTCTCGAAGGTCTGCGCCTCGGTCTCGGGCAGGCACTTGAGGTGCACCTGGCCGTCCTCGCCCTCGCGGAACCCGAAGCGCACGTAGGCGTCGAGCGCCGCCGGGGTGAACCCGCCGAGCGGCGGCTTCGACGCGTAGTTGGCGATCGCCGCGTCGTGGCTGGGGAACACCGCACGCCGGCGCCGGGCGCCGGCTGCGAGTGGGCTCTCGTCGCCCGGGGGACGGATCCCGGTCGGCGGGAACACGATCGGCTCGAACACCACGAGACGCGAGAACAGCGACGGGTCGCGGTGCGCTGCGATGAGCAGGCACGCGCCACCCATCGAGTGACCGAACGCGACGATCGGGCCGCCGGCGACCTCGCGCATCGCCGAGGCCATCGCGACGGCGTCGTCGCCGTAGCGCTGCCAGTCGACGCGGCCCTCGGGGCGCGGGCTGTCGCCGTGGCCGCGGTAGTCGAACGCCACCGCGTGGAACCGGTCGCCGAGCACCTCGGCCATAGGGAGGTAGCAGCGCCCGTGGAAGCCGGTCGCGTGGCTCACGAGCAGCACGGGGCCGCGGCCGCCCAGGTCGTGGACGGCGAGCCGCACGCCGTCGGTGGAACCGACGCCGTCGAGCGGTGACGTGGCGCGGGGGGTGTGCGACGGGTCGGGCATCAGTCGCGGGCTCGCTTCGCCTCGTCCTTCTTGCGGCCCCGGCGACGCCACCACATACCGAACAGCCGGTCGAGCAGGACGCCGAGCACCATCGCCATCAGCAGCGACCAGCGGATGGTGGTATCCCAGTCGAACAGCCAGAAGTTGACGTTGATCGTCTCGCTGTTCTGGAAGAAGAAGATCACCGCCAGCACGGCCACCACGCCGAAGCCGATCAGCGACGGGCTCACCCCGTTGCCGCCGCTCGCGGCGTTGGTGTCGTTCGCGCGCAGGCCTCGCTGGCGCTTCTGGTCCTTCTCTCGGTCGTCGAAGTTCATCGCCATGGGGCGAACCTTACGCCTTGGGCTCGCGTGGCAGACCGAGGAGCCGCTCGCCGATGATGTTGCGCTGCACCTGGCTCGTGCCGCCGGCGATGCGTCCGCCCGGGGCCGCCAGCATGCCGAAGGCGTCGGGGCCGTCGAGCGTGGCGTCCATGCCCGCCAGGTCGCCGCGCAGCATGGAGGTCTCGAACATCATCTCGGTGATGCCGAGCTTCATCAGCGACGCCGCCGTGGACGCGATCGGGCCCTGGCGCTGCGCCATCGCCTTGTAGCTGCTGCCCTTCGAGATCAGCGCGGCGAGCTGTTGGCGCTCGATCGCCGAGAGGTCGCGCCCCTCGGCGAGGCGCGCCATGCTCTCGAGTCGCCGTTCGAGGCCGATCACGCTGGTGCCGATGTGGCCCCGCTCGCTGGTGAGCACCGCCATGCCGACACCCCAGCCACCATGCAGGGGCCCGAGCAGGTTGGCCGCCGGCAGGTGGACGTCGGTGAAGAACACCTCGTCGAACTCGGCCTCGCCGGTCATCTGCTTCAGCGGGCGGATCTCGATGCCGGGCAGGTCCATCGGGCACAGGAAGAACGAGATGCCCTCGTGCTTCTTCGCCTCCGGATCGGTGCGGGCCATGAGGATGCCCCAGTCGCTGTAGCGGCCGCCGCTGCACCACACCTTCTGGCCGTTCACGATGAAGTCGTCGCCGTCGCGCTCGGCCTTCGTGCTCAGGCCGCCGAGGTCGCTGCCCGCGCCCGGTTCGCTGAACAGCTGGCACCACAGGCGATCGGCGCGCACGGTGGGGCCGAGGTGCTGCGCCTTCTGCTCGTCGGTGCCGAACTTCAGCACCGCACCACCGGTGAGCACGAGGCCCACCATGTTGAACACGGGCGGTACACCGGCGAGGGCGCACTCGAGCATCCAGATCGAGTTGTGCTCGGGCGTGAGGCCACGGCCGCCGTACTCGACCGGCCAGTGGATGCCGGCGTAGCCGGCCTCGTGCACCTTGCGATGCCACGCGACGCCCTGCTCCACGAGGTCGGGCGGGCAGATCGCGCCGTAGTCGCGCGGCGCGCCCGCACGGTTGGCGGCGAGCCATGCGCGCGCCTCGAGCTGGAAGTCGTCGACCGAGATCACGCGCCGACCGTATCGCCCGCACGCGATGGCCTTCGAAGCGATCGTCCTCGGGCGCGACACGGGCGCACCCCGAGGGGTGCGCCCGTGTCGAGAGGCTGCTGGGGTCGTGCCGCCCGGTCGAACTACTTGAAGAAGGGGAGGAACATGGCGGTCTCCTCCGCCAGGTTGTTCGGCACGCCGTAGCCCGACTGGTCGGTGACGGTGGCCCAGTTGTCGCGCAGGTCCTCGGGGGTGAGATCGGCCTTGTGGTAGCCCTGGGTCTCGGCGATGAACACGTGCGCCACGCGGCCGCCGCCGACGGAGAAGGTCTGGCCGCTGACCGGGCAGTCCTCGTGGGCGAGGTAGGTGACGATCGGTGACACCAGGCCCGGGTCGAGCTTGTCGCCGAGGGCGCCCATGATCGTCTCGGTCATGCGGGTGAGGGCGAGCGGGGCGATCGCGTTGGCCTTGATGTTGTACTTCGCGCCCTCGACGGCGAGCACGCGGGTGAAGCCGACGAGGCCCATCTTCGCCGCGCCGTAGTTGGTCTGGCCGAAGTTGCCGAAGATGCCGGCGGCCGACGAGGTGGAGATGATCCGGCCGTAGCCCTTCTCGCGCATGATCGTCCAGGCCGGCTGGGTGACGTGGAAGGCGCCCTTCAGGTGCACGTCGAACACCGGGTTCATCAGGTCGGGCTCCATGTTGTGGAACGCCTTGTCGCGCAGGATGCCCGCGTTGTTGATGACGATGTCGACGGTGCCGAAGGCGTCGACGGCGGTCTGCACGATCGCCTTGCCGCCCTCCGGGGTGGCCACGCTGTTGGTGTCGGCGACGGCCTCGCCGCCGAGCGCCTTGATCTCGTCGACGACGCGCTCGGCCGCGCCCTTGTCGCTGCCCGTGCCGTCGACGGCGCCGCCGAGATCGTTCACCACCACGAGCGCACCACGCGAGGCCAGCAGGAGCGCGTGCTGCCGCCCGAGGCCACCGCCCGCACCCGTGATGATCGCCACCTTGCCGTCGAAACCGAGCTGAGTCATGGGGCAGCAAGCTACTCAGGGGCCGTTCCAGGTGTCGAACCCGCTCCGTGCCTGCACGCTCCCGTTGCGGGCCCGGGCACGGCTCGCAGACCGAGTCGCAAATGGGCGAACAACCGTTTCGGTGGCTCGTCAGCGGGACACGGACCCTGACGTCGAAGAGGAACGACACTCAGCCATCCGGTGCGGCGCGGCCCGGTGTTCCGACGAGACGGCGGATCGACCTTCTCAGGGTTTCGCTGTCCCGGGTGTCTGGTCGAGAAGCTCGAAGAGTTCGGGATGCTCGTCGATGATCGCCTGCTCGATCGCGAACTGGGCGTCGATGAGACCTGGCTGGGCCTTGGAGTCGCAGCTGACCGATGCTGCCGCTGCGTCACGTTCGTAGTCCTGCATCTCGGTGAGTTCACCTGGCGGAACGTCGTCGCCGTACTGACCGATCAGCGCGTTGTATCGCTGGAACGCCAGCGTTGCCGGGTCGCCCTCGAAACCTGCGGCCCTCCAACATCCCGACTGCTCACGCTCGAATTCGAGCCACTCAGGGGACGCGAAGAACCGCCTCTGCGCTTCATCCTGTAGTTCGCCGATGAGTACTCGAGCGGCACGTGGTGGTCGGGTCGAAGCGAATGCCCTCCCGTAACAGCCTTGATCATCGGCCATCTCGGCCACCACTGTCTGATCGCCTTGCAGGGCGAGGAGATATGCCGACCGGGCATTGGGGTCCAGCCGCTCGAGCCGCTCGGCGTTGGGATCAGGTGCTTCGACCGTCACGGGGTCCATCGGGAGCTGGATGGAGTATCCGAACCCATAGTCAGGATCAGGAGAACGAGCGGGAACTTGTTCGACGTACGGCAGGGGTTCGTACACGAATCCTGACTCGGCCATACAACGCTGCAACTCGCGCTGCTCAGCGTCGAAGCGGTCGCGATCGGACACGGATCCGAGGCCGAGAGACTCGAGAGGCCCTCGTGGCACCGTCTCGGCGCGAGGGGTGCTCACCACGACGCCATCAGTCGGGCTGCTGCATCCGCTCGCGATCACCAACGTCACGGCCATTCCGAGAATCGGTCGTGCCCCACGATGAGATGTGGACCGCTGCGCCGGCATTACGAGACGGTGACGTTCCAGCGGCTCATGCCCCCGCCACACGTCGTGCCACAACCAGTGAAGGAGTAGGGGACCTCCACGGTGTATCCGCCGACGGCGAGCCGATTACCCAAGGTGAACACGGGTGAATCTGAGATCGCGCAGTTGGTGAACGTACGATTCGGACTCGTTCGGACGATTCCGCCGACCAAACGCCTGAGGACTGGAGCCGACACGGTCGAGGAGATGTTGTTCGGTGGGTTGGATGTGTCGCAACTACCCGTTGCGGTGGCTCCCCGAATCGACCAGTTGAGGGTGAAGTTCGTCCCTGCTGCCGGTGCTACCCATCCTTGGATGTACTTGCAGCCGCCGCTGCTTCGCCAGGAGCCGACACACTGCTGCGTCCCTGAGTTCGTCACGGTGACGCGCGCTTCCGCTGACGGCACGAACATGCTCGCGAGTGCGAGGGTTGCGATCACGGTGAGGCTGAACGGCGTGCGGCGCATGGGGCTCCTTCGAAAGGGATCGGACCCACCGAGACGGTCGTGACCGAAGTAGGAATGGGACCAAGAATTACACACACACACACACACGGTCAAGGCCGAGATCGCTCAATCACCTGTCTTCAGTCGTTCTGGTGGAGCTGGGTGTTGAGGCCGTCCCACTTCGCCGAGCGGGGGAGGGCCTCGACCGCGCCGGTCTGGCTGTTGCGCCGGTACAGCAGGCCGCCGGCGCCGCTGAGCTGACGGGCCTTCACGACCTCGACGCCGGTACCGCTGTGCACGGCGACCAGCGTGCCGGCGGTGACGTAGAGCCCGGCCTCGACGACGCACTCGTCGCCGAGGCTGATGCCGATGCCGGCCTCGGCGCCGACGAGGCAGCGCTCGCCGATCGAGATCATCTCCTTGCCGCCACCCGACAGCGTGCCCTGGGTGGACGCGCCGCCCCCGATGTCACTGCCGTCGCCGACGACCACGCCGGCCGAGATGCGGCCCTCCACCATCGAGGTACCGAGCGTGCCGGCGTTGAAGTTCACGAAGCCCTCGTGCATCACGGTGGTGCCCGACGCGAGATGGGCACCGAGGCGCACCCGGCTCGCGTCGGCGATGCGGACGCCGGAGGGGATCACGTAGTCGGTCATGCGCGGGAACTTGTCGACGCCGTGGACGACGAGGGTGCCGCCGTTGCGACGCACGCGCCAGCGCAGCTCCTCGATCGAGTCGATCGGGGCCGGGCCGAGGCTGGTCCACGCGACGTTGGTCAGCTTGCCGAAGATCCCGTCGAGCTCGATCGTGCGGGGCTGCATCAGTCGGCCCGACAGCAGATGCAGGCGCAGGTAGGCGTCACTGGCGTCGGCCGGGGCGACGGCGGTGTCGATCGTGATCGCGACGGCGCGGATGTCGACACCACGCACCTCGTCGTGGCGTTCGGCGGCGCGGTACTCGTCGGTGATCCCGGACTCGGTCGGCTCACCGAGGCCGAACTCGCGGAACCAGGTGTCGAGCACGACCCCGTCGGTGGTGACGGTCGCGAGACCGCGACCCCAGGCTGCCGTCATCAGAAGACCTCCGGACGAAGGGTGGGGAACAGGATGACCTCCTTGATGGAGGTGGTGCCGGCCAGCAGCATCGCCACCCGGTCCATCCCGATGCCGAGGCCGCCGGTGGGAGGCATGCCGTACTCGAGCGCTCGCAGGTAGTCGTGGTCGACGCCCATGCCCTCGGCGTTGCCCGCCTCCTTGCCCGCCTGCTCGTCCTCGAAGCGGAGGCGCTGCTCGACGGGGTCGTTCAGCTCGCTGTAGCCGTTGGCGAGCTCGCGGCCGCCGACGAACAGCTCGAAGCGCTCGGTGAGGTGCGGGTCGTGGCGATCCACGCGGGCGAGCGGTGAGATCTCGACCGGATGCCCGGTGACGAACGTGGGCGCGACGAGCGTGTGCTCGGCCGTGGCCTCGAACAGCTCCTCGATGATCTTGCCGCTGCCCCAGCGATCCAGCACCGGGACGTCGAACCGCTTCGCCAGCGCACGCAGCTCGCCGACCGGCTGCGACGGGTGCACCGCCACGCCGGTGGCCTCCTCGACCATGTCGATCATCCGCACCTGGCGCCACGGCTGGGCGAGGTCGACCTCGAGCGAGGCGTCGCCGGGGCCGAGCACGGTGACGACCGAGGTACCGGTCGCGTCGACGGCGGCGTCGGTGATCAGGGTCTCGGTGATCTCGATCATCTCGGTGTAGTCCGCGAACGCCTGGTAGAGCTCCATCATCGTGAACTCGGGGTTGTGGCGCGGGCTGATGCCCTCGTTGCGGAAGATGCGGCCGATCTCGAACACCCGCTCCATGCCGCCGACGATGAGCCGCTTCAGGTGCAGTTCGAGCGCGATGCGCAGGTACATGCGCATGTCGAGGGTGTTGTGGTGCGTGATGAACGGCCGGGCGTGCGCACCACCGGCCTCCACGTGGAGTACGGGTGTCTCGACCTCGATGAAGCCGCGGTCGTGCAGGGTGCGACGGAAGCTGGCGATCATCGCGTGGCGGATCTCGAAGTGCCGGCGCGCCTCCTCGTTCACGATGAGGTCCGCGTAGCGCTGACGGAAGCGGGTGTCGGTGTCGGTGAGGCCGTGCCACTTGTCGGGCATCGGGCGCACCGCCTTCGAGAGCAGCACGAACGAGTCGACCTTGATGCTGAGCTCGCCCTTGCGGGTGGTCATCACGGTGCCGTCGACGCCGACCCAGTCGCCGAGGTCGATCTCGCGGAACGCGGCGAACCCCTCGTCGCCGATCTGGCCCTTCGACACGAAGAGCTGGATGTCGCCGCCGCGGTCGCGGACGGTGGCGAACACGAGCTTGCCCTGCTCGCGGAAGAGCATCACGCGGCCGGCCACCTGCACCCGGACGTCGGTCTCGGTGCCGGGCTCGAGGTCGCCGTGCCCGGCCCGGATCTCGGCCAGCGTGTGGCTGCGGTCGAAGCGGTAGGGATACGGCTCGACACCCTGGTCGCGCAGCGCCGCCACCTTGGCGAGACGCCGTCCGGCCTCGGCCGGGAGGTCGGCCCCGAGCGCCTCCGGGCCGTCCGTCGCAGGGCCCGTCGCAGGGTCCGTCGCAGGGTCCGTCGCGAGGTCGGTGACGGGGTCGCCGTCGGGCGTGCGGGGGTCGTCGCTCACAGTCGTGAGACGGTACCGGCTCCCCGTGCCGCGGCCGCAGGTGAATTCTGTGGTGGTACC
This sequence comes from Actinomycetota bacterium, assembly GCA_009704985.1. Taxonomy (GTDB): domain Bacteria; phylum Actinomycetota; class Acidimicrobiia; order Acidimicrobiales; family Ilumatobacteraceae; genus VFMC01. Next base: position 5,558 of record WLDE01000055.1, on the reverse strand, counting down.
GTCACGTTGCGTGATCGACGAACGGCGGGGGGCCCCTGATCCCGACCTGTCCCCGAACGCCCTGACGCCCGCTCCGACGACTGCTCCGACAACCGCGCGGACAGCTGCTCCGACGACTGCTGTGACAACTGCTCCGCGGTCGACGGTCCGGCGCCGCGGACGGCGCCTCGGAGGTCGGATCGCGGTCGCAGCCGTCACCGTCGGTGCCGTCGCCGGTCTGCTCGCTGAACCCGGTGAGTCCGCGCCGCTCCCGCCGCGCACCGAGGCCGTGGAGCAGGCGGCGTCCGTGGCGGCACCCGCGGTGCGGATCGCCGCACCGGTCGAGGTGGTGTCGATCGGCCAGACCCCGGTGATGACCGCGCCCGTGATGGCCGCCGTCGAACGCGTCGCCGCCGCGGTGGGAGCGCCCACCGTGCACGGCCGGTCGTTCAACGCCGGCCTGTGGGCGGTGCGTCGCAGCGGTGCACCCGTCCAGCTCGCGGGGGAGGGTGAGACCGGCACCTGGCAGTTCCCGATGAGCACCACCGCGCTGCCGGTCGACGCGATCGGCCGGATCATGACGGCGCCGGTGGCGAAGGCGATCGCCGACGGTTCCGTCGTGCTCAACCGCACGAGCGCCGATCTCCGCGGGGCGCAGGTGGGGGACACGCTCGACCTCATCGCCGCCGACGGCAACGCCCGCCGGTTCGTGCTCGGCCACATCGCTGCCGACGCCGATGTCGGCGGTGCCGAGCTGGTGATGTCGCTGGAGCAGGCCGACCAGCTCGGCGCCGACCGGATCACGCGCATGGTGATCTTCGGTCAGATCGACCGCGCCGCGCTCGACGCCGCACTCGCTGCGCAGGGCCTCGTCGACGGCGTCGGCGTGCGGATCAACAAGAGCTGGAACCCGTTCAACCCCGACTCGGTGCTGTCGTCCACGCGCGTGAAGGCGCTGCTCGGCGAGTTCGACTACCGCATCAACGGTGACGACAGCCTCACCCTGGACGCCGGCTGGATGGCCACGAACCTGCAGCGGGTGAACTTCCGCTCGATCGGCATCCGGGCCAACTGCCACCGTGCGATCGTCGGCGACCTCCAGGCGGCCCTCGACGAGATCGCGGCCAACGGCCTGTCGTTCGCGATCGACCTCGGCAACACCAACACCTTCGGCGGCTGCTTCAACCCGAGGTTCGCACGCGTGTCGTCGAGCATCGGCTCGGTGAGCCGCCACGCGTGGGCGATGGCGATCGACATGAACACGGTCACCAACGCGCAGGGCCGAACGCCGCAGATGGACTGCCGCGTCGTGCGGATCTTCCGCAAGCACAACTTCGCCTGGGGCGGCAACTTCCTGGTGCCGGACGGCATGCACTTCGAGTGGGTCGGTGAGCCGCGCCACACCTACGCCTATCCGTCGCGGTTCTGCCCCAACCTCGCCGGGGGTGCGATCGAGATCCTCACGGCACCGCCCGGCCCGACCGGCGCATCGACGGAGTCGGCCGTTCGCACGGAGCGTGACGTGATGTTCGCCGAGTTCGGCGTCGTGGGTCACGACCACCACGACTGACCGATCGGTAGCCTTCCGCCCGTGGCGACCAGATTCGTGATCATCGGCGGCGGCCCCGCCGGCAACACCGCAGCGACCTACGCGGCGCGCCTCGGCGCCGAGGTCACGCTCGTCGAGCGCGACGTGATCGGTGGTGCCGCGCACCTGTGGGACTGCATCCCCAGCAAGACGATGATCGCGACCGGCGGGGCGATGTCGTTCACCCGTCGCCTCGAGGGCATGGGGCTCGAGCAGCAGATGCCCGAGGTCGACGTGGAGGCGCTCACCGAGCGCATCGAGAGCATCAAGGTCCGGCTCCAGCGCAGCACCACCAACCTGCTGAGCAGCCAGGGCGTCGAACTGGTGAAGGGGTCGGCCCGCCTGGTGTCGCCCCACGACGTCGAGATCACCACCACCGCCGACGACGGCACGACGTCGGTGCGCACCCTGCGCGCCGACGCGATCCTCATCGCCACCGGCACCCGGCCGCGCATCCCCGAGTGGTGCGTGCCCGACGGCGACCGCATCCTCACCACGCGCGACTGCTACCCGCCGCGGGTGTTCCCCGAGAGCGTCACGGTGGTCGGCTCGGGCGTCACCGGTGTGGAGTTCGTCCACATGTTCAGCTCGTTCGGCGCCAAGGTCACCCTGGTCGTCAGCCGGCAGCAGGTGCTGCCGAGCAAGGATCCCGAGGTCGCCGCCGTCCTGGAGGACGACTTCCTGCGCCGCGGCGTGCAGCTGCTGAAGGGCGCCCGTGCCGAGTCGATCGAGCGCGTCGCACGCGAGGACGGCAGCGAGGAGGTCGTCGTGCGCTGCGACGACGGCCGAGTGGTCCGCAGCTCGCACGCGGTGCTGGCCATCGGTTCGGTGCCGAACACCGACGATCTCGGTCTCGACGTGGCGGGTGTGGAGGTCGACCGCGGCGGCTACGTCACGATCAACCGGCACTGCCAGAGCAACGTCCCGCACATCTACGCGGCCGGCGACATGAGCGGCAAGCTGCCCCTGTCCAGCGTGGCGAGCATGCAGGGCCGCAAGGTCGCCGAGCACGTGATGGGCCTGCAGAAGGTGGCCCACCGCCACCTCGACTACGACAAGGCCGCCAGCGCGATCTTCACCGAGCCCGAGATCGCCGACGTCGGTCTCGCCGAGGCGGACGCGTTCGCCGTCGGTCGCAAGATCCGCGTCACCAAGGTGCCGTTCAGCTCCACGCCGAAGGCGCTCATCAACAACGACTGGCGCGGGTTCGTGAAGATCATCAGCGACCCGGCCACCGGTGTGGTGCTGGGCGGCTCGATCGTCGGCCGGCACGCGGCCGAGCTGATCAGCGTCATCGCGCTCGCCGTCACCGCCAACCTCAAGGTGACCGACATCGTCGAGAGCCTGCTCGTCCACCCCGCGCTCAGCGAGGCGCTGGCCGAAGCGGCCGAGTGACCGATCCGTCGGCCGGCGATCACCTCGAGACACCACGTGCAGCCCGCCGACGACCGCCCCGCGCCGACCGTGCCGTCGGGGCTCGTGCTCGCGCCGTTCGGGCGACGCATCCTCGGCGCGCTGCTCGACCAGCTGCTGGTGCTCGTCCCGGTCGCGATCGGCGTGGTGCTCGCGGGCTACCGGCCCGGTGACGACCTGTCCGACGACGAGCTGCTGCTGATGAACGCGATCACCGTCGGTGTGGCGTTCGTGTACGAGACGGTGATGGTGGGCGTGTTCGGTCGCACCGTCGGCAAGATCGCGGCGGGCACGCGCGTGGTGAGCGTGTCGCACGGCGGGTCGATCGGCTGGTTCGGTGCGGTGCAGCGGGCGCTGGTGCCGTCGGTGGCGGCCGCCGTCCCCGCGTGGGGGTTCGTGCTCGGCGGCATCGTGTACGGACTCGCGTTCGTGCACCCGCTCCGCCAGGGTCTCCACGACCGGGCCGCGGGCTCGGTCGTCGTGATGCACCGCTGACCCGGACTCCCCGCGTCAGGTCCGAGGGCCGCGCTCCAGGAGCTCGTCGAGCTGGCGTGTGGTCCACCGCAGGTTCACGTGGTCGCCGGTCGCCGCGTACCAGCCGAGGTGGCTCACCCCGATCTGCAGCTCGTAGGCGTGATGGCGGACACCGGCGTCCGCGGCGTCGCGCACGGACAGCGTCGGCACGACCCGCGACCACAGGTCGAGCGCGCCGATGCCGGGATGCCATCGACCCCAGAACGTGCACCAGGCGAGGTCGTACAGGGCGTCGCCCCAGGTGGAGCACTTCCACGAGAACACCGCGGTGACGGCCTCGGCGGCCGGCGCGACCAGCACGTTCGCGTGGAGGAGGTCGCCGTGGACGAGCTGGCGCCGGTCGGGGCATGCGTCGAGCAGGCGCCGCACCCGGGTGTCGGCCTCGCGGAACGCGCGGTCGGCGGCCGGGTCGTCGCCCACCAGGGCGCGCCATCCGGAGGTCGGGCCACCGGGCCGGTCGGTGAGCCCGTCGATCAGCCACTCGTGCCAGGGTGCCGACGCGATGCCGGTGTCGGGCACGGCGCGCAGGGCGCGGAGCAGACCGACGACGGTGGGGGCGAGCCGATCGCGCTCGTCGGCACCCACGGACTCGAGGACGCGGCCGTGGTGGCGTCGGGAGATCGCGTACCAGCGCCCGAACCCTTCGCCGACGGCGAGCACCTCCGGGACGGGGAGTCGTGCCGATCCGTAGCCCATCGCCAGCCGGTCGGCCCGGAACCCGTCCGGTGAGGCGGCGATCCGGAGCACGAGCTCGTCGTCGCCGAGGCGATAGCCGTACGCCGCCGACCAGAAGCCGCCGCGGAGCGGTTCGAGATCGGTCGGCTCCGCGCCGTGGTGGCCGCGCAGGAACGCGAGCACCTCGTCGTCGGCGGGGCGGTCGTCGCTCGGGCGGGTGAGCAGCACGGGTGGAGTGTGACAGCCGCTGCGGCAGCGGGTCGTCCGGATTCCGGCGGCGCCGGTGGGGTCAGACGAGGCGGTCGAGGTCGCGCAGCGCGTAGCGGAGGTGCTGGAAGTGCTCCTCCAGCACCACGCCGAGGCAGTCGCGGATCGCGTGCGGGCCGTTCTCCAGAACGTCCACCTCGTCGTCCAGCGCTGCGTCGGCGAGGCCGTCGACCGTGCGGGCGACGAGGTCGGCACGGTCGCGCCAGGCGGCGAGCGCCTCGTCGAAGGTGGCGTCCGCCTCGAGCTCGACGCCGGGCCAGCCGAAATCCCGCGACCCGGTGTTGGGAAGCCCCAGCCGGTGGAAGCCTCCGCCGGCCACGGGCACGGTCCACCACTTGTCGGTCGCGAACACGAGGTGCCGCAGGGTCTCCACGAACGACCACTCGCCGTCGACCGACGCGTGCCGCCGGTCGTCCGGCAGCTGCTCGGCGCGGGCGACGGCCGCCTCCCACGTCGTCCGGTGGTCGTGCCACGCCCGCCGCATCGCGTCGACGTCGGCGGGCCGGCCCTGCGAGCGCAGCGTGAACCACGGGTCGCGCTCGTTCACGAAGTCGGTGACATCGACACCGTTGACGACCAGGCGGTCGATCTCGGCGTCGATCGACACGTCGACCAGCCGGGCGTGGGAGATGCGGGCGCCGGAGAGGTCGACGTCGCGGAACGTGGCCCGCTGCAGGTCGACCCCCCAGAAGCTCGCGTCGCTCAGGTCACGGAACTCGAACTCCTCGGGCATCGCCCCATCATGTCACCGGGCGGTCACTACCCTCCGGGGGAGGGGCCGCCCGTCGGCGTGACGGCGGTGACCCGGGGGAGGAACGTGTCGTCGACGGAGCCAGCGTCGGGAGGGTCAGCCTCGGGAGGGTCCGCGTCGGGAGGGTCCGTGCCGGAGGTGTTCGCCGCCGCTCCGCTCCGGCCGAGGCCGGGGAGGCCGACGGGTCGGGTGGTCGTGCCACCCGAGCGTGACCCGGCCGGCCCGGCGTTCTTCGAATGGGAGCTGCGCGGCGAGGAGTGGTCGGACGAGCACCCGTTCGACGAGTGGGTGTACGTGCTCGACGGTGAACTGCACGTGGAGAGCGGGGGCGAGGTGGCGGTGTGCACGGCG
>WLDE01000054.1 GCA_009704985.1 Actinomycetota bacterium | reverse complement strand
CGCGCGCTATGTCGCTGCACTCAGATCCGTTCTTCCGCACGTTCCACGCACTGCGCATCAAGGGCTTCGCGAAGGCCGAGGTGGTGGCGGAGGTCGCCGACCTGCCGCTCGTGATCGTCGAGGAGCACCTCGCCGACCTCCAGGCGCGCGAGTGGGCGATGTTCCGCGAGGCACGCCAGCTGTGGCAGCTCACCCCGGTCGGGCGTGAGGAGCACCGCACCGCGCTCGTCGCCGACGTCGGTCACCTGCACATCGCCGAGAAGCTCCACGACAGCTACGAGGTGTTCCTCGGCATCAACGAGCGGTTCAAGGCGCTCTGCGGCGACTGGCAGCTGCGCGACGGCGCCCCCAACGACCACAGCGACGCGGACTACGACCGCGCCGTGGTGGATCGGCTCGTGGCGATCAACGACGAGGCCGTGCCGGTGGTGGCGGAGATGGCGAAGGTGCTCGAGCGGCTGCACGCCTACGGCCCGCGTCTGGCATCGACGTGCCGGCGAGTGGTCGCCGGTGAAACGAATATGTTCACCGGGGTCATGTGCGGCAGCTACCACGATGTGTGGATGGAGTTGCACGAAGACCTCATCCTCACCCAGGGCATCGACCGCAGCGCCGAAGGGTCGTTCTGATGGCCCGGTTCGGTCGTGTGCTGACGGCGATGGTGACCCCGTTCGACGCGGAGGGTCGCCTCGACCTCGACACCGCCCGGCAGCTGGCCCGGTACCTGCAGGACCACGGCAACGACGGCATCGTCGTCGCCGGCACCACGGGCGAGTCCCCGGTGCTCACCGACGACGAGCGCCTGTCGCTGTTCGCCGCCGTGATCGAGGCGGTCACCGTGCCGGTGATCGCCGGCACCGGCACGAACGACACGGCGCACTCGGTGCACCTCACTCGTGAGGCGGAGGCGCTCGGCGCCGCCGGCGTGCTGGCCGTGTGCCCGTACTACAACCGGCCGTCGCAGGCCGGCATCTCGGGCCACATCCGGGCGATGGCGGCGGCCACGAGCCTGCCGGTGATGATCTACGACATCCCGGTCCGCACCGGTCGCAAGATCACCACGGCCACGCTGCTGTCGCTGTTCCGCGAGGTGCCCAACGCGGTCGCGCTCAAGGACGCCGCCGGCAACCCGGGCGAGACGGCCGCGCTGATCGGCGCCGCCCCCGACGGTGTCGAGGTGTACAGCGGTGACGACTCGCTCACCCTGCCCCTGCTGGCGGTGGGTGCCGTCGGGGTGGTCGGCGTGGCCACGCACTGGACCGGCGACGACCACCGCGAGCTGTTCGACCTCTGGGAGAAGGGCGACACCGACGGTGCCCGGCTCGTGAACGCGCGCCTGCTCGAGAGCTTCGCGTTCGAGACCGGCGACGACGCCCCGAACCCGATCCCGACGAAGGCGATGATGCGCCACCTCGGCATCCCGGTCGGCCAGGCACGCCTGCCGATGGGCGACGCGCCGGAGTTCGTCGAGCGCAGAGCCCCCGAGGTCTGGGCGAATCTGCAACGCTGGCGGGATGCGTTCCCCCACCGCCCCGTCTGACCTCCGGCCGCCCTCGTGAGCCAGCCCGTCCGCATCGCCTTCCTGGGCGGTCTCGGCGAGATCGGCCGCAACTGCATGGCGATCGAGCACGACGACCGGATCCTGCTCATCGACTGCGGTCTCATGTTCCCCGACGCGGACATGCACGGCATCGACCTCGTCCTGCCCGACTTCACCTACCTGCGTGACAACGCGGCCCGCATCGAGGGCTGCGTCGTCACCCACGGCCACGAGGACCACGTCGGGGCGCTGCAGTACCTGCTGCGCGACCTGAGCTTCCCGATCTTCGGCTCGGCCGTCGCGCTGGGGCTCGCCCGCAACCGCATCGAGGAGGCCGGCCTGCTCGGTCGCACCGAGCTCGTCGCGGTCCGCGACGGCGAGCGCCGGATGATCGGGCCGTTCGACGTGGAGTTCATCCCGGTGACCCACTCGGTGCCCCACGCCCACGCGATCGCGCTGCACACGCCGCAGGGCGTGATCCTGCACACCGGCGACTTCAAGCTCGACCTCACCCCGGTCGACGGGCGCCGCACCGACCTCGCGCGCATCGGCGCGCTGGCGTCCACCGAGGGCATCCGGCTGCTGCTCGCGGACTCCACCAACGCGGAGGAGCACGGCCACGCACCGAGCGAGTCGAGCGTCGGGGCGGTGCTGCGGCAGCTGTTCATGGAGCAGCCCGACCGACGGATCATCACGGCGAGCTTCGCCAGCCACCTGCACCGCATCCAGCAGATCGCCGACGCCGCCGTGGCGACGGGCCGCAAGGTGGCCACGCTCGGCCTCAGCATCAAGAAGAACGTGCGCATGGGGCGCGACCTCGGCATCCTGCGGATCCCCGACGACGCGCTGATCGACATCGACGACGTGGATCAGTACCCGCCCGGCAAGGTGTGCATCGTGAGCACCGGCTCGCAGGGTGAGCCGATGTCGGCGCTCGCGCTGCTCGCCCGCGGCGAGAGCAAGTTCGTGAAGGTCGGCGAGCACGACACCGTGATCCTCTCCAGCCACGCGATCCCCGGCAACGAGGGCAACGTCAACCGGGTGATCGACGGGCTGCTGCGGGCCGGGTGCGAGGTCGTGCACAGCGGCATCGCCGACGTGCACGCCACCGGGCACGCACAGGCCGACGAGCTGAAGACGTACCTGTCGATCACCAACCCCGAATGGTTCGTGCCGATCCACGGCGAGTACCGCCACATGGTCGCCAACGCCAAGCTCGGCATGCAGATGGGCGTGCCGCGCGACCACGTCCTGCTGTGCGAGGACGGCGACGTGCTGGAGTTGTCCGACGACGGCCTCGCCCCGGCCGGCCGCATCCCCGCCGGCTACCTGTACGTCGACGGCATCGTCGGCGACGTCGGTCAGGGCGTGCTCCGCGACCGTCGCGTGCTCGCCGAGGAGGGCGTGGTCGTGGTGGTCGTCACCGTGGATCTCGGCACGAGCAAGGTGCTCACGGGCCCGGAGATCATCACCCGCGGCTGGGTGTACGCCCCCGAGGCCGAGGATCTGCTCGACGAGGCGTGCGACACCGTCGCCGTCGCCGTCGAGAAGGCGTTGGCGGAGGGTGTGCGCGACGTGGAGAGCCTCGAGCGTGACGTGCGTCGCGCCGCCGGGAAGTTCGTCAACGAGCGCACGAAGCGCCGGCCGATGATCGTCCCCGTCGTGATGGAGACCTGATGCGTCGCCGTCTCGCGGCGCCCGCGCTCGTGGCGGGTGCCCTGGCACTGCTGGCCCCTGCGTGCAGCGGCGACGAGGCATCCGCCCCGACCACGCAGCCGTTCGGACCGACGGAGTGCGCCGAGGGCGATCCGCTGCTCGCGGTCGACCAGATCGACGCCGCCGTCACCGCGCTCGAGGCCGAACTGGGCGGGCCGCAGCTGTACTTCGAGATCAACGCCACCTCGGCGCTGGTGAACCTCCTGGTCGCCGACGCGGAGGACGCCACGGTCACCCCGTACGCCTACGTGGGTGGCGAGCTGTCGTCGGAGGAACCGATCACCGGTGCCACCGGCAACACCTTCGTGGCCGACTCCATCGACATCGACCCGGCGCGGGTCCTGTCGTGCGTGGCGTCCGAGCTGCCGTCGAGCCGCGTGGAGCTGTTCTTCATCGAGGGCGGGCCGCAGGGTGCGGTGCGCTACAGCGTGCTCACGTCGAACGACCAGGGTGGTCAGCTGCTGGTCGAGGTGACCGGTCAGGGACTGGTCGTCGGCGTCGAGACGCTCTGACGCCGAGCACCAGAGCACCCGCTCGGGGCGGCGGCTCAGCGGGAGCGGCGGACGGGCACGAGGGAGAGGTCGAGCTCGCTCCACGGCACGACGATCGGCTCCACCCCGTCGTCGAACTCGAGCGTCACCACCGCCACGGTGTCCGCCGCGTGCCGCTGACACGGCACGTGGATCCGGATGACCAGTTCACCCTCGGCGATGTCGTGCGAGAGGCGGTGCGCCGACCGCTCGGGTGCACCGGGCGTCGCGCGCCCCATTGGTAGGTTGGTCCCGATGGCCACCTATGGCCCCGGCAAGGGCCGAAGCTCCAAGCAGACCGGCAGGTCCACCTCCCGGCAGACGACCACCCGGCAGTCGAGTGGTCGCAGCTCGTCGCGCTCGTCGTCGCAGGATCGAACCGGCCGGACGGAGCGGATGGATTCCGCCGACGCGACGGGGCGGTTCGAGCGCAGTGGCTCGGGTCGTGGCACGGCATCGGCCGAGCTGCGCGAGGCGATCGGCGGGCGCGAGCACGAGTTCGCCGGCGTGGGCCTCATCGTGGCCGGCATCCTGGTCGGCCTGGCGGTCTACGGCGACGTCGCCGGCCCGCTGGGTCGGGCCGTCGAGACCCTCTTCGGCTGGTTCACCGGCCTCGGACGGTTCGTCGTGCCGGTCGCGCTCGTGGGTGTCGGTGCGGCGCTCGTGCACAAGGGCCGCAGTGACAACCGACCGCGCCTCGTGCTCGGGTACGCCCTGGCCGCCCTCGCGGTCCTCGGTCTGCTGCACGTGGTGCGCGGGCCGGAGGAGATCATGGCCGACGTCGACGCGTTCTCGACGGCCGGTGGGTGGTTCGGTGCGCTCGTCGGACAGCCGCTCAGCGGGCTCGCCGGCGACGCCGGCGCGATCGTGGTGTTCGTGGCGCTCGTGCTGCTCGGCACGGTGCTCATCACCGGCTCCACCATCAAGCAGCTCGTGTCGCAGACGGGTCGCGGGGCGGCCGCGGTGGCCACGCCGCTCGGCAAGGCGGCCCGCAGCGCCCGCAGCCGCATCGGCGACATCGCCACGCTGAAGAGCGAGCGCGACGGCAGCGGCGAGCTGCGCCCGTACGACGAGTTCGACCCGTACGACGAGGATCACGGCGACCGCCGGCCGAGCCTCTACGACGCGGACGCGGACGACGACTGGAGCGACGTCGCGCCGGCCAAGCCCAAGCGGTCGCGGGCGAAGGTGCCGGTCGACCCGGCGCTGTTCCACGGCCAGCCGGGCGAGCAGAGCGAGCTCGAGCTCGGCCCGGGCGCGCAGAAGGGCGCCTGGTCGCTGCCGCCGGTCACCTACCTCAACCGCACCGAGAACCAGCAGATCAACCGGGCCGAGGTCGAGGCCCGAGGCGCCACCCTGGTCGAGTCGCTGGCGTCACACGGGGTGGAGACCCGCCTCGTCGGCATGACCGTCGGCCCCACGGTCACCCGCTACGAGCTGGAGCTGGGTGCCGGCGTGAAGGTCGCCCGCATCACCAGCCTCAACCGCGACATCGCCTACGCGATGGCGGCCGTCGACGTGCGCATCCTGGCGCCGATCCCCGGTCGGTCGGCGATCGGTGTGGAGGTGCCCAACCACACCCGCCAGCTGGTCGCGTTGGGCGACATCATGACCTCGCCCGAGGCGAAGGTCGCCACGCACCCGCTCGACGTGGCCGTGGGCAAGGACATCGCCGGCCGGGCTGTGTTCCTCAACCTCGCCACCACGCCGCACCTGCTCATCGCCGGCACCACCGGCGCCGGCAAGTCGAGCGGCATCAACTGCATCATCACCTCGCTGCTGATGCGCACCACGCCGGATCAGGTGAAGCTGATCCTGATCGACCCCAAGCAGGTCGAGATGGGCCAGTACAACCGGCTGCCGCACCTGCTCACCCAGCCGGTCACCAACCCGAAGAAGGCCGCCAACGCGCTGCAGTGGGCGTGCAAGGAGATGGACCGCCGCTACGACGTGCTCTCCGAGGTCGGCTTCCGCGACATCGGCGGCTACAACGCGGCGTACGACCGGGGCGACCTGCAGGGCGAGGCGATGCCGGGCCTGCTCGACGAGGGCGCGGCACCGCAGTACGAGCGGATGCCGTACATCGTGGTGGTGGTCGACGAGCTCAACGACCTGATGATGGTGGCGGCCCGCGACGTCGAGGAGAGCATCACCCGCATCGCGCAGAAGGCCCGTGCGGTGGGCATCCACCTCATCGTCGCCACCCAGCGCCCGTCGGTGAACGTCATCACCGGCGTCATCAAGGCCAACGTGCCGGCCCGCATGGCGTTCGCCGTGTCGTCGCTCACCGACAGCCGCGTCATCCTCGACCAGCCGGGCGCGGAGAAGCTGGTCGGCAAGGGCGACATGCTGCTGCTGCCCGGGTCGTCCAACGTGGCGCAGCGCATCCAGGGCTGCTTCGTCAGCGAGGACGAGGTCCGCAAGGTCGTCGCCCACTGGCGTCGCCAGGCGCCCGAGGTCACCTACGTGAGCGGGGTGGAGGGCGACGACAACGAGGGCGGCGGCGGTGGCATGTTCGGTGGCTCGTCGGGTGGGGGCGACGACGACGAGGACGAGGCACTCATGCGGCAGGCGATCGAGCTGGTGGTGCGCAGCCAACTCGGGTCCACCTCCATGCTGCAGCGCAAGCTCAAGGTCGGCTTCGCCCGTGCCGGCCGGATCATGGACCTGCTCGAGCAGCGCGGCATCGTCGGGCCGAGCGAGGGGTCGAAGGCGCGTGCGGTGCTGATGACGGTCGAGGAGTTCGAGCTGCTCCAGGGCAGCTGACGAACGTCCGTCGCCGGCGCGGCCGGCACGTCGGGTGCCCGGCGTCACGAAATGCGGCAGCGCATCACCCGGTTGAGCGGTGCATGGCCGTCACCCTGCCCGATCCGTCCGAGCTGCTCCGCCGCGGCTTGCGCACCCTGAACGCGGTGGTGCGTCCGCTCGTCGAGGCCGGTGTGGGCAACCCGCTGCTGATCGGGATCGGGCCGGTGGTCGTCGAGACCACGGGGCGGGTGAGCGGCCTGCCGCGCCGGGTGCCGCTCCTCGCGGCGCGCGTGGGTGACACGGTGGTCGTGTCGACGGTGCGCGACGACTCGCAGTGGATGAAGAACCTCGCCGCATCACCGGACGCCAAGGTGCGTCTGTTCGGTTGCGACCGCGACGTCGTCGCGTCCGTCGGTCGTGTCGGCGACCTGCAGGTCGCCACGCTCACGTTGCGTTCCTGACCCTGCGTCCCCGAGGCCGCGTCAGCCGATCCGGCGGCAGAGCAGGTGGCTGATGCCGCTCGCCACGAGGTCACCGCGCTCGTTCCACACCCGCTGATGGCTGCCGATCAGACCGTCGCGCGCCGCCGGGCTGGTGCCCTGGAGCAGGCACCAGTCGTCGGTCGGGTCGAGGTGGTGGAACTCGCAGGACACGTCGATGCTCGGTGCCATCCATGCCTCCGTGCGGTGGCGACGGCCGATCGACGGCCAGGCTCCGAGGTCCACGAGGAGCAGCAGGCGGGCGGCCTGCGTCCACTCGTCGGTGGCCGGCGGTGAGGCGAAGCGCAGCCAGTTCTCGTAGATGGCGGGTTCGAGTTCGCGCTGTGCCCAGGTGGCCGAGTCCATCCACGTGACCGGTCGCTGTTCGAAGTTGTCCCAGAAGCCGTAGCGGCTCGGCACCGCGCCGGGGTCGCCGGCGATGCGCTCGGCCATCGTGGGCAGCTCGTGCCACGGTGCGACGGACGGCATCGGGGCGTCGTCGTGTTCGAGGCCGTCGATGCCCGTGTCGACCGCCCACACCATCGCCGCGAGCAGCGCCTTGCCCTGCTGGTCGATGCGCACGTGAAGGCTCGACGCCTGGCGCGTGGCCCGCTGGACCGCCGCGGTCACCTCGATGGGTGCGTCGAAGGATGCGGCGCCGAGGAAGTGGACCGTCGCGTTGGCCGGTCGGGAACGGCCCGAGGCGATGCGGGCTGCGTGGAGGGCGAACGCGGCCATGTAGCCGCCGTTCGGTCCCCAGATCTCCCAGTCGCGTGACAGCGTCGCCGTGAAGGTGCCGTCACCGGTGGGTGTGAGCGCGGTGTCGGCCGCCAGGTCCCCCATGGGGGGAGCGTAGGCCGGGTGTCAGCCCTGACGAGATCGCGTTTCGCGGAGCCCATCCCGGTCCACCTCCGATCGTTCGACGAGGTCCGGCTCCTCGACTCATCGGTGGCCGGGCGCCGATGCCATGATGCCCGCAGGCACGGCACGATGCCGTCGGAGCGCATGGGGGTGCGTCACATGAGCGACTTGCAGTTCACGGAGATCACGTCGGGTCTGCGGTTCCCCGAGGGGCCGATCGCGATGCCCGACGGCACCGTGATCCTCGTCGAGATGTTCGGGCCGCGCATCACCCGCGTGCACCCGGACGGCACGAAGGAGACGGTCGCCGAGATCGAGGGCGGTCCCAACGGCGCGGCGATCGGTCCGGACGGCGCGCTGTATCTGTGCAACAACGGTGGTTGCTTCACGCCGGTCGACCTGGGCGACCTGCTGCTGCCCGGACCGTTCGACCCGAGCCGGTACATCGGTGGCCGCATCCAGAAGGTCGACCTCGCCACCGGTGCGGTCACCGACCTGTACACCGAGTGCGACGGGCGGCCGCTGCGCGCTCCGAACGACCTGGTGTTCGACGGCCACGGCGGCTTCTGGTTCACCGACCACGGCATCCGCGACGGCGCCGCCCGCACGAGCGACCTCACGAGCATCTACTACGCGCTCGCCGACGGCTCGTCGATCACCGAGGTGGTGCACCCCGTGGAGGGCCCGAACGGCATCGGCCTGTCGCCCGACGGCACCAAGCTCTACTGGGCAGAGACCCACTCGGGTCGCGTGTTCCAGCGCACGATCGCGTCGCCCGGCGTGCTCGCGCCCGCGATCCCGCTCGATCCGACCGTGGTGCTGTGCGGCCTCCCGGGCTATCAGCTGCTCGACTCGCTCGCTGTCGACGGTGAGGGCAACGTGTGCGTGGCCACGCTCGTGAACGGTGGTGTCACCGTGATCACGCCGACGGGCGAGACCACGCACCACCCGACGGGCGACCTGCTGACGACGAACATCTGCTTCGGCGACCGCGACGGCAGCGGCGAGTACCGCGACGCCTACGTGACGATCAGCGGCACCGGCAAGCTGCTCCACGCCCGCTGGCCCCACCGGGGCCTCCGCCTCCACCACCTCTGACCCCGACCGCGGGACCGATCGGCCCGGTCAGGGCGTTCTCGTCCGGCAGTCGGGTTCGATCGTGATCGCCTGTCACCCGGGGACGGGGGGTGTGGGATCGTACGGGCGTGCGGGAGGACGAGGTCGCCGAGTGCTACGGGGCGCACGCCGACGAACTGGTGCGCTTCGCCGCGTCGCTCGTCGGCAGCTCCGACGCGGACGACGTCGTGTCGGCCGCGGTGCTCGGCGTGCTGCGCACCCGCACGGAGCGGGTGGACGACCTGCGCGCCTATCTCTACCGGTCGGTGCTCAACGCCGCCCGCAAGCACTGGCGCACGCTCGACCGGCGTGCGAGGCGTGAGGCGATCCGCTACGACGAGGCGGTGGAGACCGCCGACCCTCGGCCGGAGATCGCGGCAGCGCTCGCACGGCTGAGCCCGCAGCAGCGCGCGGTGATCCACCTGACGTACTGGGAGGACCTCACGCCGTCGACCGTCGCCGCGCGACTCGGCATTGGGGAGGGGACCGTGCGGCGCCAGCTGGCCCGGGCCCGTTCGAAGCTCTCGGAGGTGCTTGATGACCACTGATCCGTTGCTCGCTCCGGTGCGCGACGTGCTCGGCCGCACGGGCGACCTGGCCCTGCCTGCCCGTTCGTGGGCCGACGTCGTGGCCGTCCCGTTCGAGG
Organism: Actinomycetota bacterium; assembly: GCA_009704985.1. GTDB lineage: Bacteria > Actinomycetota > Acidimicrobiia > Acidimicrobiales > Ilumatobacteraceae > VFMC01. The sequence goes on along the minus strand of WLDE01000054.1, from coordinate 12,839 downwards.
ACCGCAGCGACGGCGACCACCGAACACGCTGGTTGGCCGCTGCGGCGGTGATCGTGGTGCTGCTCGGTGCCGCGGGCGTGTGGCAGATGCGGACCGGCTCGGGCACCGAGGTGTTCGCCACGCCGCCGGGCACCGCACGCTGGATCGCCGTGCCGCTGTTCGTCTCCGAGGGCATGGCGTACGACGGCACGATCGACGGCGACGGGACCGTGCCGGGCTACGACGGTGTGGCGGCCGCCGACACGGTGGTGGTGAGCTGGACGCGTGGTGACGACACGTTGACGATCGTCAGTGCCGAGGACCCCGGTGGCTTGTCCGCGCTTCCGGGGCGTGACGAACCACTGGTCCCGTTGCAGACGGCGACCGTCGTGGAGGACGACGGGCCGATCGTGCTGCGGTGGTACTCGCCCACGGGGAGCACCGGCGCGTTCGGTCTGCGTGCCGTCGGCCTCACCCTCGACGAGGCCCTCACCGTCGCCCGCTCGGCGTGGTACGTCACGCCAGACATCTGGTTCGACCTGAGCGCACGGGCAGGCTTCCGTTCACCGGACGAGCTGATGGCACCGATGGACCCATGGGCGCCGCCGGGCATCGCGCTCGAGGACGACGCACCCGTGGCGTTCGTCCGGGGCAGCGTGCAGCGAGATGTCGTGCCCGGTGGCCTGTCCGTCAGCTTCCTCGGCGGGACGATCGGACTGTCCGAGGCGGCGACGGCGATCGACCGCTGCTCGGCGGTCGCCGATGGCGACAACGGCGTGGCGCAACCCGTGGCGCTGTTCGGCAACGCCGACGTGGCGGCGTTCGTGGTGACCGACGCCGACGGCACCGTGCGGCGCGTCCCGGCGCTGGAGCACCCCGGCCTGCCGAACTACCGCTTCGCCGTCACGATGGCCACGCCGGAGAACGGCGTCCTGCCCGTGACATGCGAGACGCTGCCATGACACGGCTCCTCACCGTGCTCGCGGTGGTCGCCACCGTGACCGCGAGTTGTTCGTCGACAACGGACGACCTCGGCCCGTACGACGACGTCCTGAACAGCTCGACGCGGAAACTCGTGGTCGAGGGCGACGACTGGACGGTGCAGGCAGCCAGAGACTGCTTCTGGTTGGTCGTCGGGCGGCAGGCCACCTCGTGCCGGTCGACGCGATACCAGGTCGGTGACGTCAGCGTCGGTCAGTGGCGAGCGGGGAGCGACCGGTTCGTCTTCGTGGCCACCGGATCGCGGGGAGTACAGGTCGGCCTGTTCACCGACCGGCGCAGCCGTGCGGAGATCGTCGTCCACCCGCTGGATGACATCGGCCTCGCCGTCGTCGAACTGGAGCCGGGTGAGGAACCGTGGGGTGTGCAGGTGCTCGACGCCGATGGGGCGCTGCTCAGCGCCGTGTCGTTGGTCGAGCGGTAGCCTCGTCCGACGTGGGGCAGCGCTTCTACGTCGAGACCTTGGGGTGCCCCAAGAACCAGGTCGACAGCGACAAGATCATCGGCACCCTGCTCGCCGACGGCATGACGCCCACCGACGACGCATCGGCCGCGGACCTGGTGGTGGTGAACACCTGCGCGTTCATCGACGAGGCGCGGCGTGAGTCGATCGACACGATCCTGGCGCTCGAGGAGCACCGAAAGGACGGCGCCCGCCTGGTGGTGACCGGGTGCATGGCCGAGCGCTACGGCGACGAGCTCGCCGAGGCGCTGCCCGAGGTCGATCAGGTGGCCGGCTTCGGCGTTCCGGTGAACCCGGCACCCGTCGCGGCGGGCGGCAAGGGCGGCAAGAAGCTGATCCCCGTCAGCACGGCGCCGATCCCCACGCTCGACCTGCTCAATCTGCCGCGGCCGAAGAGCGCGAGCCCGTGGGCGTACGTGAAGATCGCCGAGGGCTGCGACCGTTCCTGCGGGTTCTGCGCGATCCCCAGCTTCCGCGGGCCGCAGCGCAGCCGCGACATCGACCAGATCCTGCGTGAGGTGGACGAGCTCGAGGCGCAGGAGATCGTGCTCGTCGCGCAGGACCTCGCGAGCTACGGCAAGGATCGCCCCGACGAGCTCGGTGCCGGCTCGATCGTGCCGCTCGTGCGCGCGGTGAGCGACCGGGTGCGCTGGACCCGGCTGCTGTATCTGTACCCGAGCGACCTGAGCGACGAGCTGATCGACGCGATCTGCCACACCGGCGTGCCGTACTTCGACCTGTCGCTGCAGCACGTGAGCAAGCCGCTGCTGCGCCGCATGCGTCGCTGGGGCGACGGCGACCGCTTCCTGCGGCGCATCGCCGACATCCGCGACCGCGAGCCCGATGCGGCGTTCCGCAGCAACTTCATCGTCGGCTACCCGGGTGAGACCGAGGAGGACCACGACCAGCTGCTGCGGTTCGTGGAGGAGGCCGAGCTCGACTGGTGCGGGTTCTTCGCCTACTCGCCGGAGGAGGGCACCCACGCCGACACGCTCGACGGCGCGGTGGACCGCGGCCTGATGGAGCAGCGCCTCGCCGAGCTGCGCGAGATGCAGGACGAGATCACCGCCCGCCGTCGCGACGACCTGATCGGCACCACCGCCACGGTGCTCGTCGACGAGCCGGGTGTGGGCCGCAGCCACCGCGAGGCGCCGGAGATCGACGGCGTGATCGAGGTGCCCGACACGCTCGTGCCGGGCAGCTTCGTCGAAGTGCGTATTGTCGACGCCATGGGTCCCGACCTCGTCGCTACCGCCGTCGACGCGCGTACCGAGGTGTGACCATGGCCGTCGAACCGGGCAAGGTCGCCTCCACCAAGATCGACCCCACCAAGATCGCCACGTGGGCCAACCTCGTCACCGTCGGCCGCGTGCTCATCGCACCGCTGATGTTCCTGCTCATCCCGGAGGAAGCGGGCGGGTCGTGGATCGCGTTCTGGCTGTGGTTCGTGCTCTGCTCGAGCGACGGCATCGACGGCTACCTGGCCCGACGCCACGGCGTGACGAACTTCGGCACGTTCCTCGATCCGCTCGCCGACAAGGTGCTGGTGCTCGGCGCGATGTTCACGCTGGTGAGCCGCGACGTGTTCTGGGTGGTGCCGGTCGTGATCATCGCCGCCCGTGAGATCGCGATCAGCCTCTACCGCACGTTCGTCGGGGCGAAGGGCGTGAGCGTGCCGGCGAGCAAGGTCGCGAAGTGGAAGACGGTCACGCAGCAGCTGGCGGTCGGGTTCGCGATCGCGCCGCTCACCGCGCTCGACGCCACCTGGCTGTGGAAGGGCCTGCTCTGGATCAGCGTGGCGCTCGCGCTGATCAGCGGCTTCCAGTACCTGTGGCGTGCGCACACGGCCAAGCGATCCGTGTCGTACACCCAGGTGGGCTGACCGTCATGCGCTGTGACGTCGTGGCCGTCGGCACCGAGTTGCTGCTCGGGCAGATCGTCGACACGAACTCGTCGTGGATCGGCGAGCAGCTCGCGGCGAGCGGCATCGACTCGCTGCTGCAGGTGAAGGTGGGCGACAACCTGGCACGGATCGAGACGATCCTGCGCCGGGTGCTGGCGGATGCCGATGCGGTGATCATGTGCGGTGGCCTGGGTCCCACCCACGACGACCTCACCCGCGAGGCGATCTCGGCGGTGATGGGTGCGGAGCTCGTGCACGACGAGTCGGTCGCCGAGACGATCCGGCAGCTGTTCGCCGCCCGTGGTCGCACGATGGCGGCGAACAACCTCCGTCAGGCGCAGGTGCCCGTCGGCGCCGAGCTGATCCGCCAGACCCGCGGCACTGCGCCGGGCCTGATCTGCCCGGTCGTGGTCGACGGGGTGGAGAAGGTGGTCTACGCGGTGCCCGGCGTGCCGCACGAGATGAAGGACATGCTGGAGCGGGCGGTGCTGCCCGACCTGCGTCGCCGCAACGGCGACCCGTCGGTGATCGTGAGCCGCACGCTGCGCACCTGGGGCGAGAGCGAGAGCGGTCTGAACGAGCGGCTCGACCCGGTGATCGACGAGCTGGAGGCGGCGGGCACCCCGACCCTCGCATTCCTGGCGAGCGGTTGGGAGGGCATCAAGGTGCGCCTCACCGCGAAGGCGCCGAGCGCCGCGGAGGCCGCTGCCCTCCTGGAGCCGGTGGAGGCCCGCATCCGTTCGATCCTCGGTGACCAGGTGTTCGGCGTCGACGACGACACGATGGAGTCGGTGGTGCTGCAGTTGCTGCGCGAACGGGGCTGGCGCCTCGGTCTCGCCGAGTCCGTCACCGGTGGTCTCGTGGCCGGCCGCATCACGAACGTGCCGGGGTCGAGCGAGGTGTTCGTCGGCTCGGTGGTCAGCTACGCGAGCGAGGTGAAGTTCGAGGTGCTCGGCGTGGACCCGGGGCCGGTGGTCAACGAGCAGGCCGCCCGGCAGATGGCCGAGGGGGCGCGCCGGGTGCTGCACACCGACGTGGCCGTGTCGCTCACGGGTGTGGCGGGACCGGCCGAGCAGGACGGCATGCCGGCGGGCACGCTGTGCGTCGGCATCGCCCTGCCGGACCGCACGGTCACCCGCACGCTGCGCCTGCCGGGTCTGCGCGACCAGATGCGCCAGATGAGCGTCATCACCGCGCTCGACCTGCTGCGCCGCGAGCTGCTGGCCGGCTGAACCGCCGGAGTTGGACGTCGGCCGGCGGACGTCGGCCGACCCCCGGCCGGCCCGCCTAGGCTGGCGGACGACGCCTCCGTAGCTCAACGGATAGAGCAGCGGGTTTCTACCCCGTCGGTTGGGAGTTCGAGTCTCTCCGGGGGCACGACCACATCTCGCGACGAGCGATGAGCGCGCCAGGGCCGCTCATCGCTCATCGCGGGTCGGTCGTGGTTCACACGTGGTTCTCACCATCCGCGGAGCCCTCCGGCTCCATACTCAGGGTCATGGAGACGATGGAGTTCCCCCCACCTCGGTCAGCTCCCCCCGGCCAAGGATCCCTCGGCCCCGCATCCCACGGCCCCGGGCCCTGGGGTCCCGGCGGCCCGTTCGGTCACGGGAGTGCCTTCCCGCCGCCCACGCCTGCGGCGCCCACCCCGAAGCGGCCACGCCGCCGTCGCGGCGGTGGCGCCCTGGTGGCCGGCGCCGCAGTGGTGGCGCTCGTCGCCGGTGGCGTCGGTGGCGTGATCGGCGCCCAGCTCGACGACGACCCGGTCGCACGCGACCTCGGCCCGTCGGTGCAGGCACCGATCATCGCCGAGCAGGAGCCGGCCGGCACGCCGGTGGCCGCCGCCACCGTGTCCGAGCTCGACGTGGTCGGCATCGCCGAGCGCGTCGGTCCGAGCGTCGTCACGATCACCAGCCTGATCGAGGGTCGCGTGTTCGGCACCGGCAGCGGGGTGATCATCACCGCCGACGGCGAGATCATCACCAACGCCCACGTGATCGACGGCGCGGACGAGGTGCGGGTGCGCCTCGACGGTGAGACCGAGCCGCGCACCGCCACCGTGCTCGCCGCCGACGAGCCGAACGACCTCGCCCTGCTCCGCATCGACGCGACCGGCCTCCCCGCCGCGACGATCGCCCCGCCCGACAGCATCCAGGTGGGCGAGCCGGTCGTCGCGATCGGCTTCGCCCTGGCGCTCGACGGCGGTGCCAGCGTCACGACCGGTGTGGTGTCCGCGCTCGAGCGCACGCTCGTCACCGAGATCGGTGCGCTCGGCGGCCTCATCCAGACCGACGCCGCGATCTCGTCGGGCAACTCCGGTGGTCCGCTGGTGAACGCGGACGGCCAGGTGGTCGGCATCAACACCGCCGTCGCGACGGGATCGGCCACGCGCTCGGCCACGAACGTCGGCTTCGCGATCTCGTCGCGGGTGCTGCTCGACGAGATCGAGCTGCTCCGTGCCGCCGCAGCCGGTCAAGAGGTCGCCGAGGGCTTCCTCGGTGTCGCGATCGAGGAGCGCAGCGACGGCGGTGCCGGCGCCGTGATCGCCGAGGTGACGCCCGGCAGCCCGGCGGCCGAAGCCGGGGTGCGGGTGGGCGACGTCGTGGTCGAGGCCGACGGCCGCCCGGTGGGCGGTCAGGGAGGTCTGATCTCGGCGATCCGCGACGGCCGTCCCGGTGAGACGATCACGCTGACGGTGCTGCGCGACGGCGAGCTCGTCGACCTGTCGGCCATGCTCGTGGAGCGGCCGGCGGAGTGACCCGTGCGGGGGTCAGGCGAGGCCGACGAGGCGCTCGCTGAGCTCCCACAGCGCGTCGGCCCGGTCGGGGTCGATCGCGTAGGGGAGCACCCCGTTCGACAGACCGGCGTCGTGTCCGACGGTGGCGATGCCACAGTCGTCGAGGTAGGCGCCACCGTGCCCGGCCAGCTCGGGCGCGGTGGCCGCCCACACGCTCGTGGCCGCGCCCTGCGGGATCGTCTTCCACGTGAACTCGGCGTTGGACTCGGCGAGCTGGCTGAGCAGCGCGGTCACCGTCTCACGGGTCATCTCCCGTCCGAGCTCGGTGTGGATGCCGCCGGGGTGCACGGAGAACGCCGAGACGCCCTGGTCGCCGTAGCGGCGCTGGAAGCCGACCGCGAACAGGGCGTTCGCGGTCTTCGAGCGCCCGTAGGCCACGAACGGGTCGTAGGGCGTGCGCTCGAAGTTCCAGTCGTCGAGGTCCACGTCGGCGAAGGAGTGTCCGCGTGAGCTGAGCGACACGAGCCGGCTCGGTGCACCGGCCACCAGGGCCGGGGCGAGCGACACGCCGAGCAGGAAGTGCCCCAGGTGGTTCGTGCCGAACTGGCGCTCGAACCCGTCGACGGTGGTGCCGTGCGGGCACGCCATGATGCCCGCGTTGTTGATCAGCACGTCGAGCCGGTCGTGGTCGGCCAGGAACCCGTCGGCGAACGAGCGGACGCTCGCGAGCGAGGCCAGGTCGAGCTCGCGCAGTTGCAGCCGGGCGTCGGGCACGCTCGCCCGGATGCGGTCGGCGGCGGCACGGCCGCGCTCGAGGTCACGTACCGCCATCACGACGGTGGCGCCGTGCGCGGCGAGGGCGCGGGTGGTCTCCTCGCCGAGGCCGGTGGAGGCGCCGGTGACCGCTACGAGGCGACCACCGAGGTCGCGCCCGGCGAGCACCTCGTCGGTCGTGCTGGAGAAGCCGAAGGGCGACGATGCGGAGGACATGTCCCCAGCTTGCCCGGGTCGGACGGGGTCCGGCGACACGTAGGGATCGGGGGATCGCCCGTCCGGGGGACCGGGAGGGAATTCGGCGATCACGCCCTACCCTTTGATGACCGGACAGCCGGCCCGGTCGCCGAACCCGGGCACACCCTCCGGGGCGGCCCAACCGACTGCGGACCACCCACGAGCGAGGTCACCTTGAAGTTCAAGAAGGGCGAAACCGTCATCTACCCCCAGCACGGTGCGTGCATCGTGATGGGGACCAAGAAGATGGAGGCCTTCGGCTCCACTCAGGAGTACCTCATCCTCCGCACGGTCATCAACGAGATGACCCTGTCGGTGCCCACGGCCAAGGCGGCCGAGGTGGGGGTGCGTCCGCCGGTGTCGAGCGACGAACTGGAGGACCTGGTGGCCGTGCTGTCGAAGGCCGACCCCCGCGTGCCGTCCAACTGGAGCCGTCGCTTCAAGAACCACCAGGAGAAGCTGAAGAGCGGCGACGTGTACCAGGTGGCCGAGGTGGTCCGGAACCTGGCGGCCCGCAACCGCGACGCGTCGCTGTCGGCCGCCGAGCGCACGATGTACGACCGTGCCCGCATCAACCTGATCAGCGAGATCGCCCCCGCGCTGAAGGTGAGCGCCGAGGAGGCCGAGCGCTACCTCGACGAGGCGCTGGCCAAGGGTGTGCTGAAGCCCGCCAAGGAACCGGCCAAGAAGAAGGCCTGACCCTCGACGGCCCCGGTCGACGGCCCCGAGTGTTCGGGCCGGTCGAACCGCCGATCGGCGACAACCGCTACCGTCCTGCACCATGACGTCACGCGTCGAGGTGTCCCGGGAAGCGCTCGAAGGTCTCATCCGCGGCGGTGAGATCGACACCGTGCTGATGGTGTTCCCCGACCTGCAGGGCAGGTTGGTCGGCAAGCGCACCACCGGCCGCTTCTTCCTCCAGCAGGTGGCCGACGGCGGCACGGAGAACTGCGACTACCTCATCGCCTGCGACATCGACAACAACCCCGTCGACGGCTACCGGTTCACGAGCTACGACCAGGGGTACGGCGACATGCTCGCCCGTGCCGACTGGGGCACCATCCGGCTGGTGCCGTGGGTGGAGCGCACGGCGATGATCATGTGCGACCTGTTCGACGTGCGCACCGGCGAGCTCGTGGAGGTGGCGCCGCGTACCGTGCTGCGCCGTCAGGTGGAGGCGGCCGCGGCGCTCGGGTTCCTGCCGATGGTGGCGAGCGAGATCGAGTTCTACCTGTTCAAGGACACCTACGACGAGGCCCACGAGAAGGGCTACCGCGGCCTCGTGCCGCACTCGCCGTGGCTCGAGGACTACCACGTGCTGCAGACCACGAAGGACGAGTACGTGCTCGGGCAGATCCGCCGCCACCTCGAGGCGGCCGGTGTGCCGGTGGAGTTCTCCAAGGGCGAGGCCGGCCGCGGGCAGCACGAGATCAACCTCGACTACACCACCGCGGTCGAGATGGCCGACCGCAACAGCGTCTACAAGACGGCCGCGAAGGAGATCGCCCACCTCAGCGGCCGGTCGGTGAGCTTCATGGCGAAGTACGACTTCAGCGACACGGGCTCGTCGTGCCACGTGCACTCCAGCCTGTGGAGCCTCGACGGGTCGACCGCGCTGTTCGACGACCACCACGGCCCGCACGGCATGAGCGAGCTGTTCCGCCACTACCTGGCCGGTCAGATCGCCACGGCCCGCGAGTTCAGCCTGCTGTGGGCGCCCACGGTGAACAGCTACAAGCGGTTCCAGCCGGGGTCGTGGGCGCCGACGGGTGTGGGGTGGGGTGTCGACAACCGCACGCTCGGGTTCCGCAAGGTGGGTCACGGCAGGGGGACGCGTGTGGAGTGCCGGATCCCGGGTGCGGACGCGAACTCGTACTTCGCGTTCGCCGGCACGATCGCCGGCGGCCTGTACGGCATCCGCCACGGGCTCGAGCTCGGCGAGCCGTACGTGGGCAACGGCTACACGGCGCCCGAGATCGATCGCATCCCGTGGAACCTGCCCGACGCGATCGCTCTGTGGGAGCGCAGCGACATCGCCCGCGAGTGCTTCGGCGACGACGTGCACCACCACGTGCTCACGATGGCGAAGGCCGAGTGGGCGGCGTTCAACCAGACCGTCACCGACTGGGAGCTCCGCCGCTACTGGGAGCGCATCTAGCGCCGGTCCGCACCCCTGTCCGCGGACCGGACCCGAGCGGCAGCGGACCTCAGGCCCCCAGCACGGCCCTGCGACGGCGGGTCAGGTGCCGCCGTTCGGCCTCGTTGCCGGTGAGCGAGATCGCCACGGCGAAGGCGTCCGCGGCCTCGGCAGGGCGGCCGGCGCGGTGGAGGAGCTCGGCGCGTGTCGCGTGGTACAGGTGGTACCGGTCGAGGCCGTCGACGCGTTCGAGTTCGGCGAGGCCCGCGTGGGCTCCGTCCGCCATGGCGACCGCGACCGCGTGGTTGAGCCGCGCGACGGGTGAGTCGGTCATCGCGACGAGCTGGCGATAGGCGGCGACGATCGACGGCCAATCCGTGTCGGCGGCCGTGCAGGCGACGGCGTGGTGGCGCGCGATCACCGCCTGGAGCTGGTACGGGCCGGGCTGCATCTGCCGGATGGCGCGCACGAGGATGCGTTCGGCCGCGGCGATCTCGTGCCGGTCCCAGCGCGTGCGGTCCTGGTCGTCGAGGAGGACGAGATCGCCGGCGTGGTCCGTCCGGGTGGCCGACCGTGCCCGGTGGAACCGCTCAAGCGCGAGCAGGCCGAGCACCTCGGGATCGTCGTCGACGACGTCGGCGAGGGCCTGGGTGAGCCGGATCGCCTCGTCGACGAGGTCGACCCGCACGACGGCATCGGTGGAACGCGACAGGTAGCCCTCGTTGAACACGAGGTAGAGGACGCCGAGGACGACGTCGACGCGTTCGCTGAGGTCGACCGGGATCGTCAGCGGGATGCCTGCGTCACGGATCTTGCGCTTCGCCCGCACGATCCGTTGCGCCAGGGTCGCTTCCTGCACGAGCAGACCGGCCGCGATCTCGGCCGTCGTGAGGCCGCCCACGAGGCGCAGCGTCAAGGCCACCTGTGTGTCCCGATCGAGGGCCGGGTGGCAGCACAGCAGCATGAGGCGGAGTTGGTCGTCGGCCAGCGGCTGCTCGTCGGGTTCGAGGATCATGGCGTCGGTTCCGGTCGGATCGGGGATCATCGGACCGTCGTCGGCGGCGCGCACGAGATCGGGTGCGGCGGTCAGGGTGCGACGTCGCAGGGACGCCTCTCGTCGGAGGCGGTCGATCGCTCGGTTGCGGGCGACGGTGAAGAGCCAGGCCGCGGGGTTGTTCGGGATCCCGTCGACGGGCCATCGGCGCGCGGCCGTGGCGAGGGCGTCCTGGACGGCCTCGTCGGCGAGGTCGAGGTCGCGGAGGCGGCGCGCGAGAAGAGCGAGCACTCGCCCGCTCTCCTCGCGTGCCAGCCGGGTGAGGGCTGCGTCGACGTCGTCGGCCGTCGACACCGTTGCTCAGGCGGCGTCGGGTCGGAACGCGACCGGTCGCACCTCGAACGAGCCGACGGGGATCGGGACCTCCTTCGCGAGGGCGATCGCCTCGTCGAGGTCCGCGGCCGAGACGAGGTAGTAGCCGCCGAGTTGCTCCTTGGTCTCGGCGTAGGGGCCGTCGGTGATCGAGGGCGCCGCGCCGAAGGACTTGGTGACGGTGGTGGCGGTGGTGGTCGGCTGCAGGCTGGCGCCCGACACCCAGTGTCCGCCGTCGATGAGCTTCTGGTTGTAGGCCATCCACTCGCCCATGAACTCGCCGAACTCGGGCGTGTCCGGGGCGGGCATCTCGAAGCTCTCGTCGCTGTAGAGCAGGATCATGTATTCCATGGTTCTCGTTGTACCTTTCGTGGTGTCGGTGTGTGGGGTCGGGAGTCGGAACGACTGCTGGCTGACGACGATCCCGGGTCGGGGTGTCGCCGTGGGGATGGGACGTGCCGAGCGGATCAGGCGGCGACGGAGCGACGCTCGGCGGCGGCGGCCACGCGCTCGAGGGTGGTGGTCATCGCGGCCCGGAGGTTCGCCGCGCGGTCGGTGACGCCCGCCCGTCGCTGGAACCAGCGGATCAGTGGGGACGACGGCCGCTGCTGGACCATCGACTCGGTCACCGTCGTCACGCCGTCGCACTCGGTGAGTTCGTAGGTCCACAGCGCGCCGCTGGCACCGGGGACCTGGAACGCGAAGCGCCGTCCGGGCTCGGCTGCGGTGACGGTCGGCTTCGTCGACCAGGTGGTGCTGCCGAGCCGGTTGGTGCCCTTGAACCGGGCCCCGACGGCGGGGCCGGTCGCACCGCCGAGCCACTGGCCACGGATGTTCTCCGGGCTGAACTCGGGCATCCGCGTGACGTCGCTGATCAGGTCGTAGACGACCCGGGCGGGCGCCGCGATGGTTGCCGTCACACTGACGTCGAGTGGTGTCCTCGAGCCGGTCCGGGCGGAGGTGCTGGGGTTCTGCGATCTGCTCATCTGGGTGCTCCATCCGTGCTTCGAGCGAGGCCTCGTGCCTCGCCGGCACTTGGATGACGCAACCCCTCACGGGAATCGACAGCTCTCGGAGAAGATTTTCCGGATCCTTCGGCTCGGCGCGAGCCATCCGCAGCGAGTCGACGAAGGAGGCGTCGGAACTGGTGGACGCCACCACGGCGCTCGACCGAGGGCGTTGCCGCCGTGGGTGTGGACCGATACCTTTACTTCTATGGCGAAGGTAAAGGGTCGTCGTCGAGGGGCGACCACGATCAGCTCCAAGCACCAGGTGACCATCCCGGTCGCGGAGCTGCGCGCCGCCGGCCTCGAAGCGGGGGAGCGCCTCGTGGCCCGCGCCGACGGACCGGGGCGCGTCATCCTGGAGCGAGAGCACGACGTGCTGGCCGAGTTCTCGGGTGCGCTCACCGGCGTCTACTCCGATGCCGGGCTCGACGTCCTGCGCGACGAATGGGACTGATCCACCTCGACGCCGGGGTCGTCATCGGCTTCCTCGACGCGAGCGACGCCCACCACGAATCTGCCACTCGCGCGCTCACCGAGGCGGTGGGCTCCGGCGATCGTCTGGCCATGGCCGCATCGGCGTTCGCCGAGTGCCTCGTCGGTCCCTGGCGTCGCGGCCGTCGGGCCGTCGACCTCGTCGACGAACTCGTCGTCCGGCTGCCGATCGAGATCGTCGCCCTCGACGCGGACATCGCCCGGGCAGCGGCGCGCATCCGGGCCACGCACGCCTCGGTCCGGCTTCCCGACGCCCTCGTCATCGCGACCGCTGCGCACGCTCCGGCCGATCGTCTCCTCACCACCGACCGTCGATGGCCGACCGCGCGGCGCCTCGGCCTCACGACGACGATCACCACTCTCTGACGCCGACGTCATCATCCGGTGTCGCCCGAGATTGGCGCAGCCGTCCGAGTTCCTGGGTGCCACGCGCTCGCGAATCGCCTGGAGTGGCGGGGTGGTTGGCGCCCAGGATCGCGGGCGTCGGGTCCTGGGTGCCGCTGGCGGCTCACCAGTGCTGGTCAGCGGTGGACGGTGGCACCCAGGTCGGGTGCGAGTTCCTGGGTGCCGCTGGCGATTCACCGGTGCTGGTCGGCGGTGGATGCTGGCGCCCAGGTTGGTGGGTGGCGGGTCCTGGGTGCCACGCGCGCTTCACCGGTGCTGGTCAGCGGTGGACGGTGGCACCCAGGTCGGGTGCGAGTTCCTGGGTGCCGCTGGCGATTCACCGATGCTGGTCGGCGGGGCG
>WLDE01000053.1 GCA_009704985.1 Actinomycetota bacterium | reverse complement strand
TCGATGATCGCGTCGAGCGCCACCGGGTCGACGTAGCCCTTGTCGATCAGCACCGACTCGAGCGCCCGCACCCGTGCGGCGATGTCCGTCAGGTCCGAGTGGTCGTGGTCGTGGTCGTGGTCGTGGTCGTGATCGTGATCGTGATCGTGATCGTCGTGATCGTGCACGAGGCCATGCTCGCACGATCGGACCCTGCACCACCCGCACGCCTCGGGCGCGTCGTGGTCGAACGAGATGCAGACGCTGTTCTTCGGGGTCATCTCGGTGTCCTTTCGTCGTCGCTCGTCCGACGGGTCGGAGGGCGCCGACTCGTCGGTGCCCACGCGATCGCCGCTCGTGAGGCGACCGGCCGGTGCGTGCACCGGCCGGTCCGGGCGCTGCCCTCCGTGAGGGCAGCGCCCGGCGCCGCGCCGTGCGCTCGCCCCCGGATCAGGACCTGGTGATCCTCAGCTCCGCCGTCGCGAGGTCGACCGAGATCGACGCAGCAATCGGTGTCGTGGACCGGAGCGGGTCGGTGTCACCGGTCTGCGGATTCAGGCTCCAGGCGGGAAGGTCCGACCCCGCCAGTTCGAGTCGGAGCACGGAGCCGACCCCGATGTCGTGGGCGATGTCGCCGAACGGGATGGTGAGCTGCCGGTTGGAGCCGACGGGTGCCGCGCTCCTGACGTGAGCGGAGCGGATGAGGCGGCTCGACCCGTCTGCGTCGACGGCGAGGAGGCGGGCCGACACGTCGATCGAGGGGGCGTCCGCGGTCACGTCGACGACCAGCTCGAGAGGGCCTCGCAGCCGCAGCGGGTCGGTGAGGGGTTCGGAGTCGAACCACACGACGTCGGTGCGGCCGGTGGTGGCGAGGGAGGGGTTCTCGCCGGGGCCGCTGAGGGCGACGAGCGACATCCCGGCATTGGTCGCGATCGGATCGGTCGGGTCGGAGATGAACGACACGCTGCCGCTGCCGGCGGTGGCGGCGATGGTGCCATCGCCGAGCCGGAACGCCTCCGAGTCCGATCCGGTCGGAGGCCACACGGAGGAGCTCTCGAGTTCGGTGGATCCGATGGCCTGCCAGGTGAACCGGTCGAGCGTGCGCTCGCCGTCCATCAGTGTCTCGCGGAAGAAGTCGAGCATCGGCGTGACCGGCCAGTTCTCGGGATCGTCGATCTCGTAGTGCGAGCCGGGCATCGCGAGGAGCCGGAAATCGGCCCCGCGCTCCTGGGCGTCGAGGGCGGCCTCGAAGCTCGAGCGGGCGAACACGTCGTGCCACATCGACACGGCGAGGACGGGCACCTCGATGTCACCGATGGTGTCCATGCGGTCCCGAACCCCGGGGTCGGCAGTGAGGAACTGCTCGAAGGCCGGGATCAGCGGTGCGACGTCGGAGAGTGCGGTCCGGTCGAGCTGCGCCCATCCGGCACCGACCGGATCGTCGACGCCGCCGACGAGGGTCTCGAGGTCGCCGCCGAGCCGCTCGATCGGGCCCTCGAAGGCAGCCTCGTCGACCCCGCTCGCGTCGTAGTGCTCGTCGCCGAGCTCGAGCATCTGTCCGCCGGTGAAGGCCACGATCGACTCGATCCTCACGGCACCGCCCGGCGACGTGAGGTCGTCGATCAGGGAGTGACTGGCGTTCTGGGTGTAGAGCGCGTCGAGCGACGGGGGCTGTTCCGCCGCAGCGAGCGCTGCTGCCACGCCTGCCGCGGAGTCGCCCATGATGCCGATCCGGCCGTTCGACCAGGACTGGTCGGCGACCCATTCGATGGTGTCGTAGCCGTCGGGGCCCTCGGTGGTCAGCAGCGCATTCGCTCCACCGGATGCACCGGTGCCCCGGGTCTCCTGGACGACGAGCGCGAACCCTGCGTCGGTGACGAGCGGCCAGCCGACCTCCTCGTCGGGCAGGCCGGTCTCCTCGAGCGCATCATCGTCCTGGTACCCGCCGATCGGCGTGAGCGGGAGCCCGTAGGGGGTGCGCAGGACCAGCGTCGGGAAGGGGCCCGTCCCGGCCGGGAGGTAGACGTAGGTGGCGAGCTCGACGCCGTCGCGCATGGCGACCCGCTGCACCACCTCGACGTCGTCGGTCGTGGCGGTGGCCGAGGTCGCAGCCGTGGTGGTGGGCGTGGCCGTGTCGGCCGTCGGCGCCGATGACGCCGGGACGGCAGGGGCTGTGGTCGGGGCTGTGGTCGGGGCCGGCTCGGCCTGGGTCGATTCGCCGTCGGACGAGCAGGCGACGGCGCCGAGCGACAGCACGACGACGGCCGCGGAGGCGAGGAGCCGCCGGCCGGCGCCGCGCAGACGGAGGGTGGACAGGGGTTCGGGGAGGTGGTTGGTTGTCATGACGAGCACGGTACGGACGCCCCGATTCGGCCGAGCCAGCCCCTCGACGGCTCTGCCGTACGACATCTGACGTACGGCCGCCGCGCGTGCGGTCGCGTCAGGCGGGGCCGCTCGCGAGGCCGGCGCGATGCGCGATCACGACCAGCTGGGCGCGGTCGCGCGCGCCGACCTTGAGCATCGCTCGCCCGACATGGGTGCGGACGGTCGCGACGGAGAGGTGGCGTCGCCGCGAGATCTCGAGGTTCGACAGGCCCTGTGCGGCGTCGGCGACGATCTCGCGTTCGCGGGCGGTGAGCAACTCGATGAGTGCCGTGCTCTCGGGATCGGGCCGGCTGGTCCGGGCGACGACGTCGAGGATCACACGCGTCACCGCGGGCGACACCAGCGAGTCGCCGCGAGCGACGGTTCGGATCGCGTCGGCGAGGTCGTCGGGCTCGATCCCCTTGAGGACGTACCCGCTGGCGCCGGCCCGGATGGCCTCGATCACGAGACCGTCGTTGTCGAAGGTGGTGAGTACCAGCACCCGGGTGCTCACGCCGGCAGCCGTGATCGACCGGGTCGCCTCGATTCCGTCGACACCGGGCATGCGGAGGTCCATCAGGACCACGTCGGGCCGGTGCCCGAGCACGGCAGCGACCGCTGTCGCGCCGTCGCGGGCCTCGCTCACGACGTCGATGTCGTCATGGTCGTCGAGGAGCTGGCGGAGGCCGGCCCGGACCAGCGCCTGGTCGTCGGCGATGACCACGCGGATGGGGTCCACCTGCTCGCTCACGTGGATCGCGCCAGCGGGATCGTGGCGCGGACGGTGAACCCCGACCCCGCGTCCGGTCCGTGCACCACCGAGCCGCCGAGCACGGCGACCCGCTCACGGATCCCGGCCAGTCCGAAGCCACCGACCGTGGTCGGGTGATCCTTCGCGGGGCCCGGGTCGCGGACCTCGACGGTGAGCGCTCCCTCGTCGACCCCGATCGCGACGTCGGCGCGGCCTGCGGCGGAGTGGCGCACGATGTTGGTGAGGCCCTCCTGCACGATCCGGTGCGTGGCGAGCAGCACCGCCGGCGGCACGTCCTCGAGCAGCGCTTCGTCGATCGATGCTCGGATGGCGAGGCGGGGGCCGTCGAGTGAGCGGACGAGCTCGACGATGGACCGCGCCGACGCGACGGGCACCTGCTCGTCGCCGCTGCGGAGCAGGCCGACCATCGTCCGCAGCTCGTCGAGGGCCTGCGCACTCGCCGTGCGGATCGAGCCGAGCGCCGCCTCGGCGGGCTCGTTGCCCTTCACGTGCCGCAGCGCGACGCTCGACTGCAGGTTCACGACCGTGATCGTGTGCGCGATGACGTCGTGGAGTTCGTGGGCGAGCCGGAGCCGGTCCTCGAGCACACGCCGCTCCACCTCGAGGTCCTGCGCGGTCCGCAACGCATCGACACGGCCCTCCAGCGCAGCCACGAGTGCGTGGCGGCTCGCGACCGCCTGCCCGCCGGCGATCGACACGACCACGAGCAACACCCCGGTCACGATGTCGGTCGAGCTCTCGGTGTCGATCGCGACGAGACCGACCGCGATCACTCCGCAGACGGCGGCGACCAGCGCCGCGGTGCGGGGGGCGACGCGTTGACCGACGGTGTACAGCGCGACCATCGGCCCCGCCTGCACGAGCCCCGGCTCGTCGAGGACGGCGACGACGACGGCGAACGCTCCCAGGCACACGACGGCGACCGCGATCGGCGCAGCGCGTCGGACGACGAGCGCCAGGGCGGTCACCGCCGCCGCTGCGACCGCCAGCGGTGGGGCACCGGCGTCACCGATGACGAGTTGGAGCGCGCTGAGCGCACCCACCAGCGCGCCGACGACGACGTCGGCGAGGGTGATGCCACCGGCGCCGAGGCCACCGGCGCCGAGGCCACCGGCGCCGAGGCCACTGCGGCCGAGGCCACTGCGGGCGAAGTCGCCCGCGGTGTGCACGGCGCCGCCCGCGACGGGGCTCGCAGGCGGCGCCGCGTTCCGGGACGTCACGGTCGTGCCATGCCCTTCACGGGCGAGAGTCGGGTGGCGCTGCGGGCAGGGATCACCGCGACGGCACAGGCCAGGGCGACGAGGGAGCCGGCGATCACGGCGACGCGCACGGCGGGCAGGGTCCAGGGCACCGGGTCGTCGCCCGCCAGCAGGTCGACGAGCACGACCGACGATCCGAGCCCCACCGCGAGCGACATCACCGCGGCCAGCACACCGGCCACGAGCGTCTCGGCGGTGACCATCCACCAGACCTGCACCTTGGTGCCCCCGATCGCACGGAACATCGAGATCTCGCGACGCCGGCTGCCCACCGACAGGACGATAGCGCTGAGCAGCCCGACGACGGCGATGAGCATCGCCACCCAGGCCAGACCGTCGATGAGCGTCCGGGCCGGGCCGATCTGGCCGGCCGGATCGCCGTAGTCCGATGCACCCCGCACGATGCCCACGCTGGGGCCGAGCAGGTCCGCGACGACGTTACGGGCATCGGCGGGGTCGACGTCGTCGGCGACGCTCACGAAGATCTCGCTGAACAGGCCGGGTCCCTCGACGGCCGCCAGCACATCGAGCGACACGAGGTAGTCGGGAGCCCCGAAACCGGCGAACCGCTGGCCGAACACGGCACCGACCGTGAGGTCGCGGGTCGTTCCCGACGGGAACTCCAGCGAGACGACGTCGCCGACGGCCAGGCCGAGGCTGTCGTGCACGGCGACGGCGCCGGAGCCGAGCTGCACCAGATCGCCGCCGACGACGTCGAGGTCGTACGCAGCGAGGATCGTCGCCGGATCGACGGCGCCGACGTCGACGGACTCGATCGCCGCACCGGGTACCGGGGCGGTCGCCGCCTCGACCATCCGGATGGCCGACACCGCGGTGATCCGGTCGTCGGCGGCCAGGCGGGCCACGGTGTCCTCGGCGATGGTCGGCACGTCGTCGTCGGCCGACGACCCGATCACGTCGGCCCGAACTGCCGACCGCGCCGTGTCGGTGAGCGACGCCGTCAACGATTCGGACAGCACCGCCGTCGCGATCAGCAGCGCCGCGCCGAGCCACAATCCGGTCGCCGACCTGGCGACCCGGGCGGGGTCGCGACGAGCCTGCCGGAGCCCGACGAGGCCGGTGGTGTCGACCAGGGCGACCGGTCGCTCCGCGACGGCGCCGACGGCTCCGACCAGAGCCGGGGCGAGCACGACTGCGGACACGGCGAGCAGGAGGAAGCCGGCGATCGACGGGACCCCCGATGCGAGCACGAGCACGAGCGCGCCGACGACCGCTCCGAGCGAGGCGGCGACGATGCGCACCCGGCCCACCGCGACCCGGGCGACCTCGGCGCCGCGCAGGCTCTCCACCGGCGGCGTCGATGCTGCGGCGAGTGCGGGGCGGATCGCGGCGACCAACGATGCACCGACGCCCACGATCCCCGACAGCAGCAGGATCTGCGCCGACGGTGCACCTGCGTCGGCGGGAACGTCGATGGCCAGGCGGCGCAGCACGCCGGACGCCGGGCCGGCGGCGATCACCGACAGCGCGAGGCCGACGGCGACGCTGACGACGGAGACGAGGCCGACCTCGGTGAGCATCGACGCGAACACCTGTCGGCGATCACCTCCGACCAGTCGCAGCAGGGCGAGGTCGCGGCGGCGCTGGGCGATGGTGATCGCGATGGTGCTCGCGACGACGAGCGCCCCCACCGACGTCGCGAGCACCGCTGCGCCGAGCAGGATGCCGCGCACCAGCAGCTGCGAGCCGTTGAACGCGTCGACCGCCTCGTCGGTGGCCGCGCCGGCGGTCAGCACCTCGACGTCGTCGCCGAGCTCGGCGCCGATCGCGTCGAGCAGCTCTCGCTCCGTGCGCGTGTCGCTGCGGGCGACCACGGTGTCGTACTGGCCGACTGCCTCCTCGATGACCTCGGGGTCGAACATCAACGTCGCCGTTCCCGGCTGCCGCGCGGCGGCCCCGTAGGCCACGATGCCGACGACGTCGGCATCGATGATCCCGGTCCCGTACAGCACGCCGACTCGGTCACCGAGCGCCACACCCGACGCGTCGGCCGTCGCTCGGTCGATGACGATCTCGCCGCCACCGCTCGGCGGGCGACCGTCGACGACGGCGAAGCGGGCGAGTCCGGGGTCGTCGACCCAGGCGCGCCCGACGTAGGCCGACACGTCCTCGACGACCACCAGCCGGCCGTCGACCACCAGCTGGGCGAACCGCTCGACGTCACCTGCTGCCGCGTCGACGCCGTCGATCGCGGCCACCCGGTCGAGCACCTCGATGCCGAGCGTCTCCCGCAGCACCGAGGTCTCCCCCGGCGCGCCCTCCTCCGATGCGATGGTGAGGCCGCGGACCACCACGTGATCCGTGGTGCGGGCCGCTCGGATCTCGCGCTCGCCGGCACTCGTCAGGGTGGCCGCGAGGTGGAGCACGGTGGCGGTGATGGCGACCGACAGCACGATCGCAGCCGCCGTCCCGATCCAGCGGGCGCGGTCGAAGCGGACCTGTGCGATCGCACGGCCGACGACGCTGCGACGGCCGCTCACGACGCCACCGACCCGGCAGCGGCCGGCGTACCGGCGTCGTTGAGCGCAGTCGTCACTCGGTCGAGCGTCGGCGCGTCGATCTCCTCCACGAGCCGGCCGTCGCGCAGCACCAGGACCCGATCCGCGCGGCAGGCGGCCGCGGCGTCGTGGGTCACCATGACGACGGTCTGGCGCCGCTCGTCGCAGGCTGCCCTGAGCGCCGACAGCACCTCGGCGCCGGAGGTGCTGTCGAGCGCACCGGTCGGCTCGTCGCACACCACGAGGTCGGGGCGGCCGAGCAGGGCCCGAGCGATCGCCACGCGCTGCTGTTGGCCGCCGGGCAGCTCCGACGGCCGGTGGTGCAGCCGGTCGGCGATCCCGAGCGAGTGCACGAGGGAGGCCAGCTCGTCCTGGTCGACCCGGCGCCGGTCGAGCTCGCTCGGGAGCACGATGTTCTCGCGTGCTGTCAGCGCGGGCATGAGGTTGAAGCTCTGGAAGACGAACCCCAGCCGGCGGCGCCGGAGCAGCGTCAGGCCCCGGTCCTCGAGCCCGGTGATCTCGGTGCCGCCGATGAACACCTCACCGGCATCGACCCGGTCGAGGCCGGCGAGCACGTTGAGCAGGGTCGACTTCCCCGACCCCGACGGGCCCATGATCGCGGTGAACACGCCGGGCGCGAAGCCGATCGTGACGTCCCTCAGCGCCCGCACGGCCTGGTCGCCGGCGCCGAAGGTCTTGCTCACCCCTCGGAGCTCTGCGGCGGCGCTCGAGGTGGAGCCGGGAAGGCGGCCGGAGGGTCGGGACGGGGAGGTTCTGAAGCTGAGACGTTGGCCCATGTGCCAGAAGGTACGGATGCACGGGTTCGGGCGAACCGGCCGCTCGACGGCGGTCGCGTACGTCATCTGACGTACGCGAACGCGCTGCGGTACGGGGGCCACGGGCCTGTCGACCCGCCAACGGAACCGACCGGCGTCCGATGACGGTGGCACCACCGGTGGCCGACCATGACGGGCGAGGCGACGAGGTGTCGCCCGACCAACGATCACAGAACGGAGCACATCACCATGGGTATGAAGTCGAGAGGGCTGTACGTCTTCGCAACGGTCGCGTCGGTGGCCATCATCGGGTGCAGCACGGACACCGACCCCACTCCCGAGGCCGCCCACGCCGAGCGGCTCATCGGGACCTACGAGCGCGTCTCCCCCGTGCCCGCCCCCGACGGGAGCACCGCCTACCTGCTCCAGACCGTCGAGCTCGAGGGCTCGACGTCGCCGAACACGGTCACCCAGCGGCTGACGACGGAGGCGTTCTTCGACGAGGGCCTCACGCAGCAGGTGCTCGCGTACGAATCCGTGGGACCGTGCGAGGTCATGAGGCCGTCGTCGATCCCGGGAGGCTTCGAGGTCGACTGCACCAATGATTCGTCGACCCTCACGGTCTTCGAGACCGATCCCGGCCTCCTGCAGGGTCTCGGGATCGACGACTGCGATCTCGCGGCCGGCGTGCCCAAGGACGTGTCCAACGGGTGCGCGGCTCCGACGTTCCAGGTGTCGGCCTGCGTCGACATGGACGTCTTCGCGCTCTCCGAGGACGGCAAGGAGTTCCTGTGGGGCGATCAGACCCAGGACCGCTGCGTCCGGCGCACCACCGACCTCGAGCCCGCCGGCTTCGACCGGGTCCCCTGACGATCGGAGGCGGATTCGGCCGGGGCCCGCGCACTCCACCGGGACGAGGTGCCGCCGACCGAGGCGGGTGGTCGCCGCAGGGAACGGTTCGAGCGGCCGCCGGTGGTCACTCGCCGGTGGTCACTCGCCGGGGCTCACCAGGCCGGTCTCGTACCCGATCACCACGAGCTGCGCCCGGTCGCGGGCGTTGAGCTTGCCGAGGATGCGGCTCACGTGGGTCTTGGCCGTGAGCGGCGACATGAACAGCGCCGCACCGATCTCGGCGTTCGTCTTGCCACGCGCGACCTCGGCGAGCACCTCGCGCTCGCGCTCGCTGAGGACGTCGAGCGGTCCCGGATCGCCCGGACGGGACACCGGCCGACGCACGAGGTCGGCGACGAGCCGGCGCGTCATCGCCGGTGAGATCAGCACGTCACCCTCGGCCGCGGCCCTGATCGCCTCGAGCAGGAGCCGCGGCGGGGTGTCCTTGAGCAGGAACCCCGATGCGCCGGCGCGGAGCGCCTCGTACACGTACTCGTCGAGCGCGAAGGTCGTCAGCACGAGCACCTTGGTGGTGCGGAGTCGGTCGTCACCGCAGATGGCCCGAGTGGCGTCGAGTCCGTCCATCCGGGGCATCCGGATGTCCATGAGGACCACGTCGGGGCGTGTCCGCCACGTCTCGGCGATCCCCTGCGCCCCGTCCTCGGCCTCGCCGACCACCTCGATGCCCGGCTCGTTCGCGAGCAGCGCTGCGAACCCTCGGCGGACGAGCTCCTGGTCGTCGACCAGCAGCACCCGGATGTCGCGCCCCGCGTCGAGGGCCGCGTCGTGATCGGACGTCATGCCGCACTCCCCGTGGCGGGCCGGTAGGGCACGAACGCGTGCACGGCGAACCCGCCGCCGTCGGTGGGCCCCGCTCGGAGCGTGCCGCCGAGGAGTTCGGCTCGCTCCCGGATCGCGATCAGGCCGATCCCGGTGCTCGGTGTGGCGCCGATCGGCGTGACGGGCGCGGCGTTCGACACGGCGACGTGCACGCCGTGCTCGGCGTGACGGAGCTCGACCGTGGTGGGCACGTCGCCCGCGTGGCGGCCGACGTTGACGAGGCACTCGTGCACGATGCGGTGCACGGTGACCACGCTGCTCTCTGCCACGTCCGCAGGATAGGTGCCGTCCTCCACCACCTCGATCCGCGTCGAGGTGGAGGAGGAGCCGGCCGCCGCAGCCACCACGCCGTGGAGCCCGGCCGGGTCGGCCGGCACCGGACGCAGTGGGACGGATTCGTCGGACCGGAGGAGCCCGAGGAGCGACCGCAGTTCGTCGAGCGATCGTCGGCCTGCGTCGTTGATCTCCACGAGTGCGGACCGGGCGGCCTCGGGATCCCGGTCGAAGACGTGTGCGGCGATGCCGGACTGCACCGTGATCGCCGAGAGCGAGTGGGCGACGACGTCGTGCAGGTCATGGGCGATCCGGAGCCGCTCCGCCTGGAGCCGTTCGGCGACCTGTCGTTCCACCGCGTCCGCCCTGCGGCGGACGTTGGCCCGGCGGGCGTCGGCGGCGGCGATGGGGAGCAGCAGGACCGCGGTGTCCGTGGACCACTCGATCCAGAACGGTTCACCCGTCACCGTGGCGCCGAGGCCAGCGACGACCACGGCGACGAGCGATCCGAACCAGATCACCGAACGCTGGTCGCTGCGGCGCACCAGCCAGAACAGCGCCACGGCGAGCAGCGGCCGCAGCGCGACCGGGCTCGAGGCGGTCGCGAGGGCGACGACGTCGAGGACCGCGACCGCCACGACGGCGAGGCGACCCAGGCGGCCGCCACGCCCGAACCACCCGAACCGACCGCTCGCACCGAGCAGCAGGGCCGCCACGACGGCCAGCGCGATCCCCACCATCTGCCGCTCGCTCGGCACGTCCGGGTGGAACGAGAGCGCCCCGATCGAGATCGCCGCGGCGACCACCAGGACGGCGAGTTCGGCCGGGCTGGTGCGGTCGTCCATCTGTGTCACACGACGATCATCGTCACCGGACCCGCCGGCCGCGTACTCCACGGGGAGATCTCTGCACCCGGCACCGAATGGCGCGGTGCCGGGTGCGGACACGGACGTCAACGGCCGCGGCTCACCAGCTCGAGCACGGGGACCCGGGAGACCCGGTAGGCCGGCCACGCCGCTGCCGCGACGCCGGCGGCGACCGCCACACCGAGGGTGACGGCGAGCCGGACCCAGGGCACGACGACGGACGGGAGATCCGTGCCTCCGGTGACCTCGATCAGTGCCCACCCGAAGCCGATCGCCACGGCGGTCCCGATCGCGGCTGCCACGAACGACAGCAGTGCAGCTTCGAGCCGCACGATGCGGCGGAGCTCACGTCGTGTCGCGCCGACCGCACGCAACAGCCCGATCTCGCCCGAGCGCTCACTGATCGCCAGTGCGGTGGTGTTGGCGACCCCGAGCAGGGCGATGAACCCGGCGAGGTAGAGCATGCCGTCGATGAAGTTCCGGAACGCGTCGACCTCGCTGCCGCTGTTCGCGACGTGTTCGGCTCGGGTCGACAGGAACGAGCCGGGCGTTGCCCTCACCAGTTCGCGCACGGCCGCCTCCGCCCGGGCGGCGTCGCCGTCGGCGAGGTCCACGAAGACGAGCGCGTCGAGGAGACCACCGACGGATGCGTCGAGCGCGCGGCGGTCGACGAAGTGGGCCGGGGCGTCGAATCCACCGGTGCTCCTCGCGACCACGGCGACGATCGGTGCCTCGAGGGTCGAGCGTTCGAACTCGACCACCACGGTGTCGCCGAGGAGTGTCGGGTCGTCGCCGACCACCGCCACCCCGCCCGATCGCAGGTCGCCGAGATCGCCGGCCACGGGGTCGAGGTCGAACATCGACGGGAGCACGCTCGGGTCGATCCCGCCGACGGCCGTGGGCTGCCCGTCGACGATCCCCTCGGCGATCGCGAGCGACGCCACCGAGGTCACCTCGGGCAGCGCCCCGATCCGTCCGGCCAGCGTGGGGTCGATCGTCGGGAAGTCGGCCGTCGCCGAGGTGACCACCAGATCCGCCCGCAGACCCTCGCGCACGTCGCTCCCCACCGCGTTCGTGAGCGAACTCGCGACGATCGCGAACATCGTCACCATGGCCGTACCGAGCATCAGCGCGAGCGCCGTCGACGACGCCCGCCGTGGGCTCGTCGCCAGGTTGCCGGCCGCGATCGACCCGCGCACCCCGGCGAGCCGGCGGGCCACCGGCGCGGACCAGCGAGCAGCGGCCGTCACGATCGCGGGACCGCACAGCACCAGCGCCGGGACGACGGCTGCGGCGAGCAGCAGCCACGTCGTGCTCGTCCGCGCCACGGCGGTGACCCCGCCGGCGATCGCGACGGCGGCGAGACCGAGACCGACCGCGGTGCGGACCGGGCTCACGACCCGCGGCTCGGCCGCGCTGTCGCGCAGCGCCTCGATCGGCGGCGTGGCCGCAGCACGACGGGCCGGGATCCACGCCGAGAGCAGGGTCGCACCGACACCGACCGTTGCCGCGATCACGATCGACGTCGAGCTCACGATCGACGGCCCCGTGAGGAGGGTGACGCCCGTGAGCCCCACGAGCCATCGCAGCACGCCCACTCCGGCGATGCCACCCGCCAGGCCGGCGACCGTCGCGACCGCACCGATCAGCAGCGCCTCGACCACCACGCCACCCAGCACCTGACGTCGCTCGGCCCCGATCGCACGGAGCAGCCCGGACTCGCGTCGACGGCGGGCGACGGTGAGGCTGAAGGTGTTGAAGATGATGGTGACACCGATGAGCACGGCCACCACGGCGAACGCGAGGAGGAACACGGTCAGGAACTGCAGCGGTGACGTGGCGGCGTCCTGCATCGTGCGGACGTGATCCGGGCCACTGGTGACCTCGACACCCGGGAGCTCGGACAGCAGGCCGATCACCTCGGCTCGATCACTCCCCTCGGCGATGTCGACGACGACCTCGGTGGGCGCCTCGGCGTCCAACCAGCCGGGCACGGCGGCGTCGGGCAGCAGCACCGTGCGCTGCAGCGGCGCCGTGTCCGCCTCCGCGTAGGTGGCCACACCGGTCACGGTCGCGTCGTGCATCCCCGTGGCCGTGAGCACCTGCACCTGGTCGCCCGGCTCCACGCCGGCGGCACTCGCGAGCGACCGGTCGATCACGATCTCCCCGGCCTCGACCGGTGCTCGTCCGGCGGCGAGGCGGAAGGGGCTCAGCACGGGATCGGCGATCCAGTTGCGACCCACGTCGGTCGCGGTACCGGTGCCCACCGACGAGCCGTCGACCACCAGCTTCGCGAAGCCGATCCACTGCGGCGCAGCGCCGGCGACACCGTCGACCTCGGCCACCCGTTCGGCGACGTCCGGACCCAACGCCCGGCGCACCGAGCCGCCGAGCTCGCCCGGTCCTCCGTCCGATGCGCCGAGGGTCACGCCCTGCACCACGGCGTCCGTCCCGGCGAGGGCAGCGGCGATGTCGTCCGCTGCCCGACCGCGCATCGAGTCCGACAGCACCAGCGTCGCGACCAGGAACGCGACCGACAGCATGATCGCCGCACCCGTCAGCACGAACCGGCTGCGACTCGCCATCACGCTGCGCAACGCGCTCCGGAACATCCCGCTCATCGCCCCAGACCCTTCATCACGTCGAGCACGGTGTCCGCCGACGGGCGATCCACCACGTCGTGCACACGACCGTCGACCACGAACACCACATGATCCGCCCAGGCGGCGGCGTTCGGGTCGTGGGTCACCATCACGATCGACTGGCCGTGCAGGTCGACGGCCGAGCGCAGGAACCCCAGGATCTCCTGACCGGTCCGGGTGTCGAGGTTGCCCGTCGGCTCGTCGGCGAACACCACCTGCGGCCGCGCGACCAGCGCACGGGCGACGGCCACGCGCTGCTGCTGGCCACCGGAGAGCTCGGTGGGCCGATGGTGCAGGCGATCCCCGAGGCGCAGCATCGACACGACCTGGTCGAGGACCGCTGCGCTGGGGCGACGACCCGACAGCGTCGACGGCAGGCAGATGTTCTCCTCCGCCGTCAGCGTGGGCACGAGGTTGAACGCCTGGAACACGAACCCGATCCGCTCGCGACGCAACGTCGTGAGCTCCCGGTCGTCGAGCGTCGACAGATCGGTGTTGCCCACGAAGGCACGACCCGACGACAGGCGATCCAACCCCGCCGCGCAGTGCATCATCGTGGACTTGCCCGAACCCGACGGTCCCATCACGGCCGTGAACCTGCCCGCCGGGAAGGCGATGGTGACGTCGTCGAGCGCGACGACCGACGACGACCCCGAGCCGTAGCGCTTGACGGCACCGACCAGCATGGCTGCGGCGTCGTCGGCGCCGGCACGGTGGGTGCCCTCGGATCCTCGATCGAGGACGTCGGGATCCTGCGCGGTGGGGCCCAGGACGGTGGAGTCCAGGACGTCGGAATGCGGATGTGGGGACACGAGACCTCCGATGCGTAGTTGGTGTCCGCCACGATGACGAAGGCCGCAACGCCCGGCGTCCGCCCCGGGGAGGCAACGCGTACTCGCACGGGAGTACCGGGCGCCACCCGCGTGCCACGGTCGGCACCCGGCGCAGTCCGGATCGGCGACCGATCGTGCGCACACGCGTCCCTCCCCGGGCGGACCAGGATCCCTCCCGCGGCGGACGCTCCGTCGGCGCAGGTGGCGCATCATGGACACATGGCTCCCCTCCCCCCGGCCCACGCGTCCTCAGCAGCGTCCGCTCGGCATCGCCGCCCACGCGCTGCACGGCGGGTCGGCCTCCTCGTCGTCGCGCTCGCGGCGAGCGGTCTCGTCGCCTGCAGCAGCGACGAGGGCACCGACGCCGGCACGTCTGCCAGCACCACCGCTGCCGCACCGGCCCCGACGACCGCCATCGGCACCGCCGATCCCCCCGATCCCCCCGATGCCACCGATGCCACCGATGCCACCGACGGCATCGCCGTCACGCCGTCGACCGCCCTCGACGACACCGATGACACCGACGGGACGGACGACGCTGCGGCGATCGAGGCGACCCGCGCGATCTTCGCCGCGGTCGGCGCCGACGACCCCGGGTGCACCGTCGCCGTCGGACGCGACGGCGAGGTGGTGTACGCCGAGGCGTTCGGCGCGGCACACCTCGATCCCACCGAGCCGATGACCACCGAGACGATCGTCGACATCGGCTCGACGTCGAAGCAGTTCACCGCGACGGCGATCCTGCTGCTCGCGGAGGACGGTCTCGTCGATCTCGACGATCCTCTGTCGACATACCTGCCCGACCTGCCCGAGTGGGCCGACAGGACGACCCTGGGCCAGCTCGTGCACCACACGACCGGCATCCCCGACTACATCGGGCTCCTCGTCGACCGCGGGTTCGAGCTCACCGGTTCGAGCACCGATGCAGATGCGCTCGACGCGCTGGCGGAGGTGACCGAGCTCGACTTCGAGCCCGGCACGGCGTGGTCGTACTCGAACTCGAACTACTTCCTGATGGGCCAGGTGGTGCTCGCCGTGACCGGCTCGACGCTCGCCGAGTTCCTCGCCGACGAGGTGTTCGAGCCGCTCGACCTGGCGATGGTGATGGACCCGGTGGCAGCGCTGCCCGGCAAGGCGACCTCGTACGAAGGCACCGGCGACGACCGCACGGTGGCCGACAGCCGCTGGGAGCAGCTCGGTGACGGGGGCATCCAGACCACCCCGACCGAGCTGGTCCGCTGGGCGAGCGAGTACTGGCGTCCGACGATCGGCGGCGACCGCATGCTCGCAGCCCGCCTCGACGGGGCCGAGGCGCTCGGCGACCCGTCCGATCCGACGGCCGTGTACGGCGCGGGCATCATGAGCAGCGAGATCCCCGGCATCGGCACGGTGCTGTCGCACTCCGGTGGGTGGGGCGGCTTCGTGACGTTCTTCGCCGTGGTCCCGGACCAGCAGGTGGCGGCAGCCGGCACCTGCACGAGCCCCGACACGCTGGCGCTCGTGGACGCCGAGAGCGACGCCGACCTGCTCACACCCTGGCTCGCCGACGCCTGACGAATCGCTCGGCCCCCGCCCGCGGTCCGCAGCCGGATCGGTCCGTCTCCCACACGGCCCGGTGGAGCGCCGCAGTGCGTCGGCGGGCGCCGTTGCGTCACGACTCGAAGGTGAGCGCCAGGCCGGCGAGATCGCCGGCGTCGCGCCACTCCTCGAGCAGGCGGTTGAAGGCACCGATGCCGCGCGGGTAGGCGCCGAGGAACGAGTTGCCGCCGGTGGAGCGGCCCTCGTTGTTGTAGTAGCCGGGGGTGCACGACTTCAGGAACCCACCGCTGCCGTCGCCGCCCGAGCTGGGCGGGGTGAGCTCGGCGGCCCAGGCGTCCTGGCCCTCCACGGTGGGCTCCACCGTCCGGGCGCCGCGGGCCATCGCCTCCGCGAGGATGTACGCGATGTGACGCGCCTGGTCGTCGAACATCGACGTCATGTTCACGCTGAACGCGTTCTGCGAGATGCCGATGGAGAACAGGTTCGGGAACCCCCGGGTGCAGAAGCCGTGCAGCGTCCGCAAGCCCTGGCGGCGCAGGTCGTCGTAGTGCACGCCGTCACGACCGACGAGGTCGACGCCCGTGCGGCGACGCAGGTCGGGTGAGGTCTCGAAGCCCGAGGCGTAGACGATGAGGTCGACCTCGTACTCCTGCCCGTTCGCCACCACACCCCGCTCGGTGATCCGCTCGACGCCCTTGCTCTCGCTCACGTCGACGAGCGTGACGTTCGGCCGGTTGAAGCACGCCAGGTACTCGTCGTTGAACGTCGGCCGCTTGCACATCACGCGGTAGTACGGCTTCAGCAACTCGGCGGTCTGCTGGTCGGCCACGGTGTCGTCCACACGCCGGCGGATCTCCTCCATCTTGCGCATGTCGGTGAGCTCCACGATGCGGTCGCGCTCCTCACGCGTGCGCGGCCGGTTCTCGCCCTTCGGCGACGAGATCGACCGGAAGATGTCGGTCCACCCGTCGTCCACGAGGTCGACGTCGACGGCTCGGCCCATCGAGATCGCGTCGAAGTTCTCGCGTCGCTGCCGCTGCCAGCCGGGACCGAGCGACGACCACCAGTCGGGATCGGTGGGTCGGTTGCGACGGAAGTCGACCGACGACGGCGTGCGCTGGAACACGAACACGTGCTGCGCGTCGCGGGCGAGGCGCGGCACGCTCTGGATCGCGGACGCGCCGGTGCCGACCACCGCGACCCGCTTGTCCGCGAGACGGGTCATGCCGCCGGTGGAGTCGCCGCCGGTGAAGGCGTAGTCCCAGCGCCCGGTGTGGAACGAGTGGCCGCGGAAGGTCTCCAGCCCGGGGATGCCGGGCAGCTTCGGCCGCGACATCGGCCCGAGCGCGGACACCACGAAACGGGCACGGACGTCGTCGCCGCGGTCGGTGCGCAGGTGCCACCGGGCGATCGTGTCGTCCCACTCGATCGTGGTGACGCGGGTGGAGAAGTGCGTGCGCTCGTAGAGCCCGTAGTGGCGGCCGATCCGCTGCGAGTGCTCGAAGATCTCGTCCGCGTACGCGTACTTCTCCTTCGGCATGTAGCCGAGCTCCTCGAGCAGCGGCAGGTAGCAGTAGGCGTCGGTGTCGCACTGCGCGCCCGGGTAGCGGTTCCAGTACCAGGTGCCGCCGAAGTCGGCACCCGACTCCACGATGCGGAACCCGTCGACGCCGCGCTCGATCAGGCGGGCCGCGGCGAGCAGGCCGCTGAACCCGCCGCCGACGATCGCGACGTCGACGTCCTCGTGCACCGGGTCGCGCTCCACCGGGGCGGGCACGTACGGGTCGACCTCCACGTAGCGGGCCAGTTCGCCGCTGGCCTCGCGGTACTGGTCGACGCCGTCGGCTCGCAGGCGCTTGTCGCGCTCGCGCCGGTACCGCTCGCGCAGCGCGTCCGCATCGAAGTCGATCCCGTCGTCGGGTCCCACGTCCACCTCCGGCTCACCTCGCGCACGTCGCACCGGACGCACGCAGCGGTCACCTCCGGTCGTACCAGATACCACCGCCGCGGCACGACACCGGCTGCTCGTCACCATCCGGCTCACGACGGACGACGCCGATCGGACAGACTGCCGGGCATGGTGACCCCGCTCGAGGTGCCCGGTGTCGATCTCGGCGTGCTGCGGACGTGGATGGACGCTCGCGGGCTCGGTGATGGTGAGCTCACCGACCACGAGCTGATCGCAGGTGGCACGCAGAACGTGCTGCTGCGGTTCACCCGAGCCGGTCGCTCGTACGTCCTGCGCCGGCCACCGTTCCACAAGCGCGCCAACAGCGACGAGACCATGCGACGCGAGGCGCGGGTGCTCGCCGCCATCGCCGAGACCTCCGTACCCCATCCGGGCCTGATCGCCGCCGAACCCGACCCCGAGGTGCTCGGCGCCGCGTTCTACCTGATGGAGCCGGTCGACGGCTTCAACGCCCGACTCGGCCTGCCCGACGGGCCCTACCGCACCGATCCGCACTGGCAGCACGAGATGGGCCTGTCGATGGCGGACGCCATCGCCGCACTCGGCTCGGTCGACCACGTCGCTGTCGGCCTTCGCGACCTCGGCAAGTGGGACGGGTGGGCCGAGCGCCAGGTCGGTCGGTGGCGCAAGCAGCTCGACGGCTATGCCGAGCTGCCCGGCTACCCCGGCCCGGACATCCCCGGGGTCGACGAGGTCGGCGCATGGCTCGACCGGCACCGTCCCACCGACACGCGCCCGGGCCTCATCCACGGCGACTTCCACTTCGCGAACGTCCTGATGCGCTTCGACGAGCCGCGCCTCGCAGCGATCGTCGACTGGGAGCTGGTCACCATCGGCGACCCGCTGCTCGACCTCGGTCACCTCCTCGCCACCTGGCCCACCGTGAGCGACGGCCACATGGCACTCGACGCCACGGCCCTGCCGTCACCGGACGAGGTGATCGCCCGCTACGCCGCACAGGTCGACCGACCGCTCGACGACGTCACCTGGTTCCACGTGCTCGCCTGCTACCGCCTCGGCCTCATCCTCGAGGGCACGCACGCCCGGGCCTGCGCCGGCCAGGCCCCGAAGGACATCGGCGACCAGCTGCACGCCCACACCGTGAGCCTGCTCACCCAGGCGCTCGCCCTGATCAGCTGACCGGGTGCCGAGCCGGCGCTCCGGTCGGCTCAGAACGAGGGCGCGAGGCGACCCCGACGACCACTCGCACGGTCGCGCCGGATCCGCCGTCGATGACGGGGACGTCGGCCGCCGACAGGTGGAACGCCTGCGGCTCGGCGGTCGAGCGGTACATCGCTGCGGCCGCCTCGTGGTCGGCAGGTGTCATGGGCAGCATGGTCATCCGCGCGAGCAGACCCCGGCGTTGAAGTTCAGTCAGCGGATCGTTCGATCGTCGTCTGGAGGACGGCCCGGTGGTCGAGCATCCAGGCGGCGCTGCGCGCTCGCCAGGTGACGGCCCACAGCAGCGGGAAGCCGTTCGGCGACGGGCTCGGGGTCTCGGGACCGACCTGCGACGACACCGCCTCGTCGCGCGCCGCACGGATCGCGAACTCGATCATCCGATCCACGAAGCCGACCCGATCCGCACGAGCGAGCCCGTAGCCGTCGAGCAGGACCGCCGCCTGGCGCGCCCGGTCGGACGGGGAGCCCAGTTGGTTGAGGTCGGCCACGTCGTCGTCGTGGAGATGCGCGTTCAGCCACACCACCTGGGCGAGCTCCCACAGCGCGTCCACCGGGCCGGCGTTGTCCCAGTCGATGAAGGCCACCGGCACGCCATCTCGAGCGATGACGTTCCACGGCCCGAGGTCACCGTGCCCGACGACCGGCTTCGTGCCGGGCAAGGAGCGGGCGAACCACGGCCGCCACACCGGCCGATCCGGACGGAACCGCGACGCGATGCGGTGGAGCTCCGCCAGTCGTCGGCCGATGTGCCACGCCGCCTGGTCGCACCAAGCGAGCGGGTGGGGGCTCTCCCCCTCGACGAACGTCACCTGCTCGCGGCCGTCGGACGAGAACCCGCCGTCCACCGGCCGTGACGCTGCGTCGAACCCCTCGTCGGCGAGATGTCGCAGCAGTGCGATCACCGTCGCCGACTGGGGCCCGGCCGACCGCAGCACCACGTCGGCGCGACGACGCACCTCGGTCTGCCAGCCGCCCTCCAACCGATGCTCGTCCGAGCTCATGCCGGCAGGATCGCACACGACGCCGCCGCTACCGCTCGTGGATTCGCGGCGCAGGGCAGCCGGCGGCCTTCCGTGTCAGCGCATGGAACGATCGGGATTCCTCTGCGACTGGCATGATGACCAGGTGTTCGACGACAGCGCCCTCGCCTTCCTCGCCGAAGCCCGCTTCGCACGTCTCGCCACCATCGGCCGCGACGGCTTCCCGCACAACGTGCCGATCTGGTTCGATCTCGAGCCCACCGCGGATGGCTCGCACGACGTCATCTTCGTGTCGGACCGCACGGCGACCAAGACCCGGAACGCGCTCGCGAACCCGAACGCAGGCGTGACCATCGGCGGCGACCGAACCGACACCTGCGGATACCTCATCCGAGGCACGATCACGGTCGAGGACGACCCGGCACAGACGACCACTCATCGCATGATCGACCGCTACGAAGGGGGAACTCCCCGAGCCGCCGAGCTCCGCGACGCATGGAAGGACGACGACATCGTCGTCCTCCGCCTCCGACCGACGTCGGTGATCAGCGTCTGGGGCTGACCGCAGGGAGCGCACGGGGACGCTCAGCGCAGGGCGGCCGGCGACGAACCGCCCACCCGCACCGCGACACGCACGTACGAACGTCAGCGCGGCGAGGCGGGATGGGTCCGCAGGTCGGCGTGACGGGCGAGGGTCTCGAAGTCGGCGTCCGCGTGGAGCACCTCGATGTCGGCTCCGATGGCGACCGCCCCGAACCCCGGACGTCGACCTCGCACCTGTTCGATGACGTCGTGCGTCACCGCACAGCGATCGTTCCGCCCGGGACGGCGACACAGAAGCGGTTCCTGGGTCGTCCGCGTCCGATCACGGTGCCGGGCAGGGGTGCCGGCCGACCCGGTCGTCAGTCGTATCGGCGGGAGATTCGATCGGCGAGTCGGCCGAGCCGAGGCGTTCGCGGTGCACCGGCGGCCTCGCGCCGGTCGGAGTGGCGGTACGCGGCGTACAGGCCGTGCACCCCGAGCCAGCGGAGCGGTTCGGGCTCCCACCGTCGCGAGACGTGGTCGACCCATGGCAACTGGGTCCGACCGGTGACCTCGCCGTCGATCAGGTCGGCGAGCGTGTGGCCGGCGAGGTTGCTCGCGGCAACACCGTGTCCGACGTACCCTCCCGCCCAACCGAGTCCTGATCGTCGATCGAAACCGACGCTGCCACACCAGTCGCGAGGAACGGCGAGGGTGCCGCTCCACGACGCATCGATGGCGACCGATCTGGTTGCAGGGAACAGAGCGTGCAGCGCGTGACGGAGGCGATCGGACGAACCACCCGAGATGGTCGGGGTCGGGTCGATGCGGGAGCCGAACGTGTACTCGACACCGCGACCGCCGAGCGCGATCCGACCGTCGGCGGTGCGCTGCGCGTAGAGATAGGCATGTGCTCCGTCGCCGAGCAGCTCGCGCCGGTCCCACCCGATCTCGTCCCAGGCGGCGTCGGGCAGCGGCGCTGTCAGCAGCATCGAGGAGGTCAGTGGCATCCAGGTCCGCCGGTGATCGCGGAACTGCCCCGTGTAGCTCTCGGTCGCCCGAACGATCACGGGCGCGTCCACACTGCCTCGCTCCGTCAGGACGCGCCCGGGTTCGATCGAGGTCGCACGACTCCGTTCGTGCACGACGACACCGGCGCGAGCGACGAGGTCCGCCAGACCTGGTCACCAGCTCGAGCGGATGGACCGACGCACCGAGCGGGTCGAACGTCGCCCCGATCGCGCCATCGACACGAACCCGTGCGGACAACGAGTCGCCGTCGAGTTCGACGAGTCGCGAGCGCGACGAGGCTGCGACCTGGTCACGGAGGCGGCGCAGCTGCGCCCGGTTGGTCGCGACGGACAACTGCCCGCCCTCGACGAGATCGACGTCGAGTTCGTTCGCCTCGATCGTGGTCACCACGTCCCGGTACGCGGCGACGATCGCTTCCTCCATCGCCTCAGCCGATCCCGGCCCGCGTGAACGCTCGAACGTGTGAGGATTGCCCGGCACGCCGGGGAACAGCCATCCGCCGTTGCGACCCGATGCACCGAATCCGACGTGCTCGGCCTCGAGGACGACGATCCGCCTGGACGTCGAGCGTCTGCTCAGGTGGTGCGCCGTCCACAACCCCGTGAAGCCGCCGCCGACGATGACCACATCGGCCGTGCTCGGCCCGTCGAGCGGATCGCGCACCGCACGTCGCGGGGCACGACCCCACACCGGAACCGGCTCGTTCGACGTCATGGGGAACCGGTGCGATCGTGTCGGGCGAGGTGCACAGATTGAACAGTAGGTCAATCTATGAGCCGACGGATCCGATGATGGCCAGCACCTCCCGCGCAGCACGGCGCCCCATGGCCAACGCCCCTTCGATGCTCCCCGGGTGCAACTCGGCTGGCGCAGCATCGGAACCGGCGATCACCAGTCGACCGGAGGACTCGCCGAAGAACTCGCCCACCAGCGATCCCTGATTCGAGGGCCGCGAGTACCACGTGCCGCTCGACTCCACCTCCGCATTCCAGTCGACGAGATCGGTCGCGAGGACCTCGGCGTGCGGCAGGAACTCACGGAGGTGCAAGGTCATCGTGGGTGGGTCGGTGACGGTGAGCAACGTGGGGTCCCATCCGAACCCGACCATCAAGGACGTCCCGTCCCCCAGCTCGCGCTCGGTGCGAACGTAGACGAGTGCACCGTCCGTCACCCCGAAGCCCCGGAACGCAGGCGGTGCACCACGGACGACCATCCACACCTTCACGGAGCAGCCGGGCTGACCCAGTTCGGCCATCGCCCGTGAAGCGCCCTGCAACAGTGGCGTGAAGGTGATGCGCGACCACACGTTGACCGGGACGGCGAGCACGACGCATCGAGCCTGTACCACCTCGTGACGGTCGGACGACACCACGACGTGATCGCCCCGGTCGTCGATCGAGGTCGCGGTCCAGCCGAGGTGGATCGTGCCCCGAACGTCGCCTGCGATGCCCTCGACCAGCACGGCGGTCGTCCCGTCGATGACGTGGGAGAAGTAGTCGGGATCGTCGAGCACGACGTCGTC
>WLDE01000052.1 GCA_009704985.1 Actinomycetota bacterium | reverse complement strand
TACCTCCGCCAGCCGTCGATGCCGGCGAAGTCCTGGCCGAGGTCGCGGCCCGCCAGCGACGCAGCGGGACCGTGCACGGCGTTGCCCGCCGGGTAGTGGTCGAGGTGGTGGACGCAGAACAGGAACGGGTCCACCGTGGGCCACTGGAACCCGATCGGGAACCGCTGCAGCACGGGGGTCGAGGAGCCGGAGGAAGTACTTGCGTTCGCAAGGTTCATGTGGTCAGCGTAACGGTCCGCCCACCGTCGCGTCGCGCCGGCGCCGCGACGGCGCCGCGACGGCGCCGTCACGGCTCTGCGTCAGCCGCGGCGCAGGTCGCGCAGGATCTGCTGCGAGGCGAGCCGGCCCGGGCCGCCGGTCACGCATCCGCCGGGGTGGGTGCCCGACCCGCACTGGTAGTAGCCGTCGATCGGGGTGCGGTACTGGTTCCAGCCGGGCGCCGGACGGAAGAAGTAGAGCTGCGGCGACATGAGCTCGCCGGCGAAGATGTTGCCCTCCGACAGGCCCACGGTGCGCTCGATGTCCAGCGGGGTGACCACCTCGCGGCGCAGCACGAGCGACGAGAACCCCGGGAACAGCTCCTCCAGCCGGCGCTGCACGGTGTCGCCCAGGCGGTCGCGTTCGACGTCCCAGTCGCCGCCCTTCAGGTGGTAGGGCGTGTAGTGCGTGAAGCACGACATCACGTGCTTGCCGGGCGGGGCCATGTCGGGGTCGATCGTCGACTGGATGCAGCAGTCGAGGTACGGCTTGCTCGAGTACCAGCCGTACTTGGCCTCGTCGAAGGCACGCTCGAGGTAGTCCATCGACGGGGCGATGTTGGTGAACCCGCGGAACTGGCTGCCGTCGAGGTCGCCGAACACGGGCAGCGCGTCGAGCGCGAAGTTCACCTTCGACGACGTGCCCTGGAAGCGGTACCGCTCGATGCTCTCCACGAGGTCGTCCGGCAGCTCACGCGGCTCCACCAGCTCGAGGAAGGTGCGTCGGGGGTCGAGCGCGCTGACCACGATCGGGGCGGACAGCTCGGTCCCGTCGGCGAGCGCGACACCCGTGACGCGCCCGTTCGAGGTGAGCACCTGTGACACGCCCGCCTCGAGTCGGATCTCGGCTCCGAACGCCTGGGCCACGCGTGCCAGGACCTGGGTGAGACCGCCGTTGCCACCCTTGTGGAAGCCCCAGCTGCCGAACACCCCGTCCTGCTCGCCCATGTTGTGGAAGAGCAGGACGACGCCGGAGCCCTGCGAACGGGGGCCGACCTTGGTGCCGATGATGCCCGACGACGACAGCAGGCCCTTCAGCAGCTCGCTCTCGAAGTAGTCGTCGAGGAAGTCGGCGGCGCTGCCGCTGAGCAACCGCACCAGGTTGTGGAGTACCCGCTTCGGCAGGTCCTTGAGGTGCTTCGCGAGATCGGCGAGTGCGAGTGCGTCCTCGGGCCGGCCGCTGAACAGGTTGGGCGGGACGGTGTCGAACAGCGGCTTGACCGCCTTGACCACCTGCGTCATGTCGTGGCCGTACTGGTCGTACGCGTCCGCGTCGCGCCGCGAGTGCCGCGAGATCTCCTGGATCGTGACGTTGCGGTCCTTGCTCAGGATCAGGTGACCGCCGTCGTCGGCCGGGGCGAAGCTGTGCGGCATCAGCAGCGGGAAGTAGCCGTGCCGGACGAGGTCGAGATCGTGGATGATGTCGGGGCGCAGGAGGCTGACCGCGTACGAGAACGTCGTGAAGTGGAAGCCCGGCATCAGCTCCTCGGTGATCGCCGCGCCACCCACCAGGTGCCGGCGTTCGAGGATCAGGGTGCGCAGGCCCGACTTCGCGAGGTAGGCCCCGTTCACGAGCCCGTTGTGACCGCCACCGATGACGATCGCGTCGTACTGGCGGCTGCCCGTGCCCGCCGAGGCCGGGGTCGGTGCTGGCGTGGGGTGGCTCATGCCGGGACTCCGGTGGTGGTCGAGGAGCGGGTGGGCGGCGCCGACGAGGCCGACGGCGCAGCCGCGGACGGCGCCGATGACGCCGGCGACGGCACGTCGGTCTTGCGGGGCGGGTTGAACAGCGGCGGCTTCGCGACCTCGGCGGTCACGGTCTGGTAGCGGTGCTCGATCGTGACCTCGAGCTGCACCCGGGAGCCGACCGCCGCGAGGTGCGGGCGCACCCGCGCCATCGCGATGTGCCGCTGGAGGGCCGGCGAGTACATGAAGCTGGTCGTGTACCCGACGCGTTCGCCGGCGTCGTCGTACAGCATCATCTCCCACACCACCGGGTGCTCGTCCTTGGGCGGCACGAGCCCGGCCGCCCGGTGGCGCTCGTCCCAGTCGCGCCAGTCGACGACGAGGCCGACCATCGCCCACCGCGACGTGCCCTCGGCGAGCTCGCGACGGATCGCGTCGCGACCGATGAAGGCCCGATCGGTGGTCGCGACGTCGCGGAACATCCAGCCGAAGCCGAGCTCGGCCGGGGTGGATCGCTGCTCGTCGGTCTCCGCGAAGCGGCTCGAGTGGAAGTCGACGCCGATCAGCACCAGGCCCGCCTCGATGCGCAGCATGAGCAGCGCCGCCTGACCGACCGGGATGACGCCCTGGCCGGCGCCGGCCTCGGTGACGGCGTCGAACACGCGGCTCGCGTCGTCGGACTCCACCCACACCTCGTAGCCGAGGTCACCCGTGTAGCCGGTGCGCGACACGTGCACCGCAGCGCCGCCCATCGTGCCCTGGGTGTGGTGGAAGTACCGGAGGGTCTCCAACTCCGGCACCATGCCGCACAGGATCCGCCGAGCCCGGGGTCCCTGCACCGCGAGCGAGCCGTACTGCGCGGACACGTCCTCGATCTGCACCCGGCGCCGGCCGATGCGGTCGGCGAACCAGGCGAGATTCGGCTCCGCGGAGGTGAGGAGGTAGTGGTCACGGGAGTGGCGGAACACCACTCCGTCCTCCACCACGTGGCCGGCGTCGTCGCACCAGAGCGTGTACTGCGCCTGGCCGTCCCGGCACGAGCGCACGTCGCGAGCGAGCACACCGGCGAGGTACCCCTCGGCGTCGGGGCCGGTGATGCGGTACTTGTACAGCGGCGAGGTGTCGATGAGACCGGCGGCGTTGCGGACCGCGAAGTACTCGAACTTCTCGTCCATCTGGTACTTCACGGCGGCGAGGTGGCCGGACCAGTGCTGCCACAGACCCGTGGCGTTCCGTGGCGCGAGCCGGTCGTGGAACGGTGTGGTGCGGATCACGCGCAGCTCTCCCCTGGTCTCCCCCGGCGGTCGACGACGGCCGCACCGTACCCCCTTGTTGGACGCGTGCGCAACGGTCGCCGGGCGAGGTCGCTGTGGTCGTCGATCACCCAGCGCGCGAAGTGGCACCTGTCCGGCACGGGACGGCACCGCGCGCAGGTTGCGGTGGAATTGACCCGGTCTTGATCTTCGTGACCCCACGAGCACCCGGTGCTCCCCCGTCCGGGTCCCCTCCCGCACATTCCCGCCACCCGTGACCTGGCCCGATCGGGACACGACCTCCCCGAGTGGCAACCACTGCCGTGACGCACGGAGCGCGCGATCGGCTCGTGCGCCGATCGTCGGATTCGCCACCCACCGCAGCGATCCCGACCCGGTGGGCTTGTCCGACCCTTGCCTGGTGCGATCCGGCGCGTCCTGCGTGAATGGATGGCATGAAGCGCATCGCCCTCCGCAGCACCGCGGCCATCGTCATCATCGTCGCCGCCGCGGCCTCCACCGAGGGCGTCGTCGACGCCGGCACGGCCAAGCGGCCGAAGGTGCCGGCCGTGAGCTGCGAGCAGGACTGCCCGATCGCGTCGACGCTGGCCGGCGGGCGGGGCATCCGCTGGTGACCAGCGGTCACCGGTGAGCCACCGGTGACCGGCCGGCGGAGCCGGCATTCGATCGACCCGACCCGAGCCGATGGGAGATGGCCCGGGTCGGTTCACCACCGGACCATCTTCGGATGGGCGGCCGGGCTCGGGCGTCGAGTGCGCCCGCCTGCGGCACCGGGGATGTCCAACGACGGGCGGCGAGGAACGAGGAGCAGGTGGCCGACACAGCGATCTGCCGGACGCACGAGGAGGCGACGGCAGAACGAACGACGAACGGCGGACGGGCGACAGCTGCGGGCCGGCGCACCGTCGCGCTCGCGCTGACGCTCACGTCGCTGTCCGCCGTCGCCCTCGCGGTCCTGCACGGGACGGGCACGCTCCAGCTGGACGGTGCCGGTGTCCTGCCGGCCGGCGTGCATCCGGTGCTCGCCTGGTGGTCGATCGCCGCGCTCGCCGTGCTCGCCGAGTTCATGGCGGTCGAGGTGGAGTTCCGGGGCGAGGTCTCGTCGTTCACGTTCAGCGAGGTGCCGATGGTGCTGGGGTTGTTCCTGGCCGAACCGCTGCACCTCATCGCCGGCCGGCTGCTCGGTGAAGCGGTCTTCCTCGTGCTTCGTGAGCGGCAGCCCACCCGGAAGGTCGCGCTCAACCTGTCGGTGTTCGCCGCCGAGACGACCACGCTGCTCGCGATCTTCCACGTGCTCGACGGCACGGCGAACGTGACGAACCCCTCCGACTGGATCCGAGCGCTGGTCGCGATAACGGTCGCCGACCTGGTGGGCTTCCTCGTGGTCGCCGTGGTCATGCGGTGGCACGGCACGCCGCTGCGGCTCCGCTCGGTCATGGCGATCGGTGCCGTCACCGTCCCGGTGAACACGAACCTCGCGCTGCTGCTCGGTGTGCTCACGGTGGACCGTCCGTGGGCGGTGTTCCTGGTGGTCGCCCTGTTCGTGTCCACACTGCTCGCTTCTCGCTCGTACACCTCGTTGCGCAAGCGTCACCAGAGCCTCACGCTGCTCTACGACTTCACCCGCATCGTGAGCCGGGCGCAGCACCCCGACGACGTGCTCGAGGCGATGCTCGCCCAGATGAACGAGATGCTGCGCGCGGAGCGCGCCGAGATCTGGCTCGATGACGGCGCCCACGAACTGGGAGACCTGCCGCACCGTCGGTTGAAGCGACTGGTGGTCGACGAGCGTGGCCAGCGCACCGAGTCGGAGCTCGACGTCGACGTGCAGCAGGTGTCCGACTTCTTCACCACCCACCGTGGCACGGTGATCGTCGACGGCGGCGGTGTGGGGCGCTCATCGGCCCGACGCCGGGCCACCCACCCCTCGCTGCGACGGAGCGCGATCGAACGGTCGCGGGTGCTCGGGTCCGAGGACGTGCTCCGGGAGTTGCGCGCCACCGACGCGATCGTTGCGCCGATCAGTGATTCGGGTCGGGTCATCGGTCTGGTCGCGGTCGTCGACCGAATCGGCGAACTGGTGCGCTTCGACGAGGTCGACCGGCAGGTGTTCGACACGCTCGCCCACCACGCGAGCGTGGCGTTGGAGAACGGTCGCCTGATCGACCGACTGCACCAGGAGGCCCGACGTCGAGAGCACGAGGCGCGCCACGACGCGCTCACCGGTCTTCCCAACCGGGTGTTGTTCGGCGAGCAGCTCCGCGCTCGACTCGATGCCGCGGTCGCCGGCGGAGCTCCGGTTGCCGTGGGGCTGATGGACCTCGACGGATTCAAGGCGGTCAACGACACCCTCGGTCACCACACGGGCGACATGGTGCTGGCGGAGACCGCCCGACGCCTCTCGCACGCCGTGTCCCTCGTCGCCCCCTCGGCGCTCGTCGCGCGACTCGGCGGCGACGAGTTCGCCCTGCTCGTCGTCGGCGACGACACCGGACGCGACGCCCTGCACGCCCTCGCACTACGGGTGTGCAGCGAACTCGCGCGCCCGCTGCGCGCCGAGGGCGTGGCGGTCGACGTCCGAGCGAGCGTCGGGTTCGCGATCCGCACGGCGTCGCTGTCGTCGTCGTCATCGCTGCTGCAGGCGGCCGACCTGGCCATGTACGCGGCGAAAGCGGCCGGGGGCTCGGGCGTCGCCTTCCACGAACCGAGCCAGCAGCGC
Source organism: Actinomycetota bacterium (assembly GCA_009704985.1). Classification (GTDB taxonomy): domain Bacteria; phylum Actinomycetota; class Acidimicrobiia; order Acidimicrobiales; family Ilumatobacteraceae; genus VFMC01. The sequence continues at coordinate 17,030 of WLDE01000052.1, read as the reverse complement.
GACGAACAGCGCCGCCAGCGGCTGGCGACGGAGCTCGCCGCGGCGTTCGGCACCGACCAACTCACCATCGTGTACCAGCCCACGGGCCGGCTCCGCGACGGCGAGGTGACGGGGTTCGAGGCGCTGCTCCGCTGGCGACACCCCGAGTTCGGCCAGGTGCTGCCCGAGGAGTTCATCCCGATCGCCGAGCGGTCCGGCCAGTTGCACGACCTGACGATGTGGGTGCTCGCCGGTGCTGCGTGCCAGGCGGCCGAGTGGTGGCGGGACGGTCACCGATGGAGCGTGGCCGTGAACGTGTCGATGCGGAGCCTGCTCCATCCGAGGCTCGTGGTGACGGTGGCCAGGGCGGTGCTCGAGGCGGGGTGTGATCCGGCGGCCGTGACGCTCGAGATCACCGAGGCCGACGCGATGCGCGACGACGAGCGGGTCGTCGAGGTGATGCGCGACCTCGCGGCGCTCGGGGTGGGCCTGTCGGTCGACGACTTCGGGACGGGCTACTCGTCGCTCGCCCTGCTCCAGCGCCTCCCGGTGCACGAGGTGAAGGTCGACCAGCGAGTGGTGCGATCGATGGTGGGCGACGCCGGCGCCGACGCGATCGTTCGCTCGATCGTCGACCTCGCAGCGCACCTCGGGCTCGAGGTCGTCGCCGAGGGCGTGGAGGACCAGGCCACCTGGGATCGGTTGCGACGACTGGGCTGCAGCCGGGCGCAGGGCTACCACCTCGCCCGGCCGATGTCGGCTTCGGACGTTCACCCGTGGATCGCGTCGCGGACCGATCGGTCCGCGCCGGCCCACGCCACCTCGGATCGATCGGCCCAGATCGTGCCGGCCCGGGCGGGTGCCGGCCACGACCGCTGATCCCGACGCTCCGAGGTCGGCGGAGGAGGTGTCATCGGGCGTTCACACCGCGGCGGCGACGGCCTCGGTAGGGTCCTCGCGATGGCAGCCGATCCGTCCGCAGCCCCGTCCGCACGCCCGTCGCCGCGCTCCGTTCCCGTCGTCGACCTCGCCGGCTGGCGCAGCGGTGATCCGGATCGGCGCGCCGCCGTCGCCCGCGAGATCGACTCGGCGTGCTCGGCCGTCGGGTTCGTGCAGATCGTCGGACACGGCATCGCCCAGCACGTGATCGACGGTCTCGCCGCCGCGATCGACCTCTTCTTCTCCCAGCCGCTCGACGTGAAGCGTCGGAGCCTGCCCCCGCGCCCGTCGGTGAACCGCGGCTACACCGAACCGGGATCGGAACGCCTCAGCTACAGCCTCGGCGTCGACTCGCCGGCCGACCTGTTCGAGGCGTTCAACATCGGCGCGAACGTCGACGACCACCCGGATCTCGACCTCGACGCCGAGATCTACGCCCGCAACATCTGGCCGGACGACCTCTCCGCGTTCCGCGAGGGCGTCAGCACCTGGTTCGCCCACGCCCGCGGCGTCGCCCACACGATGACCGACGTGTTCGCCGCCGCCCTCGGGCTGCCCGACGGCTGGTTCCGGTCGTTCACCGACCACTCGATCGACGTGCTCCGCCTGAACCACTACCCGCTCCCCGCTGCCCGACCGGACGGACCGGGAACCGGATGGGTGGAGCCGCCTCTCGCCCCCGGGCAACTGGGCATGGGTGCACACACCGACTACGGCATCGTCACGGTGCTGTGGGCCGACCCCGTCCCCGGCCTCGAGGTGCTCACCGCCGACGGGACGTGGTTGCCGGTGGTACCCGAGTCCGGCGCCCTGCTGATCAACCTGGGCGACCTGCTCGCACGCTGGACCAACGACCGGTGGACGTCGACGATGCACCGCGTGGTGCCACCGCGGGGCGCGGACGGACGGCCGGTGCGGCGCCGTTCGGCCGCCTTCTTCCACGACGGCAACGCCGACGCCCTGATCGGCACGATCGACACGTGCCGAGCAGCCGATGGCAGCAGCACCTACGAGCCGGTCACGGTCGGCGAGCACCTCGCCCAGAAGCTCGCGGGCTCTCGAGGACTCACGCTGAACGACCACGCCACCCGCGAGGCGGGCCGCCTGGCGGCGACGGACCTGCGACCGCGAGGCGCGACGGCATAACCTCGTCGTCCGTGCCCCGGATGACCCCCGAAGCCCGCCGCGAGGCGATCGTCGACGCCGCGCTCCGGGTGGCGATCCGCAAGGGCTTCGGTTCCACCACCGTGCGCGACGTCGCCGCCGAGGTGGGCTGCTCGAGCGGACTCATCCACCACTACTTCGCCTCCATGGACGAGGTGTTCGCCGCAGCGTTCGAGGCGGCGGCCGGCCACGACCTGCGCACCACCGAGGCGGCGATCGCCGCGGCCCCCACCCCGGTCGACCAGTTGCTCGCCTACTTCGCGTCCTACGGACGCACCGAGGGCGACTGGGCGTTCCAGCTGTGGCTCGACGCCTGGGCCGAGGCGGCCCGCCAGCCGGTGCTCGGCGCCACGTCTCGGCGGCTGAACGTCGGTTGGCAGCGGCTGCTCGCCGCGATCATCGAACGGGGTGTGGCGAGCGGCGATTTCCGCTGCGACGACCCCGACGGTGCCGCATGGCGGATCGTGTCGATGATCGACGGTCTCGCCCTGCAGAACGTCGCCCACGGCCCGATGCTGCCCCAGGCCTCGATCCTCGACTGGACGCTGACCACCACCGAGCACGAGCTCGAGCTCGCCCACGGAACGCTGCGCCGACCCACGGAGAACCGATGACCACCCCCGATCCCCGCGGCAGCGCCGCCAGCACCGTGCCCACCCGCGCTCGCGTGGTCGTGGTCGGCGGCGGCATCATCGGCACCTCCGTCGCCTACCACCTGGCCCACGCCGGCTGGCGCGACGTGGTGCTGCTGGAGCGCGACCAGCTCACCTCCGGCACCACGTGGCACGCGGCCGGGCTGATGGTGACGTTCGGTTCGACCAGCGAGACGTCCACGTCGATGCGGCAGTACACGCGTGACCTCTACGCACGCCTGGAGGCCGAGACCGGCCTCGCCACGGGCTTCAAGCCGGTCGGGTTCATCGAACTCGCCTGCGACCCCGACCGGCTGGAGGAGTACCGCCGGGTCGCGGCGTTCAACCGCTGGTGCGGAGTCGACGTGCACGAGATCTCGGCGCGAGAGGTGGCGGACATGTTCCCCATCGCCCGCACCGACGACGTGCTCGCCGGCTTCCACGTCCCGGGCGACGGGCGGGTGAACCCGGTCGACGTGACGATGTCGCTCGCGAAGGGCGCTCGCATGCAGGGCGCCACCATCGTGCAGGGCGCCACCGTGCTCGACGTGATCGCCGAGCACGGCAGCGTTCGGGGCGTGGTGGCCGAGGTCGGCGGCGAGCAGGTCACCATCGAGTGCGAGTACGTCGTGAACTGCGCGGGCATGTGGGCCCGCCAGCTCGGCGAGCGCCACGGCGTCACCGTGCCGTTGCAGGCGGCCGAGCACTACTACCTGATCACCGAGCAGATCGAGGGCATGGACGGCTCGTGGCCGGTGATCGAGGACCCGGCGAACCACGGCTACTACCGCGAGGAGGTCGGCGGGCTGATGATCGGCCTGTTCGAGCCCGTGTGCGCTCCCTGGAAGGTGGAGGGCATCCCGGGCGACGCCTCGTTCGTCTCACTGCAGCCCGACTGGGACCGCATGGGTCCGTACGTCGAGCGGGCGATGAGCCGGGTGCCGATCAGCAGCGAGATCGGAATCCACACGTTCTTCTGCGGCCCGGAGAGCTTCACACCCGACCTGGCGCCGGTGGTCGGTGAGGCTCCCGAGCTGCGCGGCTACTTCGTGTGCGCCGGTCTCAACTCGATCGGCATCCTCACCGGCGGTGGGCTCGGACGGGTGATGGCGAACTGGGTGATGACCGGGCGTCCCGACGTCGACGTGACCGGCATGGGCATCGATCGGCTCCACCGGTATCAGAGCAACCCCGAGTACCGGCGCACCCGCACGGTGGAGTCGCTGGGCATGGTGTACCAGTGCCACTACCCGAACCGCTCGATGCAGACGGCGCGCGGGGCCAAGCGCTCGCCGCTCCACGACCGGCTCGCCGCCGAGGGCGCCTCCTTCAAGGACGTCAGCGGTTGGGAGGGCGCGGACTGGTACGCCGGCCGTGGCGTCACCGCCGACCCGGGCGCGCTGACCTGGGGCCGTCCGTCGTTCTGGTCGCAGTGGGAGGCAGAGCACCGGGCCTGCCGCGAGGGCGTGATCGTGATGGACATGTCGTTCATGTCGAAGTTCCGCGTGCAGGGCCGCGACGCCGGCACCGTGCTCGACCGGCTGTCCGCCAACGCCGTGAACGGCGACGCCGGCACCATCACGTACACCCAGTGGCTGAACGAGGCGGGCACCCTCGAGGCCGACCTCACGGTCACCAAGCTCGGAGACGACGACTTCTTCGTGGTCGCCACCGACACCGCGCACCGTCATGTCGAGACCCGCCTCCGCCGGCATTCGGAGCCCCACCACGCGTTCGTGACCGACGTGAGCTCGGGCTTCGCGCAGATCAACGTGCAGGGACCGCACTCACGTTCGCTGCTGCAGTCGATCACCTCCGCGGACCTCTCGAACGAGGCGTTCCCGTTCCGCACCGCACGTGAGATCGACATCGGCTTCGCCCGGGTGCTCTGCGTCCGGATCACCTACCTCGGAGAGCTCGGCTACGAGCTGTACGTGCCCACCGAGCAGGCGGTGCACGTGTACGAGCGCATCGTCGGTGCGGGCGACGCGTTCGGGCTGCGCCACGCCGGGCTCAAGGCGCTGGCATCGCTGCGGATGGAGAAGGGCTACCGCGACTACGGCCACGACATCGACAACACCGACGGTGTGCTCGAGGCCGGCCTGGGCTTCGCCGTGGCGTTCGACAAGCCCGGCGGCTTCATCGGCCGCGACGCGGTGCTGGCCCGCAGGGCCGAGGGGTCGCTGACCCGCCGGCTGGTGCAGGTGCAACTCACCGACCCGGAGCCGCTCATGTTCCACGCCGAGGTCGTGCACCGCGACGGTGTGCCCGTCGGCTACGTGCGAGCCGCCAGCTACGGGCACACCCTCGGCGGCGCGGTGGGTCTGGCGATGATCGAGGCCGGCGAACCGGTCACGGCCTCCTACCTCGCGGACGCCACCTGGACCGTCGACGTCGCCGGCGTCCAGGTGCCGGCGATCGCCTCGATGCGGCCGCTGTACGACCCCACGAACGAGCGCATCAGGGCGTGATGCCACCGGGCGGGTCGATCGGCCGACGCCCCATCGCCCGCAGCCACCGGGCGTGCGACCGCACCGCCGAGGTGATGCTGGGGTGGACCCGGTAGGTCACGCCCGCCTCACGACACACCGCCTCGAGGCGCGGACCGGCGAGCCGGTGGGTCGTGTGCGGCAGCTTCGGCGCCAGGTGGTGCTCCACCTGGTGGTCGAGTCCGCCCATCATCCAGTGCAGCGCGTCTCGCACCACCGGCACCTTGCAGCGGATGTCGACGGTGGTCCGGAGCTGGTGCAGCTCGAAGTCGGCGCCGCGTCGCGGTGCGTCAGGCGTGAAGAACTCGGCGCGGTCCACGCAGTGCGCGAGCTGGAAGATGTTGGCGAGCAGGAAGCCGACCAGCCACGAGATCGACAGGTAGAACGCGAGCACGCCCCACCACGGATGGAACAGCATCGGGATCAGCAGCGCCCACGTGAGGTGCAGCAGCTTGCCGAACGAGATCAGCGCGACGTCCCGACGACGCGGTCGCACCGGCAGCGCATGGTCGCCGACCTTGCCGGATCGCAGCGTGCGCAGGTCGCCGAGCAGGAACCACTGAAGCGTCAGGAACCCGTAGAGGAACCACATGTACACGTGCTGGTAGCGGTGCCACGGCTTCCACGGCTGCTGGGGCGCGAGCCGGGCGAAGGGCATCTGGTCGATGTCGGTGTCGTATCCGACGACGTTGGTGTTGCCGTGGTGCAGCTTGTTGTGCTTGAAGCGCCACAGGTACGAACTCGCGCCCAGCAGGTCCGAGCTCCAGCCGGCGATGCGGCTCACCCGGGCGTTCGTGCTGAACGCGCCGTGGTTCCCGTCGTGCATCACGCCGGTCGCGAGCGACACGCAGGCGACGGCGAGCACGAGCCCGAACAGCGCCCGGAGCCAGAACCCGACCGGTGCGAACACGAGCGCGCCGTAGCTGCCCGCGAGGAGCACCGAGATGTACCCGGCCTTCCGGTGGAGCCGACGTCGACCGCGGGCGATCTCGGCGGCGGTGGGCATCATCGCCCGCGTGAGGCTCGGGGCCGGCTGCGCCGGCGAGGGATGGGCGTGGGGTGCGGTGATGGTGGTCATGACGCCTCCTCGAGCGTCCTCCGACACGATCAGCCTGGCGCTGCTCCGCGACCGGCTCCAGGGTCGAACGACCCGGCCGTCGGAGCGCGCGAACCGCGATCCGGGTCGTGCGACGCGTTCGAAGAGGCGTAGGTTCGGCGGCACGTCACGCGCATCGACCGTCCCGGGCTTCAGCCAGCGCCAGCTCGTCACCGTGCTGGGCGCGCTCATCCTCGCCGTGTTCCTCGCGTCGCTCGACACCACGATCATCTCCACGGCACTGCCCACGATCGCCGGCGAGTTCAACGCCTTCGAGAGCTTCGCCTGGGTCGGCACCTCCTACATCGTCACCTCCACCATCGCGACGCCCCTGCTCGGCAAGCTGTCGGACATCTACGGCCGGCGGCTGATCTTCCAGACGGCGCTCGGGGTGTTCCTCGTCGGCTCCCTGCTGTGCGGGATGGCGCAGAGCATGGGGCAGCTCATCGGGTTCCGTGCCCTCCAGGGCCTCGGCGGCGGAGCGATCCAGGCGCTCGCCTTCTCGATCCTCGGCGACATCCTCCCGCCGCGCGAGCGCGGCCGCTACATCGGCTACTTCACGATCGCCTTCGCCGGAGCGGCGGTGATGGGTCCGCTCGTCGGCGGCTTCATCATCGAGCACTGGAGCTGGCCCTGGATCTTCTACATCAACGTGCCGGCGTGCATCGTGGTCGCGGCGATCTGCCACCGGGCGTTGCGGCTGCCGTTCCCCCGACGGAAGGCGAAGCTCGACGTGCTCGGCGCAGCGCTGATGTCGGCGGGCATCGGCAGCCTGATGATCGGCCTCGAGGTCGGCCACGAGGGCTGGACCCGCGGCTCCACGCTCGCCTGGTTCGCCGTCGCGATCGTCTCGATCGTCGCGTTCGTGTTCCAGGAACGTCGCGCCAGCGAGCCGATGATCCCGCTGCGCCTCTTCGCGAACCCGGTGGTGCGCACCTGTGCGTTCCTGGGGATGTGCGCCGGTGTCGTGGCCTTCGGAGCCGGTCAGTTCCTGCCGCTCTACTTCCAGGACTCGCTGTTCGTCTCCCCCACCGAGTCGGGGCTGCGCCTGCTCCCGATGATGATCGGCGTCACGATGACGACGTTCGGGGTTGGCCGCCTCATCGCCCACACGGGCGCCTACAAGCGCTGGCCGGTCATCGGCACGTGGCTGTCGGTGCTCGGCCTGCTCGGCGTCGCCCAGATCGACGGCACCACCCCGTACCTGTGGCTGGTCGTGCCGATGATCTTCATGGGGATGGGGTCGGGGTCGGTGTTCACGAGCACGTCGATCGCGACGCAGAACGCGGTCGAGTTCCGCGACCTCGGCGTCGCGACGGCGACGGTGATGTTCTTCCGGTCGCTCGGCGGCTCGTTCGGCCTCGCCGTGTTCGGCACCGTGCTGAACAGCACGGTTCGCAGCGAGATCCCGGCACGCATCGGAGTCGAACCCGACGCGGCGGCCGACCTCATCCGCTCACCGGCGGAGATCCAGGCGCTCCCGACGCTCGAACGTCAGGCGGTGATCGACACGGTGGCCCTCGGGGTGAGCCGGATCTACTGGATCTGCGCTGCGGTGATGGTGATCGGCGCAATCCTCGCGCTCGTCCTTCCCGAACGACCGCTGCGCACCCGGGCCGGCCTCTCCGACGCGATGGAGAGCGCGAGCGCCGGCTGAGACATCGGCGCGTCGCCCGCCCCCGTGCCTCAGCCGGCAGCCACCCACCCGCCGATCTTCTCGAGGTCGAACACGAGCAGGTCCGCGAACTCGGTCGTGCGGTACTGCGGGTAGCGCTCGCGCAGCGCCCGTTCCAGCTGCGCCGTCGTCGACGGCGAGACCGTCCCTGCGGCGCACCGGCGGAGGTCGGCGCGCACCCACCACAGCTGCTGCCAGTCGTGGCGGTCCCAGTGGTCGACGAGCAGCGACGCCCGCGGATCGGCGACGAGGTTGTCGGTCCGCCGAAGCGACCTCGACGCCTTCGGCTTCACCGTGTCGACGGGCACCACGACGTGGTCGCCGACCACCGCGAAGCACACGGGCACCGCGTGCACACCGCGGTCGGGATCCACCGTCGACAGCACCCCGTGATCCGCGATCGCCAACCGCCGGCGAGCGTCGTCGGGGCTCATCTCCTTCCCCTCCCGCTCCGCTCCGGCCGGCACCTCGTCGCGTCCACGTCCCGCATGCTCCCCCACCTCGCCGCCCCGGGTCGAACCGGTGGCCGGCACGGCAGCACCGGCCGGCAGGGCCGCGACGTGGAGATCGAGCCGCTCACCGTCGCGGGGCACCACGGCGTTCCAACCGAGTTCGTCGACGATGCGTCGTTGCAGCGTGAGCGACGCCCGCTCCTCGCCGTGCACGACGAACACGCCGCTCGGCTCACGGTCGGCGGTGCGCAACCAGTCGATCAGCTCGCTGCCGTCGGCGTGCACGGAGAACCCGCTCAGGTCGCACACCTCGGCGCGCACCGGCACGTACCGACCGTGGATCTTGAGGCTGTCCGCGCCCTCGAGCAGTTGCCGTCCACGGGTGCCCGCCGCCTGGAAGCCGACCAGCGCCACGGAGTTCGCCGGGTCGGGCAGGAACCGGGCCAGGTGGTGCACCACCCGGCCACCGGTGGCCATGCCACTGCCGGCGATCACGATCGCAGGCCCGCCCATCGCGCTGACCGCCTTCGAACCCTGGGCGTCGAGCACCTCGTCGAGGCGTGGCACGCGGAACAGGCTGCCGTCACCGTGGAGGTCGGGACGGACGTCCTCGGCGTGCCCGTCGATCGCCTCGCGGTACACCCCGAGCGCTGCGAGCGCCATCGGGCTGTCGACGTAGACCGGCACGGACGGGAGCCGACCCTCCTCGGCGAGCTGGCGGAGGTGGAAGAGGAGCACCTCGGTGCGGTCGACGGCGAAGGCCGGGATGATCACCTTGCCGCCGCGGTCGACGGTCCGCTCGACCAGCTCCGCGAGTCGATCGACGGTGTCGTCCTCCGCGTGTTCACGGTCGCCGTAGGTGCTCTCGATGACGATCCAGTCGGTCTCGCCGACGATCGCTGGAGGCCGCAGCAGCGGGTGCTGCTGACGGCCGAGGTCGCCGGAGAACGTGACGTGCACCGGCTCGCCGCCGTCCGGCGACAGCCGGAGTCGCAGGATCGACGAACCCAGGATGTGGCCGGCCGGCTCGAAGCGGGCCACCATGCCCGGCACGACCTCGAACTCCTCGTCGAACGACCGTGGGACGAGCCGTTCGAGCGCGTTCCACGCGTCGTCCTCGGTGTACAGCGCGAGCGCGGGCCGGTGTCGCGAGTAGCCGGCCCGGTTCGCATAGCGGGCCTCCTCCTCCTGCAGCCGTCCGCTGTCGGGCAGCACGACCGACATCAGCTTGCCGGTGTCGTAGGTGACGTGCACCGGACCTCCGAACCCACCGTTCACCAGGCGCGGGAGGTAGCCGCAGTGGTCGAGGTGGGCGTGGGTCACGACGATCGCGTCGAGCGACCGCGGCGCCACGGGGAAGTCGGCCCAGTTGCGCTCGCGCAGCTCCTTCAGGCCCTGGAACAGCCCGGCGTCCACCAGCACCCGGCGGCCGTCCACCTCCACCAGGAATCGGCTACCGGTGACGGTCCGGACACCTCCGAACGGGGTCAGCAGGGCGATCGACACACCATCATCAGACCACCCGGAAGCAGTCGCCACCAGGGCCGATCGTCACGTCGCGATCTGACGACCCACGGCCGACGCGGTCGAACCGACCCGGGAGTCGCAGCGCAGCACCCTCGGACCCGATCGGCTCGAACCCTGCTTGACGTCGTTCACCTCACGGAGACCATCGGAGACGACACCGAGCGACCGCACCATCGCAGACAAGGACCGGATGAACGCCATGTGGACCCGCCTCGCCGACCGGCAACCGGACCTCGATCCCGCCGATCGTGCCCCTTCATCACCGGAGCGGATCGACGTCGACCTCGCGGCCTATGTCGCACAGCAGCGCGAGCTGTCCGAGCTCAGGGCACACGTCGCTGCGCTGCGCTCGTCGCTCGCGATGATCGAGTTCGATCTCGACGGGACGATCCTCGACGCCAACGAGAACTTCTGCGCGGCGATGGGCTACTCCCTCGACGAGATCCGCGGCCGCCACCACCGGATGTTCGTCGACGAGCAGTACGCCCGCAGCGACGAGTACCGGGAGTTCTGGGACATCCTCCGCAGCGGCCGCCACCACGCCGCCCGCTACAAGCGCTCCGCCAAGGGCGGGCGCGAGATCTGGATCGAGGCCACGTACAACCCGATCCTCGACGAACACGGCCGCCCCGTGAAGGTCGTCAAGTACGCCACCGACATCACCGCCCAACAGCTCGAGTTCGCCGACCTCCGCGGCCGCGCCAGCGCGATCAGCGCATCGCTCGCCGTCATCGAGTTCGACCTCGACGGCACGATCCTCACCGCCAACGACAACTTCTGCGCCGCCATGGGCTATCGCCTCGACGAGATCCGCGGCCGCCACCACCGCACGTTCGTCGACCCCACAGACGCCGCCGGCGACGACTACCGCCGCTTCTGGGAGATCCTGCGATCCGGCCGCTTCCACGTCGGCCAGTACCGACGCATCGCCAAGGGCGGCCGCGAGGTCTGGATCCAGGCCACCTACAACCCGATCCTCGACGCCGAGGGCCGGCCGTTCAAGATCGTCAAGTTCGCCACGGACATCACCGCTCAGAAGCGGATGATGGCCCAGCTCAAGACGTCGATCGACGACAACTTCGCCGAACTCGACGCCGTCGTCGGCAAGATCGCCGCCGAGTCGTCCTCGGCGGCGTCCCGCACCGCGGCGAACGTCGCCGCGCTCGCCAGCGCATCGGACGAGCTCGCCGGCTCGGTGCGACACATCGGCGAGATCGTCGAGCGCTCGAAGCACACCGTCGACGTCACGGCGGAGCACTCCGCATCGGCGGCGGCGACGACCGAAGAGTTGCTCGCCGCCACGAACGCGATGACCAGGTGTGTCGGGCTGATCCAGGCCATCGCCAGCCAGATCAACCTCCTCGCGCTCAACGCCACCATCGAAGCGGCCCGTGCCGGCGAGGCCGGAAAGGGCTTCGCCGTCGTCGCCACCGAGGTCAAGAACCTCGCCGGCCAGGCGGCGTCGGCGACCGAGCTGATCACGAGCGAGATCAACGGCCTGCAGACGAGGGCCGGCCAGGTGTCGACGTCGCTGGTGTCGATCGCCGAGGCCGTCGCACAGGTCCGGGAGTCGTTCGCGAGTACGGCGGGCGCAGTCGAGGAGCAGGCGGTGGTGAGCCGAAACATGTCGGAGGGCATGAACTCGGTCTCGGTGGCGGTTTCCACGATCAGCGCTCAGATCGACGAGCTGGTCACCGCTGTTCGCGTGACCGCCACCGCGGTCGACGAGACGCGAGACGCCGCGGCCCGCCTGCTGGGCTGACACCACGACCCTCCCAGACCGTTGCACGAACCGGACGACAAGGAACAATCGTCACCATGACTCTGCGCTTCGCCCGATCCAAGGAGATGGCGGCACGCCTCGCCGCCCTCGACACCTCCCAGGCGGTGATCGAGTTCAACCTCGACGGCACCATCATCACCGCGAACGCGAACTTCCTGGCCACGGTGGGCTACGACCTGGAGGAGATCCAGGGCCAACACCACCGGATGTTCGTCGACGACGAGTACGCCCGCAGCGACGAGTACCGGGAGTTCTGGGAGATCCTGCGCAGCGGCACCTTCCACTCGGGCCAGTACCGACGCGTGGGCAAGGACGGACGCGAGATCTGGATCGAGGCCACCTACAACCCGGTGCTCGACGGCGAGGGTCGCCCCGTCAAGATCGTCAAGTACGCGAGCGACATCACGGCCCTACGGCGCGAGCTCGCCGACCTCCGCGGCCAGGTCCAGGCCATCCGCACGGCGCTGGCCGTGATCGAGTTCGAGGTCGACGGGACGATCCTGTGGGCCAACGACAACTTCCTCGCCACCGTCGGGTACTCGCTCGGCGAGATCCGCGGGCGCCATCACCGGATGTTCGTGAGCCCCGAGCACGCGGCAAGCACCGAGTACGCCGAACTGTGGGCCCGCATGGCACGCGGTGAGTACCACGCCGGGCAGTACCAGCGCTTCGGCAAGGACGGACGCGAGATCTGGATCGAGGCCTCGTACAACCCGATCCTCGACGAGAACGGACGTCCCCACAAGGTCGTGAAGTTCGCGACGGACATCACCCGCCAGATCACCCTGATGCGCGAGGTGAAGCAGCTGATCGACGGCAGCTTCGGCGAGATCGACCAGGCCATCGCCCGCTCGGCTGAGCAGGCCGACAGCGCCTCCGCTGCGGCTCGACGAACCGCGGGCAACGTCCAGTCGGTCGCGACGGGCGCCGAAGAGCTCGCCTCGTCGGTCACCGAGATCTCCCAGAGCATGGCCCGCACGAAGGACGCGGCCGACTCGGTGTCCGAGGAGACCAGCCGCGCCGTCGAGGCCACCGATCGACTGGCCGACGTCGCCCGGGCGATGGGCGGCATCGTGGAGTTGATCCAGGACATCGCGAACCAGATCAACCTGCTCGCACTCAACGCCACGATCGAGTCGGCGCGCGCCGGCGAGGCCGGTCGTGGGTTCGCCGTCGTCGCCAACGAGGTGAAGAACCTCGCCAAGCAGGCGGCGGACGCGACCGAGCAGATCGCCAACGAGATCGGCGGCATGCGCGACGTCAGCGATCACGTCGTCGGGTCGCTGTCGGCGATCAGCGCCGGGATCACCGCCGTCCGCGAGTCGGTGACCTCCACGGCGAGCGCGATCGAGCAGCAGAGCGCCGTCACGCAGACGATGTCGGCCAGCATGCACGAGGCCTCGCAGGCCGTCGAGTCGATCACCGACAGCGTCGCCGGGATCTCGGTCGCCGTCCAGCAGGCGACCGACGCGGCGGTGCGCACCCGCGAGGCGGCGATCGTCCTCGCCCGCTGAGGCCAGGCTCAGGGCAGGGCGACGATCGCCTCGTGCTCCAGCGTGGCGACGATCGCACCGTCGACCACGATCTCCACGTCCAGCACGGCTCGTTCGCCGTGCGCGTCGAATCGGCGCACCACCACGGAACGCACGATCGCGGTGCGACCCTCGGCCGCGAGGCCGTGGTGGCGCACGATCGATCGCATGTGGATCCAGCTGCCTCGCGCCACCTGCGCGTGCACCACGTGGTTGGCGAGCGCGGGCCACACGGCGGGGTGCACGAGGCCACGCGCCGGGCACATGTCGAGGTCGTCGCCCGCCCGGAGCGCGTACCCGCTCCCCCACTCGCCCGACAGCTCCACCTCGACCGTACGCAGGGCCTCACCCTCCCGCAGGCTCCGCGGCGGACCGGCGTCGCGCACCACACGGAACACCGCGCGCGGCTGCTCCGGCTCGTCGGTGCGCGCCTCGACGAGTGCCCCGCCGTCACCCGCCGGGTCGGCCTCCGCCACCGTGCACCGCACGAGGTCGCCGTCGAACACCGGCCGCCGGAAGCGAACCTCGCCGCCACCACGGCCGAGCCAGTCGGTGCCCCAGGCGGCGAGCGGCGGGTGGGTGAGGTAGGCGTACGTGGTGACACCGGCAACGAGCGCGCGGGGGAACCCGGCGGCTCTGGCGCCGTCGTCGGTGTGGATCGGGTTGCGGGCGTGCTCGGGAAGGTTGCGGGCGATCACCGACCACGGCTGCACGGAGTCCATCGCGGTCACGGTACGACAGCCGGCACCCGATCGTGAACGCTCTGTGACGTGTATTCACCCCATCAATATCGGCGGACGGCGCGTGCTACGGTCGGCCCGACGGCGCGCTGACGTGTGCCGGCACGGGCACCGGCGGAGCGCCGGACGAAGCATCGCCCGAGGCGTGTCATCAGGGATCGGATGAAGGTCGGATGAAGGGTCGGATGAAGGTCGGATGGAGGATCGGATGAAGGTCGGAGCGTTCTTCTTCGGAGGCGTCGAGATGACGGACGCGGGTGCGGGTCTCCCCAACCCGATGGACCGCCGCTACGACAACGCCGCGTGCTGGAAGGCCACGCTGGAGTACGTCGATGCCGCGGTCGAGGCCGACCGCCTCGGCTTCGACAGCTTCTGGACCACCGAGCACCACTTCCAGTACGAGGGCTACGAGGTCATCCCCAACGGCATCCTCATCTCCACCTGGATCGCGGCCAAGACGCAGAACGTCCGCCTCGGCGCGATGTTCAACGTCGTGCCGCAGTGGCACCCGCTGCGCCTGGCCGAGGACTTCGCCACCATGCACAACCTCTCCGGCGGCCGCGGCATCCTCGGCGTGGGCCGCGGCACCGTGCCGCGCGAGATCCTCCACTTCAACAACGACCACGTCTCGATCGGGTCGCACGACAACCCCGATCAGGCCGCCGACGACGTCCGCAACCGCGAGTGGTTCGAGGAGGCGATGGAGGTCGTCCGCACCGCACTCGACAACGAGCGCTTCAGCCACACCGGCAAGTTCTTCCAGTTCCCCGTCGCCGGCATCCCCGACCGCGGCCACACCGTCACCGAGCTCACGCTGATCCCGCGCCCGGTGTTCCCGTACGAGGTCTGGCAGGCCGTCACCTCGCCTCCGACGGTGGAGTACGTGCCCACCGTCGACCACGGCGCCGTGTTCTGGAACCAGCACCCCACGTTCATCAAGCGGATGTGGGATCGCTACGGCGATCTGTACGCCGAGCACCAGGGCCGCGAGCTGGCACGCCACGAGAAGCGGATGCTCGTCGTCGCCGTGCGCATCGAGGACACGCACGAGGAGGCCGTCCGCACCGCCCGCAACGGCCACGACGAGTTCTGGAAGTTCCTCGGTCCCTACGGCTGGAGCCGCGGCTACATGGGACCCGACGGCAAGCCGGTGAAGCCGGGCCTCATCCCCACGCTGGAGGAGTCGATGGAGCAGCGCACGATCCTCGTCGGCACGCCCGAGGAGGTCGCCGCGCACGTGCAGTTCTTCCGCGACGAGCTGGGCGTCGAGAACCTCACCCTGTTCCCGCACCTGCTCGGCGACCCGTACGCCAAGGCCACGGAGCAGATGGAGCGGTTCATGACCGAGGTGCTCCCGCTGGTCTCGTGACGGCGTCGTCATGACCGTCACGGTGCCCGAAGCACCCACCCTCGGGGCCGAGATCCGGCGCCGGCGGCTCGACGCCGGCCTCACGCTGGTGCAGCTCGCCGACCTCGCCCGCCTGTCGCAGCCGTTCCTCTCGCAGATCGAGAACGAGCGCGCCCAGCCGTCGATGGACTCCCTCGCTCGCATCGCCCGCGCGCTGGGGACCACGCCACAGTCGCTGTTCACCCCTCCCGCGCCACCCGACACCGCCGTCGCCGTGGTGCGAGCGTCCGATGTCCCCGGCGGTGTGCCCACGTACCGGCCGCTCGTGGCCGGCGACGCTCCGTTCCACGTCGTGGAGTTCACCGAGCTGCCCTTCGACTTCGTCGACGCCTGGACCCACGAGGGGTTCGAGGCCGCGTACGTGGTGCGCGGCCGGGTCGAGGTCGACGTCGGCGGCACGATCACCCGGCTCGGCGCGGGTGACTCGATGAGCTACGACGCGCGCCTGCCCCACCGGCACCGCAGCATCGGCCGTCGCGCGGCGCGCCTGCTGCTGATCGAGACCAGCGCTCGGCACCCGCACCTCTGACACCGGTCGGCCGGCGTGTGTGCGACCGGCGCGGGTTCGGCCGGGTCCTCAGCCGGCTGCGCGCTTGCGGGGATCGTGCGGGAACGACCTCGCCGCCAGCAACGCGGCCGACACCGCCTCCGCCCGGTCCGCGATCTCGTCGAGCCGGTCCCCGAGTGCGTCGACCAACGCCTGCTGCGAGCGATCGGTGGCGGTCTCCAGCTCGTCGCGCACGGCGCGACCGGCAGCGGTGAGCGCGCCGTCGGCGACCCAGCCCCGATCCGTGAGCCGTTCGACGGTCGACACGACGACCTCGGCCGAGCAGCCGCGGGTGGAGCTGTACTCGCCCGGGGCGAAGCCGAGCCACAGCTCGGTGAGGACGTTCACCGTCGCGACGTCGAGCCCGCTCGCCACGCACGCGGCGAGGTGTCCGTCGCCTCGGTGCTCACGAACCAGCTCGGCCGCACGCCACAGCCGACCGGCCGCCGACTCCGGCGTCGGCAGGGCACGGAGCCCTGCGAACAGCGGGCGGCCGGTCGCGTCGAGGCCGGCGAGCGCGCCGAGCAGCGGCGTCGCGATGGCGTCGGCGTCGTCGGGTGACACGACCCTCGAGAGGCTCTCGGTCGCTCCGACTTCGCGCGCGGCGAGCACGTCCTCTCGCGAGCACTGCGACGAGCCGTGGGCGTACACGGCGGCGAGCAGCTCGGGCGCGAACACGCCGAACGTCGCGACGACCGTGGCCGGCGACGGTGTGCCGAGCGAGGCGGCACGACCCCACACGTAGCCGTCGAAGAACCCGAGGCCGAGCGCCTGCACCCGTTCAGCGGCCGGGCGCGACCACCAGCCCTGGGTCGCGATCGGCTCGAGCGCGTCGCGCAGCCTGCGCGCCGATGTGGCCGGCAGGGGCGGTGCCGCGATCGGTGTGGCCGGCGGCTCGATGAAGGCGGCGACGATGTCGTCGTAGGTCATGGCGCCGCATCCTTCCAGACCGCTCCGGCCGCACCGGAGTCGGCAAGAATGCTCCGTTGCATGCCTCTCCCCGCCGCCCCCACCGTGGTCATCTCCGGTACCGGACTCAGCCACCCGCCGCACACGATCTCCAACGC
>WLDE01000051.1 GCA_009704985.1 Actinomycetota bacterium | reverse complement strand
GGCGTGACGAGCATCGCCGCACCCGTCGACACGGCGCCCGGGTCGGACGCGCCGACGGCACCGAAGGACTCCGCGGCCGGTCGGGCCGTCTTCATCGGCATCACCCTCGCCGTCATCGTCGCGGGGGTCGTGCTCTCGCTCCGCTACCGCAAGCGCTGACGCTCCCTTCGGGCATCGTCCCGACGATCGGCCACCATGGGCGCCATGGCCGCATCCTCCGACACCGTCCTGCGCTCCGAGCCCCGCCCCGGCATCGCCCAGCTCACGCTCAACCGCCCCGACAAGCTCAACGCGATGACGGGTGAGCTCGTGCAGGCGCTGCACGAGCACCTCGACGAGATCGCCGTCGACCCGGACGTGCGCGTGGTGGTGCTCACCGGCGCCGGCCGCGGGTTCTGCGCCGGGCTCGACCTCGGTGGGTACGGCACCGCCCCGCACACCGAACGCATGGGTCGCACCCAGGCCGGGTTCGCCGTGCAGAAGCACATCGCCTCGCTCATCCCGCACCTGCGGTCGCTGCCCCAGCCGGTCATCGCCGCCGTCAACGGCGCCGCTGCCGGTGGTGGGTTCGCGCTCGTGCTCGGCAGCGACGTGCGACTCGCGGCCCGCGCGTCGAAGTTCAACGCCGCGTTCATCCGCATCGGGCTGTCGGCCTGCGACATCGGCACGAGCTGGGTGCTGCCGCGACTCATCGGCGCAGCGCGCGCCCAGGAGCTGATGCTCACCGGCCGGGTGTTCGACGCCGAGGAGGCGTACCGCATCGGGTTGGTGGTCGACCTGGTCGACGACCACGCCCTGCTCGACACCGCCTACGCGAAGGCCGAGCAGATCATGCTGAACGCACCGTTCGGCGTGGCCCTCACCAAGGAGGGCATGTGGAGCGCGCTGGAGATCCCCGGCATGCAGGCGGCGATCGACCTGGAGAACCGCCAGCAGATCATGGCGAGCGCGACCAGCGACCACCGCGAGGCGATGCAGGCCTTCCTCGAGCGTCGCCCGCCGAACTACACCAACAGCTGACCGGAGGCGTCCGGCGGGTTCAGCGGGTGCTGAGCTCGACCGGGGTGACGGTGGGGAAGTGGCAGGCCACGAAGTGGCCGTCGCCAACGGCGCGCAGTTGCGGTTCCTCGGTGCGGCAGATGTCCTGCGCGGCCGGACAGCGCGGGTTGAACCGGCAGCCGGGCGGTGGGAGCACCGGGGAGGGCGGCTCGCCCTCGATCGCGGTCTTGGTGACCGCGACCTCGGGGTCGGGCACCGGGATCGAGTTGAGCAGCACCGAGGTGTAGTGGTGCGCCGGGTTCTCGTACAGCACGTCCGACGGCGCCACCTCGCAGATCTTGCCGAGGTACATCACGGCCACGCGGTCGCTGATGTTCTTCACGACGGCGAGGTCGTGGGCGATGAAGATCAGCGTGAGGCCGTACTCGGCCTTCAGGTCCTCGAGCAGGTTGAGCACCTGCGCCTGGACGCTCACGTCGAGCGCGCTCACCGGCTCGTCGCAGATGATCAGCGACGGGTCGAGCACGAGTGACCGGGCGATCGAGATGCGCTGGCACTGACCACCCGAGAACTGGTGCGGCTGGCTCTCCGCGGCGCGCGTCGGATCGATGCCGACCTCTTCGAGGATCGAGTCGACCTTCTGCGAACGCTCGGCGTCGGTGCCTCGCTTCCAGATGTTGAGCGGCTCCATCACGATCTGGCGGACCTTGCGACGCGGGTTGAGCGACGAGATCGGGTCCTGGAAGATCATCTGCATGCGGGTGCGCGCCTCGCGCATCTCGTCGCCGGTGAGCCGGGTGAGCTCGGAGCCCTCGAAGACCACCGACCCGCTGGTCGGTCGCGGCAGCTGCATGATCGCCCGACCGGTGGTGCTCTTGCCGCAGCCCGACTCGCCGACGAGGCCGAGGGTCTCGCCCCGCAACACGTCGAGGCTGATGCCGCTGACCGCGTTGACCTTCAGCCCGGTGCGGCCGACGGGGAACTCGACGACGAGGTCCTCGATGCGCAGCAGCACGTCGGGGGAGTCGCGCAGGTGTGCCTTTCCCGTGCCGGCCATGTCAGTTGCCTCCCGCAGCGGCGGCGAACTCGCTCTTCGACGCGGCGATGCGCACCTTGATCTCGGTGTTCTCGGGGCTGCCGACCGGGTACCAGCAGGCGTAGAGGTGGTTCGGGTCCTCGGCGGTGGGCACCAGCGGTGGCTCCTCGTTCTGGCACTTGGGCTGTGCGTACGGGCAGCGTGGCGCGAACCGGCAGCCCTTCGGCGGGTTGACGAGATCGGGTGGGCGGCCCGCGATCGCGCTGAGACGGGTGTGGCTGCGGTCCTCGAGCCTGGGGATGCTGTTGAGCAGCGCCTCGGTGTAGGGCATCTTCATGTTGGCGAACAGGCCCTTGGTGGTGGCCTTCTCGACGAGCTTGCCGCCGTACATCACGGCGATCTCGTCGGTGTGGCCGGCCACGACGCCGAGGTCGTGGGTGACGAGCACGAGCGACATGTTGCGGTCGCGCCGTTGCTCACCGAGCAGATCGAGGATCTGGGCCTGCACTGTCACGTCGAGCGCCGTCGTGGGCTCGTCGGCGAACAGCGCCGTCGGACCGCAGGCGAGGGCGATCGCGATCATCACGCGCTGGCGCATGCCGCCCGACATCTCGTGCGGGTACTGCTCGAGGCGGCGCTTGGCCTCGGGGATGCGCACGTCCTGCAGGAGGCGCTCGGCGGTGGCCCACGCGTTCTGCTTGGTCATGCCGAGGTGGATCTGCAGCGGCTCCGCGATCTGCCTGCCGATCTTCATCACCGGGTTCAGCGAGGTCATCGGGTCCTGGAAGATCATCGCCATCTCCTTGCCCCAGACCGACCGCATCTCCTTGCGTCCGAGGTTGCCGATCTCTCGGCCCTCGAAGGTGATGCTGCCGCCGCGCACGGTGCCGCGCGGGGGGAGGAGGCCCATGATCGAGCGGGACAGGATGGTCTTGCCCGAGCCCGACTCGCCCACGATGCCGAGCGCCTTGCCGCGGTCGAGGGTGAAGCTGACGCCGTCGACCGCCCGGACGAGACCGCGAGGGGTCTTGAAGTGGGTGGTGACGTCCTTCAGGACGAGCAGCGGCCCGTCGATGTCGCGGGACGATGCCTGGATGAGGTCGCTCATACGCCAGCCTGCCGGATGTCGAAGCGACGGCTGAGCCGGTCGCCGATGATGTTGAACGAGAGCACGGTGAGGAACAGCATGAGACAGGGGAAGATCGTGGCCCACCAGGCCTCGTCGATCTTGTTGCGGTTCTCGTCGATCAGCTTGCCCCAGGTGGGCGTGCCGACCTCGACGCCGAGACCGAGGAACGCGAGCGCACCCTCGGCGGCGATGAGGATCGACAGACCGGTGAAGCCGACCGTCAGGATCGCCGGGATCAGGTTCGGCAGGATCTCGCGGAACATCACGCGGCCGGGCTTGGCGCCGAGGCTGCGGGCCGCGAGCACGAACTCCCGTTCACGCAGCGACAGCGTCTGCGCTCGCACGATGCGGGCGAGCGGGGCCGTGGCGAGGATGCCGAGCGTGATGACGATCGTCCACTTGCGGCTCAGCCACCCGAGCCACGAGGCGTCCTCGGCGAGGTCGGAGAGGCGGTCGACGAGGATGATCGCGAGGAGCAGCGCCGGCAGGGCGAGCAGGCAGTCGGTGATGATCATCACGATCCGATCGACCCAGCCGCGGAAGTACCCGGCGATCACGCCGAGGAAGCCGCCGACGAGGATGCCGAACACGGTGGCGAAGATGCCCACCTGGAGCGACGTGCGTGCGCCGTAGATCACCTTCGAGAAGACGTCGCCGCTCACACCGTCGGTGCCGAACCACGCCGCAGTGCCCGGACCCCACTCGTAGCGGCCGGGGCGTCCGTCCGGGCCGGGGATCTTGGCGTCGGGGTAGGGAATGAAGGACAGGTAGTCGGCGAAGATCGCGAGGAACGTGAGCGATCCGAGGAAGCCCACGGCGAAGACGATGCCGAAGCCGGGCCACTTCAGCTTGCGCTTCTTGGCCGGCGGTGTCGGTGCGGCCGGCAGTGGTGCAGCCGCGTCCTCGGGTGCGGTGGTGGCGTCGATGGTCGTGGTCATGTGAGTGTCCCCGTGCTCAGGCGATCGCTCGGGCGTGACGGATCCGGGGATCGAGCACGCCGTACATCAGATCGACGGTCAGGTTCACGATCACGACGCTGCCGACGAGGATCGCCGAGGCGCTCTGCACCGTGAAGAGGTCCTTCTGCAGGATTGCGGTGACGAGCATCGAGCCCATGCCGTCGAGGTCGAAGAACTGCTCGGCCACGATGGCGCCGCCGACGATGCCGCCGATCTGCAGGCCCACGCTGGTGAGCAGCGAGAACAGCGAGTTGCGCAGGGCGTGCACCCAGAGCACCCGCCGGGGCGACACGCCCTTGGCGCTCGCGAGGGTGACGAAGTCGGCCTGCAGCGTCATCACCATGTCACCGCGGAGCAGGCGGCTGAAGATGGCGGCGATCGGCAGGGTGAGCACGAGCGTCGGCACGAAGAAGTTCCGGAAGTGTTCGCCGAGGTCCTGCCACGGGTACACCTTGTCGCCGATGCGGGGGAACCAACCGCCGATCGTGACCTGGAAATCGCCGAACGGGGGTGGCATGCCGATCGTGTTCTCCTTGATCAGGAGGATCGTCAGGATCGGTGCGAGGACGATCGCCGGCGCCGACACGAACGCGAACGCGGCGCCGCTGCCGAACTTGTCGAACCAGCTGTCGCGCTTGTGCGCCTGGCGCACGGCGAGCGGCACGGCGATGACCAGGCCCCAGAAGATGGCGTAGAAGCCGAGGAGCAGGGTGGTGAGGATCCGGCCCTGGATGTAGTCGAACACGGGCTGCGAGTTCGGGACGCTGAAGCCCATGTCACCCTGGACCATGTTGGTCATCCAGAACACGTATTGGACGAAGGGGTTGCTGTCGAGCCGATACTTCTCGGTGGTCGCGTCGATCAACTCCTGGTCGGCGGTGCCGCCGAGCAGGGTTCGGGCCGGGTCGCCCGGTGCGTTCAGGCCGAGTCGCATCAGGATCATCACGGTGAACGTGACGATGAAGAAGACGATGGCGAACTGACCGATTTTCTGCAGGGCGTAGCGCACAGGCGGTCCTCGCGAGGATCAGGTGGTGGGTGTGGGTGAGATCGGTGAGCGATCGGTGTGTGAGCGATCGGTGTGGGAGCGACGAGCGCCGGGCGGCGCACCCCGGAAGGTGCGCCACCCGGCGACGTCAGCGGGTCGGATCAGGCCAGCTCGGGGTCGATCCAGAGGGTGTGGGTGTAGAACTGGCCGGAGAACCCGGCACCGTCACGGGACTTGCTGCCGTCGGGCAGCACCCACTCGCCGAGACCCTGGATCTTCGGGTGCCGCGGCGTGCCCCACAGGGTCCAGGAACCGGCGAAACTGAAGCACTCGCCAGCCATCCGACGGTTCACTTCCTCTGCGTACTCCCGGCGCTGGTCCGGGTCGAGCTCGCCACGGGCCAGTTCGAGGTTCTCGTCGACGACGGGGTCGCGCAGACGGCCGAAGTTGAGCGCGAGCTGGCCGTCGGGCGGAGCCGCCGAGGAGTGCCACCAGAAGTACTGGCTGTCGATGCTCGTGCCGGCGTGGTTGCGCCAGCCGTACATGAAGAAGTTCGGGTCACCGAACAGTGCCGTGGTGATGAACTGGTCCTGGGGCACCTGGATGATCTCGACGTCGACGCCGATCTCGGCCCAGTAGCCCTGGAGCAGGTCCGCGGTCTGCGCGTTGATCGCCGACACGGTGGTGCCGTACTTCAGGCCGGTGACCGGCCCGACCTCGGCGACGTACTCGTCGATGAGGGCCTGGGCACCTTCGATGTCCTGGCTCGTGTCGACGCCGTTGTCCTCGAGGTAGCCCTCCTGGCCGGGCGAGAACAGGCCGTTGGCCACCTGCAGGATGCCGTCTGCGGTGAGGTCGATCAGCTCCTGGCGGTCGATCGCCTTGAACAGGGCGCAGCGGACCCGCTTGTCCTGCAGCGGGCTGGCCTTGTCGAGGTTCAGCAGGATGTAGTTCGTCTCGGCGAACGTGTCCTGCTCGTTCATCGGGAATTCGTCGGCCAGGCCGCGGAACTCGCTGATGACGATGGCCGACGAGGTCGAGAAGATGTCGATCTCGCCGGACTGCAGCGCCTCACCGGCGGTCTCGCTGTCCTCGATCACCCGGAACTCCAGCGAGTCGAGGTAGGGCAGCTGGTTGCCGTTGGCATCGCTCTGCCAGTAGTCGGGGTTGCGGGTCACGACGAGCTTGTCGCGCGGGGCGTAGCTCTCGAGGATGAACGGACCGGTACCGACGGCCTGGATGGGATCACCGGTACCGGCGGCCACGGCCTCGAGCCAGGTCGGGGACGCGATCAGACCGAGCTGGCCGCCGAGCGTGGCGGGCAGGTTCGGCCACGGGCGCGGCTGGCTGAGGTCGCCGCTCTTGCCCGTCTTGATCGTGAACTCGAACTCGCCGGTCGCCTCGATCGCGAGCGACCCGTCCTCGTTGCGGCCGTAGTCGGTGATCGCGTTCGACACGAGCAGGCCGGTGCCGGTGGCCTGGAGGTTGTACACGACGGCCTCGGCGTTGAGCGGGGTGCCGTCGTGGAACGAGATGCCCTCGCGCACCTTGAAGGTGAACTCGGTGAAGTCGTCGTTGGCCTCCCAGCCCTCGAGCAGGACGCCCTTGACCTCGAGGTTCTCGTCGAGGGTGACCAGCGGGTCGTAGAACGTGCGGGCACGCTGCTGGCAGTACGAGTCGCACTGCATGGCCGCGGGCGTCCACGGGTTCGCGACCTCGGCCTCGCCGCTCACGACGAGCGTGCCGCCGTACACCGGGTCCTTGGCCGGCGCGGCCGGCTCGGTGTCCTCGGTGGCCGCGGTCGTCTCGGTCGCGGCGTCGGTGCCGTCGGTGGCCGGCTCGGTGTCGCCCGTGGCGGCCGTGTCCTCGGTGGCCGCCTCGGTCGTGTCGGGCTCGACGGCGGTCTCGTCTTCCTTCCTGCTACACGCGCCTGCCACCAGACCGATCGTGACGAGGGCTGCGGCGAGCAGCTTGCCCGATCGGTGGCGGGTTGAACGGTGTGGTGTCACCCTGGTCCCCCTTCGTTGGAAATGCATGACCGGCTCCGGGACCGCCGTGGCGGCGGACTCGGTTCGGCGTCTGTTGTGACCCCCATCACATGCCGGTGCGCTCACCTTAGCCACTTGCCTGATGGTGTCAATGATCGTGAGCAAGTGCGCAGGTGATCACCCCCGCGTGGGTGCAGCGAGGCCGATCGGACCCGGGCACGACGACCCGGACGGGCCCGCGGTAGCGTCCGGGCGTGCCCCCGTTGCGACCCGACCACCTGGTGCGTCCGCACCCGTCACGGCTCTCGTCGACGCGTCGCGACACGCCCGAGATCATGGCGCGACACCACGAGGCGGTCGCCGCGGCGAGCCCCACGTACCGTGATCCGGCCACCGGCTACCAGGTGTTCACCGCGGCGTTCCTCGCGGCTCGGGGCACCTGCTGCGACACGGGATGCCGGCACTGCCCCTACGTCGGTGCGCTCGAGGAGCGTCCTCGGACGTGAGCCACGACCTCGATCCGCCCGTCGCCGGTCCCGGCCTGCGCGAGCTCGTCGACCGGCTGCGGGTCGACCCCGACGACGGGTTCCGGCTCGCCGACCGTGCCACCGAGGACGACTTCGGGATGACCAAGGACGAGGCGCTCGCCCGGCTCGCCGCGTCCCGGAGCCGGATCGACGTGCTCCAGCAGCGCCTCCACGCCGAGGGCGAGCGCAGCGTCCTGTTCGTGATCCAGGCGATGGACGCGGCCGGCAAGGACGGCACGATCCGCAACGTGCTGTCGGGTCTCAACCCCGCCGGCATCCGGGTGGAGAGCTTCAAGGCGCCCGCGGGGCCGGAAGCGCAGCACGACTACCTGTGGCGCGTGCACCAGGTGTGCCCGCCCCGCGGTGGTATCACGGCGTTCAACCGCAGCCACTACGAGGACGTGCTCGTCGTGCGGGTGAAGGGGTTCGTGCCCGAGCAGGTGTGGCGGCGCCGGTACGGGCACCTCCGCCAGTTCGAGCAGCTCCTCACCGACGAGGGGACCACCGTGGTGAAGGTGTTCCTCCACGTCTCCGCCGACGAGCAGGCCCGCCGGTTCCAGGAGCGCCTCGACGACCCGGAGAAGCGCTGGAAGTTCCGGCGCGGCGACCTCGACGATCGCGCGCTGTGGACCGAGTTCCAGGCCGCGTACGAGGACGCGATCCGCGAGACCTCCACGGCCGAGTGCCCGTGGTACGTCGTGCCCGCCGACGGCAACTCGCGCCGCAACATGGCGGTCGCCGAGATCCTGCGGCACACCCTCGAGCAGCTCGACCCGCGGATCCCCGAGCCCGAGGAGGGCCTCGAGGGGATCCGGATCGTCTGACCCGGACGCGCCGCATGCCGCCGCGGACCAGCGGCGGGACGAGCTCCGGAGGCGATCCGGACGACCTCGACGGTCGTGAACACCGTGTGAACCTCGGGGTGTGAACCCCGTCGCGCTCCCGGGGTCGGGCTTGTACGAAATGTACAGTTCCCCCGATGTCCGTGACCGTCGCCCTCACCCTCGACGAGGCCCTGACGGCGCTCGCCACCGACCCCGCCGCCACGGTGCTGGCCGGTGGGACCGACCTGATGGTCGAACTGAACGGCGGCCACCGCCGGGCGGCGAGCGTCGTGGCCGTGAACCGTGTGCGCGAGCTGCGGTCGTGGCGCCACGACCCCGCTGCGGGCACCCTGTGGCTCGGTGCCGCCGTCACCTACACCGAGATCGCACAGGAGCCGATCGCCGCGCTGGTGCCGGCGCTCGCCCAGGCGGCACGCACCGTCGGGTCGCCGCAGATCCGCAACGCCGCCACCCTCGGCGGCAACGTCGGCACCGCCTCGCCGGCCGGTGACGGCCTGCCGGTGCTCGCCGCGCTCGACGCAGTGGTGCACCTCGCGTCCGCCGGCGCCACCCGCGACGTGCCCTTCGCCGAGTTCGCCACGGGGCCCAAGCGCACCGTGCTGCAGCCCGGCGAGCTCATCACCGGTGTGACGGTGCCGGTGCTGCACGGCTACCAGGGCTACAGCAAGGTGGGTGTGCGCAACGCGATGGTGATCGCGACCGCCAGCGCCTGCCTGGCGGTCGACGTGGCGAGCCGCTCGGTGCGCTTCGCGATGGGTTCCGTGGGCCCGGTGATCCTGCGGGCACCCGAGGCCGAGGCGATCGCCGCCGCGGCCGCGGACTTCGACGCCGGCACGATCCCGTCCGAGGTGGTCGAGCGCTTCGGCGCCGCCGCCGGTGCCGCGGCACGCCCGATCGACGACCACCGGTCCACCGCCGCCTACCGGCGACGCGCGATCGAGGTGCTCGCTCGTCGCCTGCTCGCCCGTGCCTTCCCCGCCGGGGCCCCGATTGGAGGAGACGCATGAGCCCGACACCCGATGCCGGTGAGATCGGTGCCGACCACGTGGGCACCAACCAGATCTACGTGCTGCACGTGAACGGCCAGGACCGCGAGGTGCGCGACGCCTGGGTGGGGGAGAGCCTCCTGTACGTGCTCCGCGAGCGCCTCGGCCTCATGGGGTCGAAGGGGGCCTGCGAGCAGGGGGAGTGCGGGAGCTGCAGCGTGCTCGTCGACGACGAGCTGGTGTGCGGCTGCCTGGTGCTCGCCGCCACCGCGGTGGGGCAGCGCATCGTCACCATCGAGGGCATCGCACCGGTCGGGGCGCCGAGCGACGTGCAGCAGGCCTTCGTCGATGCGGGCGCCGTGCAGTGCGGCTTCTGCACGCCGGGGCTGATCATGGCCACGCACGCCCTGCTCGACCGCTCGCCCGAACCCACGGAGTACGAGATCCGCGAGGAGCTGTCGGGCAACGTGTGCCGCTGCACCGGGTACGGCCGGATCATCGACGCCGTCCAACGGGTGGCCGTCGCCCGTCGCGGCGCCACCTCCGGGGGTGCGTCGTGAGCGCCGCGTCCGTCCAGGCGTCCGTCCAGGCGTCCGTCCAGGCGTCCGTCGACGCTGCGGTCGACTCGGCGGTCGGCGCGCCCGTGAGCGGCCGCCTCGGTGACAGCCCGGTCCGGCCCGACGGCGTCGCGAAGGTGCAGGGGTCGTTCGCCTTCTCGGGTGACCTGTCCGCCGACGGGTTCCTGTGGGGCGCCACGCTGCGCTCGCCGCACCCGTACGCGCGCATCGTGTCGATCGACCTGTCGGGGGCGTGGGCCATCAACGGTGTGGAGGCGGTCATCACCGCCGACGACGTGCCCGGCAAGCCGACCTACGGCCTCATCGACCAGGACCAGCCGGTGTTCGCGAGCGAGTACGTGCGCTACGTCGGCGAACCCGTGGCCGCGGTCGCGGCGAACCACCCCGACACGTGCCGCCGTGCGCTGGAGGCGATCCGGGTGGAGTACGAGGTACTCGAACCGCTGATCGATCCCGAGCGCTGCGTCGACGGGTCGTTCCCGCCGATCCACCCGAAGGGCAACGTGTTCCGGCACCAGCGGATCGTGCGCGGCGACGTGGATGCGACCGGCGACGTGATGGTGGAGGCCACCTACGAGATCGGCATGCAGGACCAGGCGTTCCTGGGCCTCGAGGCGGCGCTCGCGATCCCGGATCCGGGGGGTGAGGGCGTGGAGCTCTACGTCGCCACCCAGTGGCTGCACGAGGACCGCCACCAGATCGCCGCCTGCCTCGACCTGCCCGACGAGAAGGTCCGCCTCACCCTCGGCGGTGTCGGCGGCGCGTTCGGGGCACGCGAGGACATCAGCCTGCAGGTGCACACCTGCCTGCTCGCGCTGCGCACCGGCCGCCCCGTGCGCATCGCCTACAGCCGCGAGGAGAGCTTCCTCGGGCACGTGCACCGCCACCCGGCCCGCATCTGGATGCGCCACCACGCGACGAGCGAGGGGCGCATCGTGAAGGTCGAGGCCCGGATCGTGATGGACGGCGGCGCCTACGCGTCCACGTCATCGGCGGTGCTGATCAACGCCGTCACCCACGTGCAGGGCCCCTACGCGTGCGAGAACGCGGTGGTGGACGGTTGGGCGGTGCGCACCAACCACCTGCCCTGCGGTGCGATGCGCGGCTTCGGCGTGGTGCAGGCCTGCTTCGCGCACGAGAGCCAGATGGATCGGCTCGCCGCGGCGTGCGGACTCGACCCCGTGGAGATCCGCCTCCGCAACGCGATGCAGACCGGCGACCGGCTCATCACCGGCCAGGTGATCGAGAACGTCGCGCCGGTGCGCGAATGCATCTTGGAAACCGCGGCGCTGCCACTGCCCGACGAGCCGGTGGGCGGTCACGACGGCGACCCGATGCGGCTCCCCGGCGGTGCCGGTCTCACCGCCGACCGCAGCCACATCCGGCGCGGCATCGGGTGGGGTGTGGCGATCAAGAACCTCATGTACTCGGAGGGCTTCGACGACTACTCGACGGCCCGCGTGACGCTGCGCGACGGCGTGGCGTCGCTCAAGTTCGCGACGGCCGAGGTGGGCCAGGGGTTCGTCACCCTGGCGGGCCAGATCGCCCGCAGCGTGCTGGGTGTCGACGACGTGGTGCTCGAACCGATCGACACCACGGTCGGGTCGGCCGGCTCCACGAGCGCGTCGCGGCAGACCTGGATGAGCGGCGGTGCCGTCGACGGTGCCTGCCGGCTGGTGCGCGAGCAGCTGTTCGCCCACGTCGGTGCGGTGCACGGTGTCGATCCGCTACGCCTCGCGATCGCGGGCCGCGACGTCGTCGACACGATGGGCGATCTGCGCGTGCCGGTGGCCGAGGCGACGGCGGGGCAGGTGTTCGAGGACACCTTCGAGCACCACCACCGGCCCACGGAGGAGCTCGACGAGAACGGCCAGGGCAACTGCCACACGGCCTTCGCGTTCGTGGCGCACCGCGCGGTGGTGGACGTCGACCCCGAGCTGGGACTGGTGAAGGTCGTGCAGATCGCGACGGCGCAGGACGTCGGTCGGGCGCTCAACCCGCTCAGCGTGATCGGCCAGATCGAGGGCGGCATCGCCCAGGGTGTCGGCCTCGCGGTGATGGAGGAGATCGTCCAGATCGACGGGCGGGTGCGCAACGCGAACTTCACCGACTACCTCCTGCCCACGTTCCTCGACATGCCCGACGTGGTGGCCACCCTGATCGAGCAGCCCGACCCGATGGCACCGCTGGGTGCCAAGGGCGTCGGCGAGCCACCGTGCATCTCGAGCACCCCGGCCGTCGTCGCGGCCATCCGCGACGCGATCGGCAAGGACCTCACCCGGGTGCCCGTGCGCCCGAGCGACATCGCCTTCTGACCCGGACCGGGACCGGTCGTGCGGCCGTTCGGTGGATCCGGTCGGCATCGTCTAGGTTCACGTCCACTCCGCACGCCCCCGTCTGTCGAAAGCGAGCAAACTCCGTGTCCTCCGAACGCGAGATCATGACCTGGGAGATCTTCGGTGACGCCTCCCGCGAGCTGGCGCAGCAGGTGGCCGACGACTACGAGCCGGACATGATCCTGTCGATCGCCCGCGGTGGTCTGCTCATCGGCGGTGCGCTCGGGTACGCCCTCAGCGTGAAGAACGTGTACACGATGAACGTCGAGTTCTACACGGGGGTCGACGAGCGACTCGAGGTGCCCCGCATCCTGCCGCCCGCGCCCGACTTCGTCGACGCGAGCCACTTCAAGATCCTCATCGCCGACGACGTCGCCGACACCGGGCACACGCTGCGCAGCGTGCTCGACTTCTGCGCCGGCAAGGTGGCCGAGGTGCGCACCGCGTGTCTCTACGAGAAGAGCCACTCCGTCGTGAAGTGCGACTACGTGTGGAAGAAGACCGATCTCTGGATCAACTTCCCGTGGAGCGACAAGGACCCGGTGGCCAAGCGCGACTGGAGTGTCAGGGACGCCTGAGCCCGTACGCGACGACGCCCGAGCCGTGCGGCCCGGGCGTCGAGGTGCGTGGGTCGGTGCGTGGGTCCGGTGGACGAGCGAAGGGGCTCAGCCGACCTGCATGCGGGCGAGCAGCTTCTTCTTCGGCACCACGCCGAGCAGCTTGCCGTCGTGCCACACGGTGACCACCGGGGTGCGCGGGTTGAGCCGTGACAGCACGTCGGCCAGATCCTCGTCGAGGTCGGCCCGAGCCAGCTGGCTGAACGGCACCATCAGCTGACCCAGCGGCACGTAGGGCCGCTGGTGCTCGGGCACCGCCTGCAGCTGGTCCTCGCTCACGATCCCGGCGAGGTCGCCGTTGTCGCGGGCGACGGCCACCACGCCCGCCCCGCCGAGGCGTGAGCGCTGCCACCACATGGTGTCCGCGTCGGTGTCGGGCGACGCCTGGGCGATGCCGAACCAGGTGAGGTCGCGCACCCGGGTGCCGTGCAGACGCTCGGCCACGTCGACGGCCATCATCTCCGCCTTCGCGTTGAGGGCGATGAAGAGACCCGTGACGATCAGCATCAGGCCGGGCATGCCGTTGAACAGCATGACACCGCCGATGCCGGCGAGCGAGAAGCCGACGGCCTTGCCCGCATTGCCCGCCTCACGGGCGGCGCGGAAGCGGTCGCCGTGCTTGCGCCAGCGGAACGCCTTCAGGATCCGGCCACCGTCGAGCGGCGCACCCGGCAGCAGGTTGAACACGCCGAGCAGGAGGTTGATCACGCCGAGCCAGCCGAGGATCGACAGGCCCACACCGTCGACGCCGAGCGCGACGAGGCCGACCATCGTGCCGAGCGAGAGGGCACCGATCGCGAGGCTCGTGAGCGGACCGGCGACCGCGATCCAGCCTTCGGCACGCGGCGTGGGGGCCTCCCGGTCGAGCTTGGCGACACCGCCGAGCGCCCACAGCTGGATCGACTGCGTCTGCACCCCGTGGCGTCGTGCGACCAGCGCGTGCGCCAGTTCGTGTGCGGTGATCGACGCGAGGAACGCGACGAGGGCGAGGGCGGCGCCGATCGCTCCGTAGGAGGCAGCGAGTCCGGAGCCGAAGAGGACCGCGACGACGATGACGCTCCAGTGGAGCTGGAAGGGGATGCCGGCCAGCCGCCCGAGGTTGAGCGAGCCCGACGAGAACATGTGATGGGGTCCTTTCGAGTGGTCCATGACACCGGGCAGCACCGTGCTTCCCGGTGCCTCTGGTCTCACCCGCTCTCGCGAGCCCCCGGTGGCCGGAGTCGTCCTGGTGGGGGCGACTCGTGTTGACGACCACCGAATGTCGTGGGTTACTCCCCGTCGGCACGGATCATGCTAGGCGGTCGTGACCCGGGGCGCACGTCGTGCTCCACGTGACGCGCGTGACCCCGCGCTCCGGGTGGAGGCCGGGATCGGGCCGGGATCAGCGCCGGGCGAGGACGGTGAGCGCGGCGTTGCGGCCGCTCGCGCCCCACACGCCGGCGCCCGGGAAGGTGGCGGCGCCCGTGAGGAACAGCCCGTCGACCGGGGTCTCGTACCGGGTGAGCTCGGGCTGGCGGTTCAGCAGCGCGGCGAGCGGGCCGCCGGCGAAGCTCGTGGCGTGCCCTGCCGGGAGGTGGAAGTCGCGCTCGTACACGTCCGGTGTCATCGCCCGCCACTCGTCGATCGAGTCGAGGAGGCCGGGTTCGGCGAGCGTGGCGAGTTGCTCGAGCCAGCGGCGCGGCTCGCCGCTGCCGGGCCACCCGCCGGCCAGCCGGTACGGGGTGTACAGGCACTCGAGGCTGAGCACGTGACGACCGGCGGGTGCCATCGACGGGTCGATCACCGTCGGGACGTTCAGGAACATCCCGGGCCGTTCGAGCACCTCGCCCCGGCCCATCAGCTCGAACCCGCGGTGCATGTCGGCGAGCGACGGCGCCACGATGACGGTGCCGGTGAGCGGGTGCGGATCGTCGGGCAGACCGGCGAGCGCGCGCAGGCGCGGCACGGAGCTGACGACGGCGTCGATCTTCGACTCGTAGCCCTCGTGGTGCGGTGTGGTGCGCCAGCGCTCGACCAGGCCGTGCGCCTGGGGTGGCGGGTCGCGCAACCAGCGCAGGAACGTGTCGTGCGGGTTGCACGCCGACACCACCACCGACGCGGTGACCTCCGTGCCGTCGTCGAGCTCGACACCGCGCACCCGACCGCCCTCGCACGTGATGGCGGTGACCTTCGTGGCGAGCCGAAGCTCGCCGCCGAACGAGCGGAACGACCGCTCGAGGCTCGCGGGCACCATCCCGCTGCCGCCCTCGGGTCGTCCGACGGTACCGACGTGGCGGAGCGCGTAGGTGAGTGCGCCGAGCCCGGTGCCGGGGAACTCGGGGGAGATGCCCCACACCATCGGTCCGGTCACCATCGCCGGCCCCTGGAGCGCGTCGGTGTGGAAGTACTCGCGCATCACGTCGGCGGCGCTGCGTCGGCTCCAGCGCAGCAGCGTCGACACGCCACGCCCGCGGCGGGCGAACACCTTCTTCGTGATGCCCGTGAGCGACGGCGGATCGTTCGCCTGATCGAACACCATCCGCACGGCCGGCATCGCGGCGCGCAGGTACCGCCGGTAGCCGTCGACCTCGGTCGGGTGGGTGCGGGCGAGGCCGTCGAGGGTCTGCTCGGCATCGTGGTGCATCACCCACGCCTGCCCACCGCCCCACGCCATGTTCACCTGCGCCGGCTCGACGTCGAGGTAGCGGAGCCCGTGGTCGGCGAGGCGCAGCTCCTCCATCACCGGCGTGGTGCGGAACGTGATGTGGTCGCAGTTGCAGATGTTCACCGTGGCCCCGGCGAACGACTCGCTCGCCGCCGTGCCACCCACCGCGTCGCGGGCCTCGACGAGCAGGGTGCGCAGGCCGCCGCGGGCGAGGTAGGCGGCGCACACCAGGCCGTTGTGACCGGCGCCGATCACCACTGCGTCGACGTCGTGGACGGGCATCGGCCCATTCTGCTCGCACCGCGTGCGCGGCGGTACCGTGCACGATGTGACAACCGCCGATCGATCCCACGACCGTCGCCCCGCCGCCCGGCGGTTCATCGACCTCCGCGCACCGGAGATCGGTGAGCGGATCACCGAGCGCAGCATCCTCGTGCAGCCGCTCGGAGCGATCGAGCAGCACGGTCCGCACCTGCCGCTGTCGACGGACTCGCTCGTCGCCACCGCGGTCGCCGAGGCCGCCGTCGCCGAGGTGGGCGACGAGCTCGACGTGTGGCTGCTGCCCACGCTGGAGTACACGAAGTCGAACGAGCACGCCTGGTCGCCCGGCACCATCTGGCTGTCGGCCACCACGTTGCTCGCGGTGCTCGACGACATCGGCCGCTGCGTGGCCACCACGGCGGCGAAGCGGTTCGTGTTCCTGAACGGCCACGGCGGCAACAGCGCGCTCGCCAACGTGGCGTGCCGCGAGCTGCGACTCCACCACGGGCTGATGACGTTCCTCGCCCATCCGGGCATGCCGGCGGACCAGGGCGGTTCGTCGCCGGCGGGCGAGCTCGGCATGGGCATCCACGGCGGCACCGACGAGACGTCGATCCTGCTGCACCTCGCACCCGAGCTGGTGCGGATGGATCTCGCGGAGCGGCGGGTGCCCGACAAGATCGCGGAGAACCGCTACGTCCGCTTCGGTGGGCGCGTGAGCTTCGGCTGGCTGTCGAACGACTTCAACGAGGACGGCTACATCGGCGACCCCACCCCGGCCACGGCCGAGCGAGGCGAGGAACTGTTCGAGGGGGCCGTGCAGGGGTTCGCCGAGGCGCTGCGCGAGATCGCCGCGTTCGAGTACGGGCGCTGACCGTGGGGGAGCAGCAGGTGGATCTCGACGCCCTGCGGATCGACGTCGACCGGCTCGTCGGCCGGCTCGACGCGCTCGGCGAGATCGGCGCGGTGCACGGACCGAACGGCGAGCGCGGTTGCGCCCGTCTGGCGCTCACCGACGCCGACCGTGACGGTCGCGACCTCGTGGTCGGCTGGATGCACGACCTCGGACTCGACGTGCACGTGGACGCGATCGGCAATGTCGTGGGCGTGCGCGCCGGCGACGACCCGACGCTCGCCCCGGTGATGACCGGGTCGCACATCGACACGGTGCGCACGGGCGGGAGGTTCGACGGCAACCTCGGCGTGCTCGGTGGCCTCGAGGTCGTCGAGACGCTGGAGCGGCACGGCGTTCGCACCCGCCGCCCGATCGCCGTCGCGTTCTTCACCGACGAGGAGGGTGCCCGGTTCCAGCCCGACATGCTCGGCAGCCTCGTGTACGTCGGCGGGATGTCGCTCGAGGAGGCGCTCGACGTCCGTGCCGCCGACGACGGTGCCCGCCTCGGCGACGAGCTCGCCCGCATCGGCTACGCCGGGCCGGTGCCGTGCCCGGCCGCGAGTGCTCCGCACGCGTTCGTGGAGCTGCACATCGAGCAGGGCCCGGTGCTGGAGGACGAGGGCGTCACGATCGGTGTGGTCACCGGTGTGCAGGGGATCTCGTGGACCGAGCTCACGATCACGGGGCAGTCGGCGCACGCGGGCACCACGCCGATGCGCCTGCGTCGCGACCCGGGCTACGTCGCGGCCGAGATCACCGCCGGCGTGCGGGCCATCGCCCGGCAGATGGCCGGCACGCAGGTGGCCACCGTGGGGCGCCTGGAGTACGTGCCGAACCTCGTGAACGTCGTGCCGTCGAGGGTCACGATGACCGTCGACCTGCGCAACACCGACGAGCACCTGCTGCAGCAGGCGGAGCACCGCTTCGCCTCGCTGTGCGAGCGTCTCGCGGCCGACGAGGGCGTCACGATCGAACGACGCACGCTCGCCCGCTTCGAGCCGGTGGAGTTCGACGCCCGGATGATCGACCGCGTGGAGGCCACGGCGCAGCGGCTCGGGCATTCCACGATGCGGATGCCGAGCGGCGCCGGCCACGACGCCCAGATGCTCGCCCGGGTGTGCCCGACGTCGATGATCTTCGTCCCGAGCGCGAACGGCCTCTCGCACAACATCGCCGAGCACACCGACACGGCCGACCTGCAGGCCGGAGCCGACGTGCTGCTCCAGGTGCTGCTCGCGCTGGCGAACGAGGGCTGAGCGGGAGCCACGTCGTGCCGGCGCGCTTCGACCTCGTCACCATCGACTCGCCGCACACCGAGCGGCTCGCCGCGTTCTGGTCCGCGGCGCTCGCGTTGCACGAGACCGAACGAGAGGACGGCGACCGCTGGATCGTGCTGTCGTCGACCGACGGGGTGCGTCGCATCGGTCTCCAG
The DNA here is from genome assembly GCA_009704985.1 of Actinomycetota bacterium. Classification (GTDB taxonomy): domain Bacteria; phylum Actinomycetota; class Acidimicrobiia; order Acidimicrobiales; family Ilumatobacteraceae; genus VFMC01. Next base: position 5,206 of record WLDE01000051.1, on the reverse strand, counting down.
CGAGGTGCGCACCGCCCGGGCGGGACCCATCTCGACCTCGTGTGCGAGCCGGCAGAGTTCGACGTGGAGCACGCACGGCTGGTGGCGCTCGGGGCGGCCGAGCTGTCGCCGCCGCGTCACGAGCCGTACGGCTCGATCGTCAACCTCGCCGACCCCGACGGCAACGCGTTCGACCTCTGCGCCTACGTGCACTGAGCCACGACGACCGGAGCGGGCCGGGACGCGACGAGGGGGCCGGTCGCCCGGCCCCCTCGTTCCACGGGATGTGACGAGACGTCGGGTCAGCGACCCGGCGCACCCGCGCAGTACTTGTTGGTGTACAGCGTGGTCACGTCGTCGACGACCGTGACGCCCTGGGCGTCGTAGATCGGCTTGACCGTGTCGTAGATGGCCTGTGCCCGCTCGGGATCGATCGAGCAGTAGGTGCCGTCGGCGCTGTTGGCGCCGAGCTGCTTGTCCTCGACGACCTGCAGGCCGGCCTCGTTGAGGCCCTCGCTGAGACCCCAGAAGCCGTCGTGGGTCTCGTTGATCTGGATCATCGCGTCGGTGATCGGCTTGGGGTCGTTGAAGAAGTCGACCCAGGCCTGGGCCATCTTCGGCACGAGCAGCGTGAGGCACGCGTCGAGTTCCTCGGCGCGGGTCTTCATCATCGTCATCGAGGCGGGGTAGTTGTCGAAGCCCATCTCACCGACGGTGAAGAAGCTGACGTCGGCGGGCGCGCCGTCCTTCCACGCGATCTCGTTCTCGTACTTCCAGACCTCGTTCGAGGCGAAGCCCTGCTGGAAGTAGGAGCCGCCATCGGCGACCCACTTCGCGTCCGAGCCGTCGTAGCTCGGGTCGCTCTGCTCGGCGGTCATGTAGCCCTTGCCGATCAGGTAGTCGATGTATGCCGGACCGGGGAAGTGCAGCACCCGTGCGCCGGTGGCCGCGATGTCGGCGGGCTCCTGGATGTCGTGCTGGGTGGGATCCCACATGAGCATCTGCGGGTCCTTGTCGAGCGTCTTCATGATCGTGACCATGTCGATCGCCGCCGAGTCCTTGATCACGTCACCGAAGCCGATGTAGGCCATGTCGGCGTCGCCGTCGAGCAGGGTCGAGCTGTTGGCCTTGTCGAAGTTGACCGTCTTGATCGTGATCGTCTCGAGGCCGCCCACGGCGTACTGCGGCTGCACCGGGCCGCTGTAGGACACGGTGGCCTTGTCGGCGGTGCCGTTGGGCCCGATGAGCTGGTAGGTGCCGCCGTGCTCGAGCTCGGGGAACCAGTCGGTCTGGATCACGAGGTCCGACGGGCACACCGCGTCACCGCCGGCCGCAGCCGTGGTGTCGGTGCCGCCGGCAGCCGTGGTCTCGCTCGAGCCGCCCTCGGTGGAGGCGCCCTCTTCCTCGTCGTCGCCGCAGGCCGCAGCCACGACGCCCAGCGACAGTGCCATGAGCACCGCTGCGGTCTTCTTTGCTCGCATCAGGTTCTCCCCCTTGATGGTGGTTGGTGATGGTGGTTGGTGATGGTGGTTGGTGATTGGTGGTGGGTGGTCGCCCGGCGTGGTGCCGCAGGATGCGGCGGACCGCCGGCGGACGACTCAGCGGCGGCGGCCCGACTCGTGCCAGTTGCGAACGGCACGATTCGTGATCCAACCGACGATCAGGAACATGACGATGCCGAACAGCGTCGCCATGATGGTCCCGGCGAACATCTCCGGGCGTTCCGCGGCTCGCTGCTGGCGGGTGCGGATGTAGTAGCCGATGCCCTTGTCGCCCTGGGTGAAGAAGAAGTCGGCCACGATCGAGCCGATCACGGCGCCACCGGCGGCGATGCGGATGCCGGCCATCAGCGCCGGCAGGGCACTCGGCAGCTCGAGCTTGCGCAACCGGGTCCAGCGACTGGCGTGGTTCAGCGTGAACAGGTCGTGGTGCAGTCGATCGGTCGACTGCAGACCGAACAGGGTGTTGGTGATGATCGGGAAGATCGCGATCAGCACCGTCACCACGAGCCGCACACCGAACTGCTCGCCGAAGAGCTGGGTGAGCAGCGGGGTGATCGCGAGGATCGGCACGGTCTGCAGGATCACCGCGTAGGGGAAGAACGCCCGCTCGAGGTGCTTCGAGAAGTTCATCAGCACGGCGAACGAGATGCCGAGCACGATCGACACCGCGAGACCGACGACGGTGACCTTGAAGGTCGGCCACATGTACTCGAGGATCGGCTTGAAGCCGTTGGTGTCGTCCCACCAGGGCATGAAGCCCTCGCGGATGATCTCGTGCGGGTAGGGCAGGGTGTTGCGCCGCTGGGCGGCGATGTCGTACTTGGTGGCGCTGTAGAGGTACCAGGCGCCGATGAACGCAGCGAAGGTGAGCATCGGCGGCACGATCATGACCAGCCGGATGCCGCGCTTCTTCGGGGGTGGCGTGTCGGTGAGTCGCTCGCCGCCCTGGAAGTCCTCCACGAGCTTGGCGTCGGCCTCGGACCGCATGCCGATCTCGACGTCGCCGAGCACACTGAGTTCGGCCGGCGTCTTCACGAGTGCGCGTCCTTCAGGTCGTTGCTGATCTTCCCGCACAGCTCGGCGAACTCGGGCTCGTAGCGGATGTCGTGCTGTCGGGGGAAGTCGTAGGGCACCCGGTAGTCGGCGATGATGCGCCCGGGACGCGCGGACATGACGACGACCCGCGTGGACAGGAACACCGCCTCCTGGATCGAGTGGGTGATGAACAGCCCGGCGAAGCGCTCGTGGAGGAACAGCCGGAGCAGCTCGTCGTTCAGGCGCTCACGGGTGATCTCGTCGAGCGCGCCGAAGGGCTCGTCGAAGAGGAACACCTTCGGGTTCAGCACCAGCGAGCGAGCGAGCGAGCAGCGCATCTTCATGCCGCCCGACAGCTGCTTGGGGTACTTGCCCTCGTGGCCGACGAGGTTGACGAGCTCGATCGCCTCCATGGCCTTCTGCCGCCGCGTGGCCTTGTCCATGCCCTGCAGCTCGGCGTTGAGCTCGACGTTCTTCTGCACGGTGCGCCACGGCAGCAGCGTGGCGTCCTGGAACACGTACCCGATGGAGGACTTGTCGATCGTGACGCTGCCGCCGGTGTTCTCCTCGAGACCCGAGGCGATGCGCAGGAGCGTGCTCTTGCCGCAGCCGGAGGGGCCGACGACGGTGACGAACTCGCCCGGGTGGACGTCGAAGCTGACGTCGTCGACCGCGTGCGTGCCGTCGGGGAAGACCATGGACACGTTCCGGAAGCTCAGCGCCGGTGACGCGGAACCTACTGCCGTCCCCGCACCGGATCGCGGGGCATCAGTGGATGTCATCATTCTCCTTGACAGTAGAGGGGCACCCGGGGTGGGGTGGGTCCTCCGTGTGTCGTGTGTGTTAACTCTGGCGTGAGCCCGGATCTGCAGGCCGGAGGGCCTCGGCGGGGAGCTGACCTGCGACGAGGCGACCCCGGCGCAGCACGATGCGGTCGGGCGGACCGAACGCGATCGCGTCGCGTACCGTACTCGCTCGCACCGCCACCAGATCACCGGAAGCGGGGTCGGCGGGCGGCAGGCCCATCATCCGCCGCGGCGCACCCGAGACGGTGTGGAGCGCCTCGTCGGGCAGCAGGTGCGCGGTCATGATCATCAGTCCCGCGGTCTCGAGCGGATCGCCTCGTCCGACCGGGTTGAACGGGTCCTGGAGGTTGTCCGCGCCGGCCGCGACGTTCACCCCGGCGGCGCGGAGCGCCTTCACGGCGGTGACACCGCGAGGCATCGCGTGCTGGTGGTCGCGACCCTGCAGGAACAGGTTGGTGTGGGGGAGCGCGACCACGTGGATGCCGGCCGCGGCGACCTGCTCGGCGATGCGGCGCTGCACGTCGTCGTTCTGCATCGCGAGCGAGCAGCAGTGGCTCGCTGCGACGGAGTGGGGGAACTCCATCTCGACCACCCGCTTGGAGAGGTGGTCGAGGAACAGCTTCGACGGGTCGAGCGTCTCGTCGGTGTGCAGGTCGACCCCGACGTCGAACTCGGCGGCCACGGCGAGGAAGGTGTCGGTGGCCTCGACCCCGTCGTCCTCGAGGTGCGGGCAACCGCCAACGAGATCGGCACCGAGCCGCAACGCCTCGCGGAGCCGATCGATCTGCTCCCGGCCCTCCGGGCCGGTGGACGGGCAGCCGAGCAGCACGCACACCTCGATGTCGACGAGGTCGCGGAGACGGTCGCGCACCTCGAGCAGCGCCTCGACGTGCCGCATCCCGACGTCGACCGAGACGTCGGCGTGGGTGCGGATCGCCGTGGTGCCGTTGGTCAGCAGCAGGCGAGCCGCCCGCTCGGCACGCTCGACGATGTCGGCGTGGGTGATGTGCGGCGCGTAGGCGATGAGCGCGTCGATCGCTCCGAGCAGGTCGCCGGTGGGGTTCTCGCAGCGTTCGGCGAGGAACGCCTTGTCGAGGTGGGCGTGCGGCTCGGCGAGGGCCGGGAGCACGAGCCACCCGCGCTCGGGGGTGAGGAACCGCAGGACGGCGGCGACGTCGACGTCGGTGCCGATCGGGACGAGGGGTTCGGCGAGCACGATCGACGACCCTAGCGGTGGACGGTCTCGTGGTCGCCGGACGTGCGGGTGGGTGGGACGCGTGGCGGCGGTGAATTCACGTGCCGGCAACAGAGCCGACGCGGGTGCGCGGATCGGCGGCGCCGGCGAGCACGCCGTCGTCGCCGACGACGATCGCGTGGGCATGGCCGACGTCGCTCGACCACGAGGGCGTTCGCTCGACGCGATGACCCATGCCCGCCAGCCGGCCCGCCCACGAGTCCGGCACGTGGCCCTCCAGCACCACGTGCGGACCGCCCTCACCGGTCCACGTGTCGAAGCCGGTGACCGGGCCGTCGAGGATCCAGCGACCGGCGTTGATCGCGACGGCAGGGCTCTGTCGGTGGTGGAACAGACGGGTGAGCAACTGCAGCAGGATCTGGGGCTGGGCGTCGCCGCCCATCGTGCCGAGCACCGACACCAGGCGCCCGTCGGTGCCGGTGACGAGCAGCGGCGAGAGCGTGTGCGGTGGACGGCGGCCCGGGCCGAGCTCGGCCGGGTGGCCGTCCTCGAGCGAGAAGCCGAGACCGCGGTTGTGCAGGTTGATGCCCGTCGTCGGTTCCACCACCCACGACCCGAACCCGGACGCGTTCGACTGGATGAGCGAGACGCCCATCCGGTCGTCGTCGACGGTGCACAGGTAGGTGGTG
>WLDE01000050.1 GCA_009704985.1 Actinomycetota bacterium | reverse complement strand
CGGTTCCTCCAACGGTCGTGGCTTGGTCGCTCGACACGTTGGAGGAACCACCCGCTCCCCGGGTGGGATGGTCAACGCCGGCCAGAAGACCCCGACATCAACCGCGGATTTCAGTGAGCACAGAACGCGGATCTCACCGAGCGCTCACAAATGCGAGATCGAGGTGCCGATTTCCTTGACGTGTTTCCGGAGCCATCCGTGACCCGAGCGGTGTTCGATGCGATGCCCAGTTTCGATGTGGCGGTGTCACTCAAGGCCTCCTACCACTCGGATGGCAATCACCGTTGGACGACGAATGACATTCACGACATCGACGCTTTGGGATCAACGGTTCCGTACTGCGACATTGTCGTCACCGACAAGGCAGTCGCGTCACACCTACGTCGCACCGGTGTGGCCGAGCGACTTGGCACGATCGTGCTCTCATCATTGAGCGACCTTGCGGCCACCCTCTGAGTGACGTTCCGGCGCCTCGGCCTAGCTTCAGGTAGCACCGGCACTGGTCTGTTGCAGCCCATCTCTGGAAACGGGCCGGCCTCGCGTGCTTTCGTCATCGAGGCAACACGACCCCGGTCTGGCGCACCGCATCGGTGTCGAGACCGAACGCTCCGAGCACGACCACCGCCAGTTCGCCGACGTGGGCCGCAATCACCGGGATCGGCCAATGAGTAGTCAATGGCTCGGCGCGATCGACGATGTGCAGTACGCCGTGCTCGGCGCGTGTGAAGCGTCGCAGCGCTGCAAGGCCACTGTGCGCCGCAGCGTTGGATAACCATTGGTACAGCGTGGTGTAGCTAGCGCGTGCCGAATAGGGGTCGGTGACCTCGCGGTGGTCGAGATCGTCGAGCGCCTCGCAGATCGCCCAGAGATTGCGCGGCTTTCGCCGGTTGTTCGGGTCGACCAGTGCAGCGAGGTAGTCCGGCAACGGAACGATGGCCTGGCCGATCTTGTCGGTAAGGGCCTTCTCCGTTCTCCAGAACTCGGTCACCATCGCCGTGAATTCTTCTTGAGCGTCCGGGCTAACGATCAGGAAGCGGCCGCGGCACGTGACCTCGAATGTGCTGCGAACCGTGAGCTCAACAGCGGGCCGATTGGTCTCGGTGCCGTCGGCGGAACGGGCTGCAGCGAGGAGCTCGAGCGCTCGGTGCAACATGGCGGCAGCGGTCTCCAGCCGAGCGCCATCTGCGTTGGCGACCTGCACCAGTCTCGGACTCTCAGACACGACCGCTCGCACCATGCTGTCGATGGCATCGGCGACCTGCGCACGTCGCAAGGTCGTCGCCGCCTGGTCTGGGAGCCAGATCTCAGCCATAGACCGACTGTGCCACGTGTCGAGTGGGGCATGCGCCTGAGTTCCCGCAGCGGATGCGCCACGTGCCGACCAGGGCGACCCTGAGGAGGCCAGAGTTGACCACGCTCGGCGTTCAGATGGCCGGCGGCGGGCACGTCCGACTTGCCGCCAGTCGGCAGATCCGTCCGTCCGCCGGCAGCCTCAGATGGAGGCGTGGAGGCACCCGGCCGGATTCGGGCCCGGAGTGTCGCCCTGCCGGGCGGACGCGCGATGCCGGCGGTTTCGCTGCCATTCGATGCCGATCGCAGTGGCGGACTTCTGACCCTCGGGGTCTCGGGACAGTGCGGCGCTGAACGCCGTCGCCAGGGTCCGCTCGCCGAGTTCGAACTCGTCGTGGTCGTGGCTGTCGGTGACGACGTAGGCCTGGTTGGTGTGCCGGCCTCGCGTCATGCCGACGTACAACGCCGACGCGCTTGTGCGAGGTGTCACGATCACGTGTCCGGTGTCGACGGTGCGGCCCTGGGCGCCAGCGATGGTGGTGGCGTAAGCGAGCACGACGTGCGTGCTGAGATAGTCGGCGGGGATGACGACCGCTGAGCCGCTCCGTGTGTGGGCGGCGGTGATCGATCCATCGGCGCTGGCGCCCGTGACGTGCCAGACGTCGCGGTTCAGCACTCGGCGTCCGTCGCTCGTGGCAAGTGCTGCGCTGTTCTGTCGGGTCTGGATGAGGTCGCCGATGCAGATCGCGTTGTGGTCGGCGCCGCTGGCGACTCGTTGGCCGAGCTGGTCCGCTGCGGCGAGGAGCGCCTGGCATCGGGCGGAGACGTCCCCGGCCACTGCGTTGTTGTCGACGACGATGATCGAGTCGCGACCGTCGAGGGTGTCGGTCAGCCAGGCGCGGGCGGTGGTGTCGGTGGCCGTGTCGGTGGTGACGTCGACGAGGCGTGCGTGCGCGGCGTAGACGGCGGTCGCGTCCGGATCTCGTTGGCGGAGGAGCTTGGAGGCCTCGCCTTCCCAGTCGTGGCGGAAGCGGCGCACGGAGGTCAGATGCACAGCCGTTGGCGTGGCGGTGAGGTCGCGGAGGAGCCCGCCGGCTTCTGGTGCTCCCATCTGTGCGTAGTCGCCCACGAAGGTCACGCGGCACCGTTGGGCGGCGGCCGAGCGAAGCAGTTGGTCGAGCGTGAGTGTCGGCACCATGGAGGCTTCGTCAATGACGATCAGCCCGTCGTGGGGCAGCGGGCTCTTGCCCACCTTCCACGATGCGATCGTGGTGGCGGGCACGCCGGTCTCCTCTGTCACCACTCGTGCTGCAGCGGCGGACAGCGTGAACACCGCAACGGGTCTGCCGGCTGCCTCGAACGCCGCAGCGGTCGCTCGGAGCATGGTCGTCTTGCCGGCGCCCGCTGGGCCGATCACGGTGGTCAGGAACGAGGGCCCGAATGCGATGGCGGCGACTGCGTCGGCCTGGTCATCACCGAGACCGGTCGTGTCGTTGACGGGCACGCTCCATCGCGCTGGCTGCCCGGCGGCTGCCACTACTCGCCGTTCGGCGTTGAGGATCGTTGGTGACGTGAACTTGGTGGCGTCCCATTGGGCGTAGGTGTTGTCGTCGTCGGGCTCGAGCGAGATGCATCCGGTGAGGAGCCGTTCAACCTCGACCTCGATCACTTCTCGCTCGGGCGCCTGCACGAGCCGGGCAACCTCGGCGAAGACGTGAGCCCGGGTCCACCACGCCCGTTGCTCGTGCAGTGACGCGAAGACGGCCTCGGTCAGTGCGACCGAGCCAGCGGGCAGGCGTCCTCCATCCGTGACCACTGGCCGACCTCCGGCGCTTTCGATGGCCGCCTGCTCCTCAGCGGTGAGTTGCGCTCGCCAGGCCTGGTGCAGGTCGACGTCGCCGCGCGTCTTGGGAGGGCGCGACCGGAGAGTTGCCTTGTCGAGAAGGCCAGCCTTCTCCTTGCGTGTGGGTGTGCGTCCTGTGGCCGCGTGCCAGCGATCGAGCATGGTTTCGTAGGTGAGCAGCACTTGCTGACGGCGGCTCGACCACAACCGCACCAGCTGTGGAGGAACGCCTTCGATCTCGCGCATCGGCACCCGGTCGGCCGTTGCTGTCCAGGAGACGCCGAGGCGTTCGGACAACGAGCGTTCGAACGTCGCCGCGTACAGCGCGCCAGCGGCGTGAGCATGTCGGTAGATGGCCTTCGAGTCGAGCGTGCGCCAGACCCCGTCGACACCACACACTCGGTTCAAGATCGCGCAATGCGAGTGCAGCTGCGGGTCGCCCACTGAGCCGGGTGCTCCAGTTGCCCGAGCGGTGCGGTGGCGGAACTGGGCGATGATGAGACCGGTGCCCTCGACCCGACGGATGCCGTCGACACCGGCCCGCGCATGCCCGGCGTTGTCCTCGAGGTAGCCCAACCCTGCGCTGACGCCGGCCTCGTGTGCGTCGAGTACCGCCTGGCGCACCTGAGGGTCTGACGCCGTTGCCCAGAGCACCGACGCACTCTTCGACGGCGAGAACGTCACGTCGAACGCCGCCACTGGTTCCAGGACCGAGCCGTCCTTGCGGACACGAGTGGACACCCGCCGGCCGAGCACGAGCTCGGGCACTGCCGCACCGTCGGGAAGCACTTGGCCAACGGTACGGGGGTCGACAAAGCGGCCGAAGAGGGCGGCCATGTCGTCAGGGTCGACGACGCCGGCGAGACCGAGCTGCGAGCACCCTCCGCCGGCCCACACGCCAGGCGCCTCGCCCTGCCCGGTGTAGTAGTCGTGCCGGGATGTCGCCACCTCACGGGTGAGGTATTCGTACCCCGTCCCCGCTGTGATGCGCCCCACGCTTGCAACCATCGAGCGTCCCCTCCACGCTCCAGAGGTCACGCCGGCGGGCGGGGCAAACATTTCAATGCCAGGGTGTGACCGAAACGAGGCGCTGTAGCGAGCGACGATGATGCAGGCCCGAACGGGATGGACCGGCACGCGGTGGTCAGCAGCGAACCGACTCGCCCGCACGACGGCAGTTGGCGGCCGCCCTCAGTCCCAAGGCAGGTAGACGGCCAGCCACGTGTTGATCTCCACGTCGGTGATCAGCGAGTCAGTCGCGACGGCGTACTCATCCTCGCCCTGGCCAACCCGACACTCGAAGTCGTGCGAACCCCAGAGTTCCCCATCGGGGAGCACGAGCTCGTCCTTCACGATGCGATCGCAACCGATGAGCACCGGCAAGGACTCGGACCACTCGACGAATGCATCGACGTCGAGCGGGGACGTGAACTCGATAGCGGCGTTGTCGGCGACCGGCTCCGTGGCAACGACGGCGTCGGGCGACGGACTGCCGATGTCCCGCAATCGCGCAAGGTTCGTGGCGTCCTTCAACGGCTCCGAGGTTTCGGACTGCCGTGTCATGCCGAATGCGAGCACACCAACCGCCAACAACACAAGGGTGCCAACACCAACTCACCACATCTCGATCTCCCCCGCCGAACCGTTCCTGCGTCACAACGGCCCAGGATCGAAATCGTGTTTGCAGCTCGGAGTGCGATGGCTCTGTGTCGGGCACGGCCACGCCGGCGTGGCACACCATGGTTGACGTGGTCGGCCCCGGAGGATGGGCACAGCGTGTCGGTGGCCATCACGAGCTGCCGCTGGCGGCCAGCAGTCCGTCCTTGGGATCGAGGTCCAGCGCGGACGCCGGTCCGGCTGGGAGGCGACGGGACACGTCAGTCGGGCTGGACGAAGAGCGTCGCTCCACGCTCGTTCGGGTGGGCGTGCTCGGCCCAGCCGAGCGACCGCCAGAAGCGATCTGACCATCCGTTGAGCGAGGCTGCGATGCACGGAGAAGGGAACTCGGGCAGTAGGCGGCCAACCACTGCGTGCCCGAAGCCAAGATCTCGAAGGTCGGCCCGTACCTCAAGGAGGTCGATCTCGGTCCAGTCCCGGCGGGATCGCATGTATGTCGGATACGCCGCCCCGAGCGGCGAATGAGGCCGGATCTGGGCCCGCGCTACCTCGCCCTCGGGATCAGTCGTGATTGAGCAGAAGACGACCGGCCGCTTGGCGGTGCCCACCCACCAGTCATCGTTGAAGCCGCATGTCTGCATGAAGGGCTTCGTCGTCCGGTTGAAGGAGAGCGAAGCGCCTTCGAGTATCGAGAGCCTTAAGTTCACTCGAACAATGCTTGCACACCGACCGCTGGCCCTCTGCCGTACGCCTTATGGCCCGAGCCATCGCGAGTGTCGCACCGGCTCGCGACCGGCGTGGCACGGCGCAACGGTCGACTCCGTCGCTCAACTTCGTCACGTTCAGTCCTCGTACGCGGGGGAACGGCAACGGAACGAGCCTCAGCGGAACTGGTTCTACGAGCTGCCGTGAGCGCTCGAGCTCGACGTCGTTTCTCGTCGTCGCTCGCCAACACGGTGGTGCGTCAGAACAGACTCTCGCTCGTACGACAGAGAACGCATTCGTGTTCGGCCCATTTGAGGTCTTTGGCCGCCTCCACGAGGTCGGCACTGAGCTGATACTTGAACGGGTTGACATGTCGGCCGATGACCAGAACGTTCTCGACCAAAGCGCCGGCAGCGCGCAGCGCACTTGTGGCGCTGAACACCGATGCTCCGGTAGTGAACGTGTCGTCGATAATGAGAACGCGGCGACCCTCGACAGATGGCGATGCCTCGAACCGGTCCGCCGAGGCGGTGTGCGTCGTGCCACCACCAACTGTGAGCACCGGCTGGTAGATGCTCTCGAATCGCTTCAGCATGGTCACGATCTCTGCGGCAGCGGTTCGCTCCTTTCGAGAAGGAAGGCACGTCACCACATCAAACGGCGCGAGACACTGTTGGTGACTCGTCATGAAGAGCGAGAGCAGACCAGCGAGCTGATTGCGAAACTGGATCCGGACAGCCACGTCGAAGTTGTCCTTGTAGTTGCGCAGGGCGTAGTGCACCTGCGACCGCTCGATCGAGTAGGTGATCGGCAGCACGGCAGGCACGTCGCCGCCCAGGAGCCAGTGGGCCTCCTGACATGGGTAGCACCGCTGGTAATCGGGTTTCCGGCTGCTGTGACACGTAGGGCAGGTGCCGTACTTGACTCCGGGCACGGCAACGAGGTTGGGTAGCAGCGGCTGGGCGAGCTGGTGAGCCTGGTCAGTTGCTGTCACGCGCCTGCTGCCTGTCTGCTCAGAGTGCGTACTCGACGGTACGCGTGTTCAGGTCAAACTCGATCGCCTCGATGATCTGTTCGACTGATGACACGATCGTGACCCCGGGCCGGCCGATCATTGCCTGGGCCCACGGCATCTTGGTCACCAGCTTCTCCAGGAGGAACAGACGCTTGCCGTGGCGGAGTGCTTCCTGAGCCTGAAGGCGGGCACCAGAGGTCTCGCCAGCCTCGATTACGGCGGTGCCCAGCGAGAGTCCCGACGTGATGATGTTGCGCACTGGAAATGTCCACGGCGCTCCGCTCTGCGATGGCCAGAACTGGGAAATGCACGCACCGTTGCGGACGATCTGGCGCGCCAGCCCTCGGTTCGCTGCTGGGTAGACGGATCCAATCCCAGTGCCGAATACCGCAAGGGTCCGTCCGTGGCAGTTCAACGCGGCTGCATGAGCGGCCGCATCGACGCCATGCGCAAGTCCTGAAATGACGGTGACGCCCCGCTGGGACAGCTCGCAGGCGAGAGCAGTGGCCGCAGCGAGCCCCTCGGCCGAGGGCTTGCGCGTGCCGACAACGGCCATGGCTCGCTCGTCCGCGTCGATGATTGCTCCTTCGATGAACAGCAGCGGAGGTCGGTTGGTGATCGTCCGGAGGTTCCTCGGATACTCGATGTCTGCGACTGTGACCAAGGCGATCCCTCTGGTCTTCAGATTGTCAAGCTCTCGCATCCAACGGTCGATCGACTCCGCTGTGATCCGCTCAAGTCCCTGTTCCAGCCAGTCTGAGTCGATCTCCGCCCAGCATCGCTCACCTGCAAGTGTTCCCTCGATGCCCACCTCGTCGAGCTGCTCTGCGAAGCGAGCTGCGGTCGGTCCGTTGAGGTGAGGGCTGAGGTTCTCAGCGAGCGCTAGAACGCGTGCGTGGTGGGCGGCGGCGGTCGTCACAGCGACACCGTAGATCGAACGCCTGTTCGCATCAAGTCGGGCATGGTTCGATGTTAGGTCGATGACGGGGTAGACCTTGTCACGCTGCACGAGCGGCCCTGACAGCGAGCATCGTCCCGAGCGAGTGCCCTGCCCCAGCCGCTCAGAGGCCGTGGGGCCCTGAGGTGAGAAACACCGTCTTTCTGAGCCAGCCGGTACGTCCGGCAGACCGACGAATGTGGTCGGCGCTCGAGTAGGTGAGGATGATCCGGGACCCGTTTGCGACGGTCCACAGCGAGTCGACCATCACGAAGCCCTGAGGCGGTCGTAGAGCTTCTTGAGGTAGAAGTTGGCGAGGAGGTCGCGGAAGTCGGTGTCGTCGAGGATCTTCTTGAAGATGGCTTCGTTGGCGTCCATGCGGCCGATGACGGTGTCCATGAACTTGGGGTCGAAGACGAGCTTGAAGTTCTCGATGGTGTTCGCCTGTGCTTGCTCGGCGAGGCCGGCGTCCGCAGCCCAGGTTTCCTCGAACTGGTCGAAGAGCAGTTGGTCGGCGTCGCCGAGGTCGAGGCCGTAGCGCTCGTTGAGGATGCCGATGATCTGCGACAGAGTCTCGATGTCGGGGGTGGTCTTCTTGCCGCCGCCGTCGCCGAAGATGGACTTGATCTCGCCGGTGTCGGTGGTGAGGGCGAGGCTTCCGGTGAAGGTCGCCTCGGTGCGAAGGTGGGTGAGTTCGACTTCACTGCCGAGGTCGAGCCGTTCGATGGTGGAGGCGTCGCGGAGGAGGCTGGCGAGTGCTCGGCAGTACAGGTAGTCCCGTTCGAGCTTGGACTCGCCGAACGAAACGATCTGGGCGAGGAAGCCGTAGGTGCGCACGAACCGGTCGAGGGCGTCCTTGAACGTGGCCTGGTCGGCTTCTTCGAGGGCGTGGAACCGGTCGACGGCGGGGTCGAGGAGGGCGTAGAACGCGCCGTGGCCCTTGGGGTCGTTGAGGGTGACGAGCACGGCGACGGCGGCTTCGACTTCGCCGGGGCGGAGGACGTCGAAGGCGTCGAGTTGGTGGCGGGTGTCCCACAGCAGGTTCGGGTCTGACGGTGGTGCGACGGTGCGCCCGTAGTACGGCTCGAACGCCTTCTGGATCTCTTCGCCGTCGTTGCGGAAGTCGAGCACGAACGTGTCGACCTTGCCCGGCGCGATGCGGTTCAGCCGGGACAGGGTCTGCACGGTGGCGAGCCCGGTGAGGGTCTTGTCCACGTACATCGTGTGCAACAACGGCTGGTCGAAGCCGGTCTGGAACTTCTCGGCGACCACGAGCACCTGGTAGCCGTCCGTGGCGAACTCCTCCGCTGTGCGGGTCTCAGGGATCTTGTTCATCCCGGGCTCGGTGAACTCACCGTCATCTGCGATGACCTTGCCGGAGAACGCAACGAGCGCAGCGATGTCGGTGTAGCCGTGCTCGATGATGTAGCGGTCGATGGCTTGCTTGTAGCGGACGGCGTGGAGGCGGGAGGAGGTGACGACCATGGCCTTGGCCTTGCCACCGATCTTGGTGGAGGTGTGGGCACGGAAGTGCTCGACGATGATCTCGGCTTTCTGGGCGAGATGGTGCGGATGCAACGACACGAACCGAGCGATGGCTTGGCGGGCCTTGGTCGATTCGTACTCGGGGTCGTCGGTGATGGCCTTCTCGATCCGCCAGAACGTCGAGTAGGTCGTGTAGTTGCGGAGCACGTCGAGGATGAAGCCCTCCTCGATCGCCTGGCGCATCGAGTACAGGTGGAACGGCTCGTACCGCTTCTCGATCGGGTTGTAAGTGCCGAACAACTCCAGGGTGCGTGCCTTCGGGGTGGCGGTGAACGCGAAGAACGACAGGTTCGGCTGACGGCCACGAGCGCCGACCGCCTTCGCCAACGCTTCCTCGACGGGGTCGACTGCGCTGGCGATGAAGCCCATGTCTTCGGCTTCGGCGGCGGTCAGCTCGGTCTCATCGGTGGCACCGAGTGCGAGGCGGAGATCCTTGGCCGCCTCACCAGTCTGCGAACTGTGCGCCTCATCGACGATCACCGCATACCGACGCGACGGCAGCCCCTCGATCTTGGCGAGCACGAACGGGAACTTCTGCAGCGTCGTGATGATGATCCGAGCCTGCGACCCGGTGAGCGCATCGGCGAGCTGCTGGCTCGACTGGTCGATCTTCACCACCACACCGTGCGCGTGTTCGAACTGGAAGATTGTGTCCTGCAACTGGCGGTCGAGGATCACCCGGTCGGTGATCACGATTACCTTGTCGAACACCTTCACATCGCTGACGTCGTGCAGCGACGACAACCGGTGCGCGGTCCAGGCGATCGTGTTCGACTTCCCCGACCCGGCGGAGTGTTGGATCAGGTACGACTGCCCGGCACCGTTCACCGTGGCGTCGGCCTCGACCGCTCGCACCGCGTCCCACTGGTGGAACCTCGGGAAGATCACCTTCTCCGCCGCCCGCTTCTGTGCTGCGGTGCCCTTCGACGGCCGCTCCACATGAACGAACCTGGCGAGGAGATCCATCCATGCATCCTTGGCCCACACCTGCTCCCACAGATACGAGCTGCGATGCCCGGCAGCGTTCGGCGGGTTCCCCGCACCGCCCGCATTGCCGAGGTTGAACGGCAAGAACCTGGTCGCCTTCCCCTCCAGCTTCGTGGTCATCGCCACGCTCTCAGGATCCACCGCGAAGTGCACCAGAGCCCGCCGACCCAACGTCACGTTCCGAGGGTCACGATCGTTGCGGTACTGCTCCTTCGCATGCTCCACCGTCTGACCGGTGATGTGGTTCTTCAACTCCGCCGTGGCCACCGGCAGACCGTTCACGAACAGACACAGGTCCAACGTCTTCGTCGACGCCGGGTCGTACGCAAGCTGTCGGGTCACCGTCAACCGGTTCGCCTCATAACGCTCCACCAACTCATGGGTGAGGCCGTGGGCGGGCTTGAAGAACGCGAGCCGGATCAGCACCGGCCCGTCCATCACTCCGTGGCGGATTACATCCAGCGTGCCCCGCTCGTCGAGCTGCTGCGCCAACCGCTGCACAAACTTCCGCTGCGCCCCACCCGCATCGTTGCCGTGATGCTTCACCAACGCCGACCACGACTCACCCTGCGTCGCCCCAACGAACGCGAACAACTCCGCCGTGTCGATACCGAACACCGCATCGAAGTCGGCGGGACCAACCTGACCCACGCCACGCTTGCAGAGGACGTACCCACCATGGTCGACCAGGCGCGAGGCAATAGCGTCCTCGAAGACCGACTCCTTCAGCTCGCTCATGCCGCCACCTCGGTTTCGATCTCGCTGGTTACCGCAGCCGTGATCAGCGCCTGGCGACGCTCAACCAGCAGGTTCGTCTGCCGGGTCAAGGTGCTCGTGATCTCACTGTTCCTGTCGGCCTCCTCGCTCAGCTTGCGAGCTATCGCCTCCTGAGTTGGCAGATCTGGCGCAGGTACACGCAGACTGCGAATGGTGTCCTGGCTGATGTTCGGCTGGCCAGATCCATAGGCCATCTCAAGGAGATCGCTGCGATGGAGGCGCAGCCACCAGTAGAGGAAGCTTCGACTGAGGAGGCCGTCACCTGTGACGGCACAACATGCCTGATTCATCGCGGCGTGAACACCGAGGACGCCGACTCGCCCGACCGTCGCACCGTACATGGCGACGAGCACCGTTCCCGGGGGGAAGACCTTCAGAGCGCTGTGCTCTCGGAGGGCGACCTCCGTGACGCACTTGGCGCTCCCAGTGATCACCGTCTCTCGAAGCTCCGCAGTGGTCACCCACGGCACGCCCTCTTCGGAGTAGTAGTCGGAGCGATCACTTGCTGGGGTGGTGCCGCTCCCAGTGCTCAGAAAGGAAGCGACCTTGTAGGGCTTCCACGATCGGGGTACCGGCCCAAGCCACCGAGGACCGGGTGTCCAGGTATCGGCGGATGCTTCGGCACTTCCCGTCAGGAGTCGATGTCCTCGAACCTGGAACCTGGCATCGAGCAACTCAATCATGCGACGCTTGGCAGCGATGAGGGCGTCGATGCGGGTCGTCTCTCTGTCGAGGAAGCCGGCGATCGCTCTCTGCTCGGCGATCGCGGGAACCCTGAGCTTCAGGTTGTAAAAGTCTTCCGTGCCGATCGTCCGGCCTTGGCGGATTCCTTGAGCGACGTTCGCCAGTTCGCTGATGAAGACCCCGGATTTGAAGTAGTGGTGGAAGTAGCGGTGGTCGACCGGAGCGACCGGCCGCAGCACTGTGTATGCGGGACTCACCAGCCCGGTGAGCCTGCTGGACCCGATGCCGTTCTGAAACGAACGCAGGCCGATCACGAAATCGCCCGGCAGCACCCGCTTGTACATCGAGGTGTCATCGCCTGGGTTCCACACCGAGATGTCCAAGTCGGCGCGTAGCTCTACACCGCCGTCCTTCGTGACCGAGGCGAGGGGTAGATCCCATCCCCGTTCCACGACCTCACGGAAGAGCGTCTTCGCCCTGACCGTGCCGATGGGACTCACTCGGTCACCTCGGCCAGCAATCGCTGGATCTCTTCTTCGAGTGCCTTGATCTCGACGTCGATCTCGGCAAGTGGGCGGGGTGGCGTGTACTTGTAGAAGTGGCGGGTGAGGGGGATCTCGTAGCCGATCTTGGTCTTGTCGTGGTCGGCCCATGCGTCGGGGACGTAGGGGTGGACCTCGGTGCGGAGGTAGTCCTCGACGGCGGTGCGGTACTCGGTGGTGGCGAGCCGCCCGGCCGGATCATGAGCCCACGGGACGGTGATGGCGGGCAGGGGTACGTTCTCGTTGTCGCGCAGGTCAGGGTCCGCCTCCGGGTTGCCCTTCTTGTCGGTGACGAGCGGGGCGTCATCGTCACGCACGGCCAGAGCCGCCCAGATGGCCTTCTCCGCCGTGCTGGCTAGACCGATGGTGCGCAGGGCCGGGGCGACCGTCTTGGCCACCTGGGCCTGTGTCGTCGCCACGGTGCCGATGTGCGCGTGGAGCGCCTGCCGCAGTGCCTCTCGTGTCGCCTCGTCCAGTCGCTCGATGGGTTTGGCGGCCATAACGGCGGTGATGGTTTCGTCGGTGATATCCCATCGGAGTCGGAGCGGTCGTTCGACGGTGACGCGGAGGTAACCGAAAGCATGGTTGGGGAAGATCTTGACCTTGTCGTTCTCGGTGAACTCGCCGTACAGCCGGGCTATCTCGTCGAGCTGTGCGGCGCTGATCTCCTTTCGCTTCTCGCCAAGCGACTTGCGCATTTTCGCGAACATCTCGCGAGCGTCGACGAGCTGCACCTTGCCCTGACGCTCGGAACTCTTGCGGTTCGTGACGATCCAGAAGTACGTGGAGATGCCGGTGTTGTAGAACAACTGGTCGGGCAGCGCGACGACGGCTTCGAGCCAGTCGTTCTCGATGATCCACCTGCGGATCTCGGACTCGCCCGACCCGGCGGCCCCGGTGAACAGCGGTGAGCCGTTGAACACGATCGCCAGCCGCGACCCACCGTCGGCGACGGGCTTCATCTTGCTGATCATGTGCTGGATGAACAGGAAGCTGCCGTCGTTGATCCGAGGTGTGCCGGCCCCGAACCGGCCGCTGAACCCCCTGGTGGCGGCCTCGGCCTTGACGACGTCCTCGACCTTCTTCCACTCGACACCGAACGGTGGGTTGGCGAGCAGGTAGTCGAAGCGGGCGCCTTGGTGGCCGTCTTCGGAGAACGAGTTGCCCCACGCAATGTGTGAGGCGTCTTGGCCCTTGAGCATCATGTCGGACCGGCAGATCGCGTAGGTCTCGGCGTTCAACTCCTGTCCGAACACCTCCAGCCGCGCCGCCGGGTTTAGGGCCCGCAGGTGGTCTTCGGCGACGGAGAGCATGCCACCGGTGCCGCAGGCGGGGTCGAAGATCGTGCGGACGATGCCGGGCTTGGTGAGGGCGTCCTCGTCTTCGATGAACAGCAGGTTCACCATCAGCCGGATGACCTCGCGTGGGGTGAAGTGCTCCCCAGCGGTTTCGTTCGACAACTCCGAGAACCTGCGCACCAACTCCTCGTAGAGGTAGCCCATCTCCAGGTTCGAGACCTTGTCAGGGTGGAGATCAATGTCGGCGAACTTCGAGATGACGAGGAACAGCAGGTTCGCCCGATCGAGTTTCTTCACCTGGGTGAGGAAGTCGAACTTGTCGATCACGTCGCGGGCCGCGGAGGAGAACCCGGCGATGTACGCGCTGAGGTTGTCGGCGGTATTTGACGGGTCATCGAGCAGCCGGCGGAAGTCGAGCGGCGAGGTGTTGAAGAACTGCTGCCCCGCCGTCGACTGGAGCACCGGCTCGATGTTCTCGATCCTCCCGGCCAGCTCGGCGTGACGCTTGAGCACAGCCGCTTTCGTGGGCTCGAGCACACAGTCGAGGCGGCGCAGCACCACCAGCGGCAGAACCACCCGCCCGTACTCCGACGGCTTGTAGTCGCCGCGCAACAAGTCGGCGACCGACCAGATGAAGGCGGCGTGATTCCGGACAACGGGTGCGTCGCTCATCGAATCAGAGTATGCGAGCGCCGAGGCGCTGAAGGCGGACGCCGGAGATCGCGCTCATCGGCGATCGGCGAACCATAGAAGCTGATCGAGCACGAGCAACTCGATGTCCGTTGTGGCGGCGACGGCATGGCATACCGCTAGGAGGGCGGCGTCACCCGGCGGCGGGTCGAACCCAAGCGCGGTGAGCGCCTGCCTAACGCGCACGTCGGGCTTGATCCCGTCCCCACCCGAGCGCATGCGGAGATACGCGAACAACGCCGATCCGATGCCGCTGACGATGCCGACGTACGGATCGAGGCGGAACGCCAGGTCAAGGCTGGCAGTTGAGTCGGCCCACTGCCGCACGCCCTCCTCCTCACCGAGCCCGCGTTCGCTGGCGTACCGAAACAGTCCGGTCGCCACATCTCGGATGGTCTTCGCTTCGCCATCTCTGAGCCCGAGCCCGTCGAACGACGAGCAGCTCGCCAGCTCCGCCAGCGTGCTGGTCTCACCAGCCGACTCGAACGTCTCCACGATCCCTCCTGGGCCGATGACGCGGCTCTCGTAGCGGCGCTGTCGGCTGCCGATCACATCGACGACCATCGCAGCTCGCCGGTCGCGATAGACGATGCCGAAGCCCATGGCGTTCACCTTCGCTCGATCGCCGTGTGACTGGAGGAGATCCTGGAGCCGAGCGAGTGCCTCGTTCCAGCCGGGGCGGCTCTTGAGCAGTTGGAGCTGACGCTCGTTCACACGCTGACCCTACGCCTGGGGCGTGCCTCGGCGGCCGCCTTCCGCTTTGGTGAAGCCAGGTACGGTTCGATTTCATGGCTCGCAAGAAACCCGACGATCCGACGAAGGATGCGATCGAGGTTCAGTGCCGTCGGCTGCGGGATCTGGCGCTGGAGATGACTGCCTACGGCGAGGGCCGGAAGGGCGGGAAGCTCTTCGTGAGTTGGGCTGCGACCGTCGTCGCGTGTGCGGACGAATTGGAGCTTGCCGTCGCCGAAGACGACCACGACCTGCGCGATCGGTTGCTCGAGTGGGCAGTCGACACCGGCAAATTGGTCGCCAAGGTGGTGGTCACAGCCGGGCTCACCGTCGGAGTGACGGGCGCGCTCCAGGGCGATGCCCCGGCCGACGCCGGCAAGATGCTCGAATGCGCCAACCGAGTGATGGAGCAGGCCGAGACCATCGCGGAACTGCGGGACGCGTCAACCTTGCCAGAGGTCGGCGCTGATCCATCAACCGCCACCGAGGAAGCGCTCCAGACCTATGGCCAAGGCTTCGAGGGCAACCGAGTGCAGTACGGCGAGAGGGATGAGAACGGGCGACTGATCGAGCCTATGCTCGACGCCGACGGACAACCCTTCGTGCTCGATGTGTCGCAACTGTCTGGCGGAGCAGAGGTCCTCGCTGACCACTTGGCTGAACCGATCGTCGGCCACGCCAGTGATGCCATCACGGGCGGCCCGTCCCTGCAGGAGGCTGATCGCATCTACCCCCGCACATACGAGCGAGATGAGGAGGACAACGGGCAACCGATTTCAGGGGAAGTGGTCGTGCTCGGCCTCACCTCGCAGCCTGCGATCCGGGGAGACGTTCCTCCGAACGTCCAAATCGTCAACCTCGGCTACGTGGGCTCGGACCTCGGCACCGTCGGCCCCGGTGCCGAGCGGGCGATGAAGATTTTTCAGTTCCGACAGGGCGTCGGCGCCCAGTTGGCAGCGATGCGGCAGCGTCACGGTTGGACGATCACGCAAGTGGCGGAGGGAACGAACCTGCCCGAGTCGGTGGTAGCCAACATCGAGTCGGGCCATACGAACCAGGAGCGGCTGACGACCTACCTGCGACGGTTCGAGTCGTTCATCCGGTCGGGCACCGTGAGCCCGGACGCCGACGTGAAGGCGATCGCGTCACAACTAGCGGACGTCGAGGCCCACGATCCGAACGGGTGACGCGATCACACAGAGGAAGGGCCAGTTGGCCGGATCGTAGCCAGCTTCTCCGCAACGCCGTCTGCCATCTGGCGGTCGACCTTCTTGTCGCTGAGCGAATACCTGGCGGTCATGCCGGTCGCGGTGCCGCTGCTCCGGGAATGGCCGACTCGCCGGCCGATCTTGGCGAGCTCGAAGCCGAGTTCGTCGTCGAGGATCGTGACGTGCCAGTTGCGCAGTGCGCGGAACTCGAGGCTGGCGTTCAGCTCGGCGTTGGTGCGGATCGTGTCCCAGACGTTGCTGATGCGGTCCGGGCGCTTGGGTGTGGTTCCTTCGGGGGTGGCGGAGAACACGAAGCGTTCGTCGCTGAAGGGGACGCCGATGGCTGCAAGCTGCTCGGTCACGCGTTGCTTCTCGTGCTCCCACCACCGCACGGTCTCGTCGTCGACCTGCACGTAGCGGGGGAAGCCGTTCTTCGGGGTCTTCTCGATGAGGCCGCCCTTCTCGTCGGCGATGGCCTTGTCGACGTAGAGCCGGCCGGTGTCGTCCATCGACGTCCAGCGCAGCGCCACGAGCTCTCCGCGCCGCATGCCGGTGGCACAGGCGAGGCGGAACAGCAGGGGCCAGTCCTCGCCCAGTTGATCGGCGACTTTGAACAGCCGGCTGAGCTCTTCGTCGGTGGCCATCTGTTGCTTCTCGGCGATGGGCTTGGGTGGGGTGACGAGCTGGTTGAAGTCGAACACGAGACCGTGCTCGCGGCTCGCACGCCGCAGCGCTCCGCTGATGAGCGAGTAGACGCTCCAGATGCTCGCCGGCTTGAGACCCTTGGTCTCTGCGAGGCCTGCGTAGTAGCGGCGCATCGCCGTCGCAGTGATGGCGTCGACGCGCTCTTTGCCGATTCCGGTCGAGACGTGGTTCTTGTGCAGCGATGCGTACCCGCGGCGGGTGCCCGGGGCGAGTTCGGTGCTGGCGGCCAGGTGAGCGTCGACCACCTCGTTCAGCAGGATCCGTTTCGAGACCAAGCGCTTGGCGGTGGGCGCTTGGTCGAGTTCGGAGTGGAACTGGCGGAGCGCTTTCTCGGCACCGGCTCGCGTACCCGTGAACTGGCGGCTCCTTTGGATCGACCGCCCGGTGACCACATCGCGCCCGACGTACACGCGCAGCCGCCACAGACCGGGCGACAGCTCGTGCAACGTCCCGGTGCCATGGGGGCGTTTCGGATGGGACTCAGGGCCGCTCACGGACCAAAATGTAGTCTTCGATTAGTCCGAGTGCTTGACCTGGCGGTGTACCAGCGGTACGGTCCGAGGCGGTTCGAGCGTAAAACCCCAGCTCAGCGAAGGGAGGTTGTGGAGCCCAGACAGGGAATCGAACCCTGGACCTTTTCATTACGAGTGAAATGCTCTGCCGACTGAGCTATCTGGGCGGCGGTGCGAGAGTCTACCGAGCCTCGATCGGGGATCACACGACAATCGGCACGGTGAGCGCCGGGGAGCCGTCCGGGCGGGCGACGCACAGCAGGGTCTCGGCCACGTCGAGCCCCGTGGCCGATCGCAGTGCGGCGGCGTAGGCGCTGAGCTGGGGTCGGTACCGCTCGGCGAGCACGGCGGGGGTCTCGAGCTGGTGGTCGGTCTTGAAGTCCACGACCACGAACCGGCCGTCCTCGCGCCACACGGCGTCGACGATCCCGTACACCCCCTCGCCGTCGACCTCGGCACCGACGTACATCTCGCGCCGCACCGTGCCGGAGGTGGCGGCCCGTCGCATCCGGTCGAACGCCTCACTGGTCGCGATGGAGCGGATGAGCAGCTCGACGTAGGGCACCAGGCGGTCGGGCACCTCCTCGGCCCGGCACTGCTGGGCGGCGAGGCCGGCGACGAGCGGCAGCGGATCGTGGAACGGCAGCACCTGCACCGCGCCGTGCACCGCCCGACCGATCCGGGTGCCGTAGCGACCGATCTGGTCGGGGAGCGCGCCGAACGGGCGCGGTGGCTTGCTGTGGACGCTCTCGTCGGCCGCGGCCGCGGCCGCGGCCTCGTCCGTCAGGCCCGTCTCGTCCGCCTCCGTCGTCGCGTCCGACCCGGCCCCGGTGGGGTGACCGTCCGGCGCGGTGGACCCGTCCGACGGTGCGGCCGCACGGGCGGCGACCGGGACGGCGACGGGCGCGTCGTCGTCGCGGTGGCGGAGCTGGGTGGCCGACCAGCTCGAACGGACGCGCCACTCGGTGCCGCGGGCCGGCGGTCGGTCCACGCGGCCGTCGAGCTCGACGACGGCCGGGGGCTCCACCACCGGCGCTGGCGCCAGATCGGGGAGCTCGTCGGTCGGCGGCAGGTACGGCGTCATCTCCGCGGCCGTGTTCTGGCCCACCTTGCGGCCGTGGTGCAGGCACACCACCAGGTGGTCCATGGCCCGGGTGCACGCCACGTACGCGAGCCGCGCCGACTCCAGCCGGTCGGCCGTGTCGTCCTTCGTGGCCCGCCAGCCGCGGGTGGCCAGCCGGCCGAACTTCACCTCCACCGCCCGAGCACCGTCGGTGTCGGTGGTGAACGCCGCCCGGACGTGATCGCCCGAGGCGCGCTTGCGCCCCAGGCCGGCGACCATGACCACCGGGAACTCCAACCCCTTCGCGGCGTGGATCGTGAGGACGTGGACGGCGTCCTCGTCGGTCTCGTCGGTGGTGACGTTGCTGCGGTCGTCGTTGTCGACGCGCAGCGCCACCCAGGCGAGGTACTCACCGAGCGACCCGCCCGTCTGCTCGTACCACCAGCGGGCCTCGTCGAGCACGAGGCGCAGCCGCCTCCAGGTGGTGGTGGCCGCACCGTCGACGAGCGACGCGGCGCGGGTGGCCGACCGGCGCGCGATCTCGTCGAGCAGCTGCGGCACGGGGGTGCGGTGCCGCGCCTCGGCCCAGCCGCGCAGCGCGGTGATCGCGTCGAGCACCGCCGGGTGCCCGGTGCGGTCGTCGGGGCCGTACAGCGTCCAGGTGCCGCCGGCCCGACGGTGGGCGACGAGCTCCACGTCGCTCAGCGCGAGCACCGAGGTGCGCAGCGCCGTGACCACCCGGATCGGCGAGGCGGTGTCGTTCACCGCGTGCAGCACGCGCAGCAGGTCGCGCACCTCACGGGTGTCGTACAGCAGCGCACCACCCTCGACGACGTAGGGGATGCCGGCTCGGCGCAGCGCCGGTTCGAGGTGGGTGAGGTCGGCGCGGGTGCGCACGAGCACGGCGATGTCGGTGTACCGGGCCGGTCGCTCGCCGCCGTCGTGGCGCACCGTCCACGATCCGTGCGCGGCGTGGATCATCCGCGCGAGGTCGCGCGCCTGGGCCCGGCCGACGTGCTCGGCCGGGGCGTCGATCGCGCCGCCGACGACGGTGACGGTGGCGGGCGCGTCGGGCACGTGGTGGTCGAGCGGGGCGAAGGGCACCTGGCCGTCGGCGGCGTCGGCGTCGAACCAGTCGCGGAACAGCGCGTTGATCCAGTGCAGCAGCACCGGTCGCGACCGGAAGTTGGTGGTGAGCTGACGGGCGGTGAGGTGCGGCAGCTCGTGCAGCTGGGCGAACAGACCGACGTCGGCCTCGCGGAAGCCGTAGATCGACTGCTTGGGGTCGCCGACGGCGAACAGCACCGGCGTGGCGGTGCTCGGCGGATCGTCCTCGGTGGGCGGTGCGGTGAGCGCCTGGACGATGTCGTACTGGACGGCGTCGGTGTCCTGGAACTCGTCGACGCAGAGGTGGTCGATCTCGGCGCGCAGCCGACGGCGGATCGTCGGGTTGCGCGTCAGCAGCCGCCGGGTGAGCACGAGGATGTCGTCGAAGCTGAGCCGTCCGCTGCGGTAGCGGTCGTGGGCGTCGTCGAGCACGAGCGGCACGACGAGCTGCAGCACGTGGCGCACGGCGTGGTCGTGGAGGATCGCCTTCACCGACGCGAGGTGTTCCTTCACCTCGTCGCGGGTGGGCTTGGCGGCGGTGCCGCCGAGGTTGCGGAAGCTCGCCGCGGGCAGTGCCGCGAGCGCGTCCACCATGGTGGTCGCAGCCAGGCACGCATCGATCTGCGGGACGAGGTCGGCGATCGCGTCCCGCAGCTTCAGCGGCACGTCCGGGTCGTGTGCGGCCTCGCGCACCGGGTCGAGTGCCTGCCGGCAGGCGTCGCGCCACGGGGGCGGCGGCGACAGGACGACCTCGTCGAATCGGTCCCACTGCTGGTCGACGAGGGCCACGAGGGTGTCGACGTGTCCGACGCCGTTCTCGGCGACGATCACGTCGACGGCCTCGCGGACGGCGGGGTCGTCGAGCTCGGCCACGAGGTCGAACATCCGGTGGCGGATGCGCAGCGTGCGGTCGCGCAGGTCGGTGCCGGACACGAGCTCGTCCTGGGTGGCGAACACCGGAGGCAGCCCGGCCTCCAGTGGGAAGCGGCGCAGGATGCCGAGGCAGAACGAGTGGATGGTGCCGACGGTCATGTGCTCGACGGCGGGCACCTTCGCCGGGGGCAGCTTGCGGCGCAGCTTGTCGACGAGGTCGCGCGCCGCGCGTTCGGTGAAGGTGATCGCGACGATGCGGCCGGGGTCGCCACCGTCGAGCACCCGCTCGAGGCGGCGGATGAGGGTCTCGGTCTTGCCGGCGCCGGCACCCGCGGCCACGACGAAGGAGGTGTCGGTGAGGCCGATCGCGTCGTCGCGCGCGGGCTGGTCGGGCAGTTCGGGTGTGGCGAACAGGTCGAGCTGGGCGATGCTCACGCGTCCCCACCCCCCGCGGCGGCGTCGGGATCGTCGGCGGCGGCGGCGTCGGGATCGTCGGGATCGTCGAGGTCGCCGGCCCACTCCATCCGGCGCTGGTTGACCTCGAAGGTGCCGAGTCCGTCGGGAGAGCACACCGGGCATCCCCAGGTGTCCACCGCACCGGGCTCGAACCGGCCGGCGTCGATCGCGTCCGCGATCTCGTGCAGCCGTGCGTGCAGTGTGTCGTGGACGTCGGGGGTGAGCTCGAGCACCACGTCGGTGGCGGGCTCGGGGCGCCCGACGAAGCGGTACGCGGACCGTGTGACGGGCTCGCCGGTGAGCTCGGCGACCGCCCAGCCGTAGAACGCGAGCTGCAGCTTGTCGGCGTCGGGTCCGAGCGGCCGCAGGGCGTCGATCGCGCGGTACGGCTCGCGGGAGCCGGACTTCAGGTCCATCACACGCGCCGAGCCGTCGGGCAGCCGGTCGACGCGGTCGATCGAGCCGCTGAAGGCGACGCGATGGCGGCCGTCGGGGGAGGTCCACACCACCGGTGGGCGTCGTCCGTCGCTGCGCCGGCCGAACGCGAACTCGGCGGCGATCGGCACCACCGCGTCGGTGCGCTCGGCCTCGACGCCGCGGCGCAGGGCCCGCAGGATCTGGGCGCGACGCGCCCGCCACATCTCGGGATGGCCGAGGTGGTGCGCCTCGAGCAGCGGTGCGGCGAGCTCGTCGAGGATCTCCGCCACGCGCGCCATGACGGCCTCGACGTCGGCGTCGGTGGCGATCCAGGGGGCGGTGGGGGAGGGGTGCTGCTCGAGCCACTCGCCGACGAGGCGCTCGAACACCGCGTGGATGAGCGTGCCCTTCTCGCGCGGTTCGATGTCGGTGATCTCCGAGGGGTCGGTGTCGTCGGTGCGCGCCTCGAGCACCCGGGTGAGGAAGTAGGTGAGGCCGCAGTCGACCCACTCCTCGAACGAGGTGATGCCGACCTCGACCGGCGCGCCGTCGGGGGTGGTTCGGGCGAACGGGTGCACCCGACCCAGCTCGCCCACCTGGCCGTCGAACTCGCCGGGCCGTGGCTGCAGGCGGGCCGTGATCGCCCGGCGACGGCGCGACAGCCGCGGGGTGGTGCGCTCGGGGTGTCGGGTGAACCACTCGTCCGCGTCGAGCCAGGGCGCGTCGTGGTCGCGCAGGCGCGACGCGTGCGACGCCACGTGCTCGCGGCGGGCGGGGATCGTGTCGAGGAGGGGCGACGCGTACAGGTGGCCACCGGAACGCACGTCCCAGCGCGACCAGGTGACCGTGACCGAGGTGGTGGCGCCGTCGAGCGCGGCGAGCAGGCCGCGCTCGTCGCGCAGCGGCCGGTTGGCCGGGCCGGTGAGCACGCCGAGCGGTTCCGCGCCGTGCTGGCGGGTGAGCACGAGGTCGTCGGCCACGTGGCCCGGCAGCAGGTGGTCGTTGCCGCCGACGACGAACGCATGGTCGAACACCGCACCGGTGGCGCCGACGATCTGGTCGACGAACACCCCGGCGCCCTTGCTCTCGGTGGTGATCACGTCGGTGTCG
Organism: Actinomycetota bacterium; assembly: GCA_009704985.1. Taxonomy (GTDB): domain Bacteria; phylum Actinomycetota; class Acidimicrobiia; order Acidimicrobiales; family Ilumatobacteraceae; genus VFMC01. Next base: position 1,483 of record WLDE01000050.1, on the reverse strand, counting down.
GTGAAGGCGTCGACCAACCGGGCGAGCGTCGAGGTGCGCAGCGGCAGCCCGAACGGCTCGATCTCGGGCAACAGGCCGAACAGGCCCTCGAGCTGCTCGGCGGCCTCGCGCTGCCACGTGGGGTACCCGACCCAGGTGTCGGCCCGCCACTCGACGGTGCCGCAGTGGGTGGTGAACCACGCCTCCAGGGCCGCGGCGACGTCGGCCCACGTGGTGGCGGTGCGCACGGCGTCGCGGTGGTGGCGCTGCAGACGCACGAACCCGACGAGCGCCCGGTGTGCGGCGTGGTCGCGGTGGTCGTCGGCCGGCAGCGCGGCCTCGAACGTCGCCCAGTCACGCTCGCCGACCACGCCGTGGCGTTGGGCGAGGCGGTTCCAGCGGTCGGCGCGCCGGGCGAAGGTGCGCACGACCTCCACGCCGTCGTCGTCGACCACGGTGTCGCGGCCGTAGGGCGCGAGGCGCGCGAGCTCGACGAGCGTGCGGCGGTCGAGTCCCTGGCGGACGATCGACAGCATCAGACGCAGCACCTGACCGGCGACCGATCCGGCGAGCCGGGGCGTCACCTGACCGCGTGCGGCGACCCCGGCGGCGGCGAGCGACGAGGCGATCGCGGCGCGGTGCGGACCCGCGGGTGGGTAGAACACGGCGATCCGGTCGGCCACGACGCCCTGTTCGAGCAGGGCGACGATGCGCCGGGTGACCTCGCGCACCTCCTCGTCGTGGTCGGGGCAGGACACGACGACGACGTCGCGCTCCGGTGCCCCGGCGGCGTGCGGGTCGGCCGGGACGTGCGTGGGAGGGGCCACGGGTCGCCCCACGATCCGCTCGACGTGCGGTGCGACCGACAGCTCGTCGCGGCGCGACGTGGTGGCGACGACCACCCAGCCCGGGGCGCGGCGCAGCAGGAGCTGCAGCATCGCGACGTGCGCCGGGTTGAACTGCTGGGTGACGACGAGCACGACGGGCGGGACACCGTCGGTGCCGCTGTCGTCGCCGTCGCCGTCGCCGTCGCCGTCGATGCCGGTGGCCACGTCGACGCCGGGGTCGTCGAGCCGTCGGGAGGCGATGCGGACGATCTCGGCGCTGTCGACCAGGCCCTGACGCAGCAGGCGCTCGCGCACTGCGGCCACGAGCTCGACGACCGCGGTCGCGCTGTCGCGACCGGTGGTGAGGGTGCGCAGCGCCGTGAGCGGATCGGTGTCGAGCGTGAACGCACCGGCGAGCGACGCGTACGAGCGCACCACTGCGTCGTGGGTGGCCGGGTGGTCGGCGCAGGTGGCGAACGCTGCCGGACGCGTGCGCGGGTCGCCGAGCAGCCGTTGCACGATCGCGAGCACCGCCACGTCCGGGGCCACACGCCGCCGGCCGAGCTCGGGGGCGGCGAGCTCGTTCGCGAGGCGCAGGGTGCCACCGATCTCCGCGCCGCACGACCCGCCGTTGAGCGGCAGGGCGCGCCGGAGCCCGTCGACGGTGGCGCTGTCGG
>WLDE01000049.1 GCA_009704985.1 Actinomycetota bacterium | reverse complement strand
GAGCAACCGGACGAGCAACCGGACGAGGAGGTCGACGCCGTGACGTTCCGCTGGGATCCACCTGGACCGGGGCACTGGGCGCGCGACCGGTCGCACATGCCGCCCGGGAGCACCCCACTGCTGCAGCACGTGTCGTCCACGTCGATGCCCCGCGGCACGCGACGGACGTTCGCCGAGTTCGGCACCCCGCTCGACTCGGTGGACGTGCGGTACGTGAACGGGCAGGTGTACACCCGGCTCCGACCGCTGATCGCTCCCGATCGGCCGAGTGCGCGCACCCCACCCGCGCCGCTGCTGAAGCTGGTGGTGCGCCTGCACCCGGAGATGCGCCGCCGCGCCCGCCGGGCCAGTGCCACGCTGCGCGTCCAGCCGTGGAACGCGGTGATCCGCGACTGGCACGGCGGCGGCAAGCAGCGAATCGTCGACGCCAACCTCGCCCTGCAGGAGGTCGACCTCGGTGCGCTCGACGACCAGGCACTCCTGGCGCACGTGCTCCGGTGCATCGAGCACTGCACCGCCACGTGGGAGCACCACTTCTGGCTGCACGGCCACGACCTCGGGCCGATCGGCCAGTACCTGCACGAGGTGCTGCCGTGGGGCGTCCGCGCCGCCGAGGCGCTGTCGCTGCTGGAGGGGGCGTCGCCCTCGACCAGCGCCCCGACGCGCGAGCTGCGAGCCATCCGCGACCGCGTGGAGGCCAGCGGCCGTACCCCGCGCGACCTCGCCCAGCTGCGGGCGATCTCCCCCGAGATCGATGCCATGGTGGACGACTACCTGCGCCATCGCGGCGCCGTGCTGTTCTCTCGCTACGACATCGACGGCGTCACGCTCGGGGAGCGCCCCGACCTCGTGTTCGCGAGCATCGTGAACGCCGAGGTGCACGACTCGTCGGCCGACGTGGCCGAGCGGATCGCCGCGGTGCGCGCCCGCGTGCCCGAAGCGCACCGTGCCCGCTTCGACGAGGTGCTCGGCCAGGCGCGTGCGGCGATGGACCTCCGCGACGACAACGGCCCCACGACGGCGGAGTGGCCGCTCGGCCTCGTACGCCTCGCGATGGTCGAGCTCGGCCGCCGGCTCGCGGCGAGCGGCCGGCTGGCCTCGGCCGACCTCGTGTTCGAGTTGCGCCACGACGAGCTCGTGCCCGCGCTGTTCACGTCCGCGCCGACGAGCGACGAGCTGGCCCAGCGCGCCGAGGTGCGGCGCCGCCAGAAGGCCACCGATGCTCCGCTCACGCTCGGACCGCCCGAGTCGGCGCCGCCGCCGGACGTGTTGCCCCGCGACCTGGCCACGTTCGTGTCGATGGTGCAGCTCGTGATGTCGCACATGGGGATGGACGGCGACGGGTCTGCCGACGGCGGTCGCGACGGCCTCGCAGGCATCGGCATCGGTACGCGCACCGTGCGCGCACGGGCACGCGTGGCCGACTCGCCCGAAGCGGCGCTCGACGTGCTGGAGCCGGGCGACGTGCTGGTGGTGGCCGGCACCACGCCGGCCTACAACCTGGTGCTGTCGATCGCCGGTGGCGTCGTCACCGCCGACGGCGGGCCGATGAGCCACGCCGCGGTGATCGCCCGCGAGCTCGGCATCCCCGCCGTCATCGGTGCGCGGGCCGCGCTCGTCGACATCCCCGACGGTGCGCTGGTGGAGCTCGACCCGGTCGCCGGCACGGTGACGGTGCTGCCCGACACCTGATCCCGCTCGTCATCCAGCTCACCATCCGGCTCACCGCGCTCGCAGCGGCGCTCGCGCGAGACTGCCGGTATGCGCGCCGTCGTCCTGCACTCCCACGGAGGTCCCGAGGTCCTGACGATCGAGGAGGTCGACGACCCGGTGCCCGGTCCCGACGAGGTGATCGTCGACGTCGCCGCCACCGCGCTCAACCGCGCCGACCTCCTGCAGCGCATGGGGCTCTACCCCGACCCGCGCAAGCGCTCGCCGGAGATCCCCGGCCTCGAGTTCGCCGGCACCGTGGGCGCCGTGGGGGAGCGGGTCACGATGTGGCGCCCCGGCGACCGGGTGATGGGCATCGAGGCGGGCGGTGCCTACGCCGAGCGGATCGCCACCCACGAGCGTCAGCTGCTGGCCGTCCCCGAGGGCGTCGACCTCGTCGCAGCCGCGGCGATCCCCGAGGTGTTCCTCACCGCCTGGGACGCGCTCGTGCTGCAGGGCGGTCTCACCAGCGGCCGCTGGGCGCTGGTCCACGCGGGTGGCAGCGGCGTCGGCACCGCGTCGATCCAGATCGCCAAGGCGATCGGGGCCCGCATCGCCGTCACCTGCTCGGCGGGCAAGGCGCAGGCGTGCCGCGACCTCGGCGCCGACCTCGTCCTCGAACGCTCGCCGCACGACTGGCTGACCGACGCCCGTGCGGCCGTGCCGCAGGGTTTCGACACCGTGCTCGACGTGATCGGCGGCGAGGAGGTGGACCGCAACCTGCAGGCCGTCGCCACCAGGGGCACCATCGTGCAGGTGGGCCTGATGGGTGGCGGCACCACACCGGTCAACGTCGGCCTGCTGCTCGGCAAGCGAGCCACCTGGGTCGGCACCACGTTGCGCACGCGCCCGATCGAGGAGAAGGTGGCCGTCACCCGGCGCTTCGCCGCCGAGGTGCTGCCGCTGTTCGACGCGGGCGCGCTACGACCGGTGATCGACAGCGTGTTCCCGTTCGAGCAGATCGCCGACGCCCATCGCCTGATGGAGCGCAACGCGAACACCGGCAAGATCCTCGTCACCCTCCGCTGAATCGACTGCGCTGAGCCGAACACGGCCGGCGAGGAGCGGCGATCAGGCGATGATGCCGGCGACCGGCGCCGGCGACCCGGCGAGCACCTCCGACGCGGGCACCCCGAACCAGTGCTCGGCGATGGTGGCGTAGTACTGGTCGAGCCCGACCGTCGGCACGAGGTTGCCGTTGTCGTCGAGGGTGTCGAGCGACGGGTGCTCGCCGTGGCGGCCGGCCACCACCGGGCCCATCAGCAGCATGTTGGAGGCGGTGCCGTGGTCGAGGCCGTACGAGGCGTTGTCGTGGGCCGTGCGGCCGAACTCGCTCGTGGTGGCCAGCAGCACCCGGTCCGCGAGCCCGCGGGCCTCGAGGTCGGCGAAGAAGGCGTCGACGGAGGCGTCGAAGTCCTGCATCAGCGCCGGGTACCGCCCGTTGTGGTCGTCGTGGGTGTCGAAGTCGAGGTTCATCGGCACGTGCACGATCCGCAGGCCGATGTCACCGGTGAACAACCGGGCCGCCAGACGAAGACCCCGACCGAGGTCGGACTCCGGGTACGCGCCCGCCTCCTCGTCCTCCTCGCCGACACCGTCCAGCAGTTCGGCGAAGGCGACGCTCTGGCTCATCAGCCCGCGCTTCCAGCCCTCGACGCCGCCGGACGACGCCGCCTGGCCGAACCGGGTGAACCCCTGCTGGAACATCATCCGGAGCCAGTCGTCCTCGCCGGCGCCGGTGACGTACCACGACGAGCCGGCGTCGGGGATCGACAGCGTCCCGACGGTGCGCGACACCAGCGCCGGGTGCGACCCGCTGCCGACCGACAGCGCCACGGCCGGTGCCGCCGGATCGCCGATCGCGTCGGCGAGCCGACCGAGGAACCCGGTGTCGAACGACGACCCCGAGTCCATCGCGCCGGCCCACCAGCGGGCCATCATCTCGAAGTGCGAGCCGTCGCTGTCCGGCACGCCCACGCCCTGCAGCACGGCGGCCCCGCGGGCGAGGGTGCGGGCCAGGTCGGCGTGGAACCCGACCTCGCCGTCGAGCGCGAGCACGCTGTCGCCGCCGAGTGCCGTGTTCGGGCGCAGGTCGTAGTAGCTGCCGAGTCCGTACGGCACCAGCGTGGACATGCCGTCGTTGCCGCCACCCATCTCCACGACCACGAGCAGGCGTTGGGCGAGATCGGGGACGGCCGGTGGTGCGGGCGGTGCGGTGATCGCCGAGGCCGCCGTCGTGACCGGTGGACGCACCACGGGCGCCGGGACGTTCGTGGCCACCGGGGTCGGTGCCGTGGACGGCGGATCGGTACGGCCGGTGTACCACGTGGCGCCACCGACGGCGGCGGCGCCGGCACCGGCGCTGAACCACTTCAGCAACTCGCGGCGGGAGATCGGATCGGACATCGGGACTCCGTTTCGAAGGACGGCTCGAGCGGGCTCGGGAGGGGGCGGGAGGACTCGGGAGGGGGCGGGGCGGGTCAGCCGAGGGAGAACTCGGGGCAGACGGCGACGAGCGCGTGCAGCAACGACGCCCGGTCGCGCCGGTTCTCGACCGCGGCGGCCGCCTCCTCGAGCGTCGCCCGGGTGGCGTCGCTCACCTCGTGCAGCCCGGCTCGGCCGAGCAGGTCACCGACGGGGTCGGCCTCGTCGAGCGTGGCCGTCTCCCAGGTGTGGTCCCAGGCGAGCTTGGCCTTCGCGAACTCCGCACCGACGGACATCCAGCGGGCCTGACCGGGCCAGCCCGCCACGTTCGGCGGCACGAACGGCATCTGGCCGAGCCCGTCGAGGGGCCACGGGTCGAGGCGGATGTCGAACAGCCGGCGGAACGCGAGGTACCACTCGAGCCCGGTGCGAGGCCGGTTGAGCCGGGTCTCCAGGAACGACGGGTGGCGCACGATCGCCTCCACCAGCGGACGGATCTCCAGACCCGAGTCGGCGAACACCCCGGCGAGCTCGGCGTGGCGCGCCTCGTCGGGCCACACGCCGACGAGGTGCTCGTGCAGGTTGCCCGAGATCCACCACGGGCAGGCGCCGTGGTCGCAGATCGCGTCGATCGCCTCGGCGGCCGATGCCACGGTGCGGCCGAGGAACTCCACCGGTCCGGTCGGCCCGGCACCGGGGTCGAAGCGCACCTCGTCGTCGTTGTCGCCGTCGACCCACCAGCCCGAGAACGCGATCGCACCGTTCGCGACGTCGGCCTCGGTGTAGCCGGCCTGGCGTCCGAGGGCGAACAGCTCCATCACCTCGCGGGCGAAGTTCTCGTTCGGGTCACCCGCCCAGCTGCCTGCGCCGTCGAGCCAGTAGAGCATCGCCGCGTCGACGGCGATCTCCTGGAGCAGGGTGCGGAAGTTGCCCATCGCGTGGGTGCGCAGCAGCTGGTTCTGACGGTGCATCAGCGCGGCCGACGCCTTGTCGAGGCTGCTGGTCAGGTGGCCGTGCCAGAACCACACCATGCGCTCGTGGAGACCGGCCCGCTCGTCGAGCATCACGTCGAGCCACCACTCGAGCACCCGCGAGTAGTCGTCGTCGCTGCCGAACTCGGGCGGGTCCGGCCAGAACGGCTCGGCGGCGAGCAGCTGCTCCACCAGGTCCGAGGGGCTGGTGCCGGCGAGGTCGACGGCCTGCCAGGGGCGCGGGCCGAAGGTGAGTCGCCGGAGGACGTGGGCGCGGAGGGCGTCGTCGTCTGCCATGGGTCGCATGGTGGCAGCGCCCGCATGAACCGATCGTGAAGCCCCGCTTCACCCGCCCTTCATGAACCGGCCCACCTCCGGTGACCGCGGCCGTCATGGAACCTTCACCGCGTTCGCGCGACGATGGTCACCCGTGCGGGTGCTCGTGGTGGAAGACGACGTGTCGTTGGGGAGCGTCGTGCAGCGCGGCCTCGTCGAGGACGGCCACGCAGTGGACCTGGAACGCACCCTCGCCGGTGCCCGGCGCGCCCTCGACATCAGCACCTACCAGCTGATCGTGCTCGACCTCGGGCTGCCCGACGGCGACGGGCTGCAACTGTGCCGCGAGGTGCACCGGCTCGACACGCCGCCGCGCGTGCTGGTGCTCACCGCCCGCGACGCCGTCGGGGACAAGGTGCTCGGCCTCGATGCGGGGGCCGACGACTACCTCACCAAACCGTTCGACTTCGCGGAGCTGAACGCACGCGTGCGGGCCTTGCTGCGCCGCCCCGAGCACGCACGCACCCCGCTGCTCGAGGTCGGCGACGTGGTGCTCGATCCGGCGGCCCACACCGTGAAGCGCGGCGGGGTGCAGGTGCCGCTCACCGCCCGCGAGTTCTCACTCCTGCACTTCCTGATGGACCGCGCCGGCCAGGTGGTGAGCCGGAGCGACCTGCTGGACGCGGTGTGGGACGCCAACTACGACGGCCTCTCCAACGTCGTCGACGTGCACGTGGCCAACCTCCGTCGCAAGCTCGACCTCCCCGGCCGGCCGCAACCGATCGACACGGTGCGCGGCGTCGGCTACCGGATCGGGGGCTGATGCGCCTCGACCGTGCACGCTGGGTGGCCGCGTCGTGCTTCGCGTTCGTCGCCGCCACGCTCTCGATCGTGCCGCTGCTGCTGTGGCGTGAGGAGCGCGAGGACGCGATCCGCGCCTCGCTCGATACCCGCCTGGTCGGCCAGATGGAAGCGGTGCTGCACGGCGAGATCGTCGGCGTGCGGGTGGTCGACTACCTGTCGTGGATGGTGAACACCGCCGACGGCTGGACCGACCCGTTCACCGAGACCGACGTCGAGCCGCCGCTGTTCACGTGGATGCGCGAGGCGGGTGGCGAGCCCGACTTCCGCGAGTTCTCGCTCGACGACGGCCAGACCTACCGTGGGTTCGTCCGGCCGCAGTCGGAGGTGCAGGGGTACATCACGATCGCCAGCGCCACCGAGCGTGACGACGACCTCGCCGCGCTGCAGCGCCGGGCGCTGCTGATGGGTGCCGGCCTGCTCGTCGCCTCGGTCGTGCTCGGGGTGGTGCTGGCACGTCTCGCGACCGGCTCGGCACGTCGGGCGCCGGGCGATCAGCAGAGCTTCCTGGCCGATGCGGCGCACGAGATGCGCACCCCGCTCGCGGTGATCCTCGCGTCGAGCAGCCAGGCGCTCGCCCGGCCGCGTTCGAGCGAGGAGTACGTGCGGTCGCTGTCGGAGATCCGCTCCGCGGCCGAGCGCGCGTCCACCGGCGTGAACGAGATGCTCGACCTCGTGCGGTTCGAGAGCGGCCAGATGATGCCCCGCATCGGGCCGCTGCGGCTCGACCTGCTCGCCGAGGAGGTCGCCGCGTCCGTGCGGCCCGACGGGGTCGAGACCGTCGCCGAGATCATCGCCGACCCGGCCGACCCGGTGGTGGTGGCGGCGGACATGGCCCTGCTCCGCCAGGCGATCGACAACGTCGTGCGCAACGCGGCCCGTCGGTCCACGCGCGTCGAGCTGCTCGCTCACGTCGACGGACGCGACGGCGTCATCGACGTGGTGGACGACGGCCCCGGCTTCGATCCGGCCGTGCTGCCCCGGGTGTTCGAGCGCTACCAGCGCGGCGACCGGCGCGGCGAGGCGGGCATCGGCCTCGCGATCGTCAAGGCGATCGCCACGGCCCACGGCGGCTCGGTCGCGGCACGCAACAACGACGGTGCGGGTGCCACCGTGTCGATCCGGATCCCCCTGGCCCGCACCTGACGCGAGCGGGTGCCCGCGCGCCGAGCTCGCCCGGCGGGTCGGGGCCGGTCAGGCCTCGACGACCACCGTGCGGGTGTGCCGGCCGGTGGCGCCGTCGGGGTCGGGGCGGCTGACCTCGTCGGTCTGGGTCTCGCCGGTCGCATCGGTGGCCCGCACCTGCAGACGGTGCTCGCCCGGCTCGACGTCGGTGGTGTCCCACTCGTACACCCACTGCCGCCACGAGTCGATCGTGACGTCGGGGGCCAGCCGGGCTTCCTGCCACTCACCCTCGTCGACGCGAACCTCCACCTTCGCGATACCCCGCTGCTGCGCCCAGGCGATGCCGGCCACGGCCACGATGCCGCGCGGCACCTCCTCGCCGCGGCGCGGCACGTCGATGCGCGACTGCGTCTTGATCGGTGCCTCTCGCGCCCAGCCGCGAGGGATCCAGTAGCCCGTCGCCTCGTCCCAGGTGGTGAGCTCGAGCGACTCCAGCCACTTCGTCGCGCTCACGTAGCCGTACAGGCCGGGCACGATCACGCGGGCCGGGAATCCGTGCTGCAACGGCAGCGGCTCGCCGTTCATGCCGATCGCGATCATCGTGTCGCGGCCGTCCATCGCTGCCTCGACGGGGAACCCGCAGGTCCAGCCGTCGACCGACGTGCCGAACACCTGCTCGGCCTCGGGCTGCACCCCGGCCTCCTCCAGCAGGTCGCGCAGCAGCACCCCCTGCCAGACGGCGTTGCCGATCAGGCCGCCGCCCACCTCGTTGGACACGCAGGCGATGGTGATGATCCGCTCCACCTGAGGTCGCGCGAGCAGGTCGTCGTAGGTGAGGGTGATCGGGGTGTCGACGCGTCCGCCGATCCGCATGCGCCACCGGTCGAGCCGGATGCGCGGCACCGACAGCGCGGTGTCGATGAGGTAGAAGTCGTCGTTCGGCGTGAGGTACGGGGTGACCGGGCTGAGCGTCGCGTCGGCCGGCACCGGGGGAGCGGCCGACACCACCTCGGCCGACCCCACCTCGGCCGACCCCACCTCGGCCGACCCCACCTCGACGTCGCCGAGCGTGCCGGGCTCCGCGAGCGGCGGCAGTGTGTCGGGTGCGGCATCGCGGATCTCGTCGATCCGGCCGTTCTCGACGGCCCGCGCCGCCACGGTGGCCACGACCGCGGCGCCGACCACGCCACCGGTGCTCGCGACGAACCGGCGGCGGTCGAAGCCGCTGCGGGCACGCACGGGTTCGGTGGGCACCGAGGTTGCTCCGTCACCGGCGCGCACCAGGCCGATCAGCCACCACACGACGGCGCTGCCGATGACGGCGCCCAGCAGTGCCGGCACCGCGGCCGATGCGTCCTGGCCGGGGCGGCCGACGGCGATCACCGCGCCGACGGCGCCGAACACCACCATCGTCGCCGGGCCGACGGCCGGCCGGCGTCGGGCGAGCGCACCGGCGGCGAGGCCCAGCAGGCCGATCACGATCACCATGCCGACCCGCAGCGCCGTCTTGTCGGCCGTGCCGAACAGATCGATCGCGAACTCCTTCAACCAGGCCGGCGTCGCGTCGATGAACTCGCTGCCGACCGCGTTCAGCGGCGAATCCACGTCGATGGCAGCGGCCACCACCAGACCGCTCGTGATCGCCGCCGCAGCGGCCAGGAGTCCGGCGAGCGGACCCGCCCACCGCGGCGCCGGTGCCTGGTCGCGGCGGGGCGCGTCCGGGTCGACCTCGGGGGTCGCCTCGGGCGCGTGCTCGTGGTCCGTCACGGCCGGTCTCCGGTGCGGTCCCCGATCCCGGATGATCGTGCAGGCGTCTCGACCATGCCGAAACCCTAGGGACCCGGCTCACCCCACGTCGTCGAGTGGGGGCGAGTTGCGGAAAGGTTTCGGGTCGGCACACCCGCATCCCGACCGCGATGCCTGCTGGGGTGCCCCGGACGTGGTGCGCCCGAGCCGGTTCACCGATCCGCCGGCGCCGCCGGTGATGTCGTTCTGCGTCGGTCTGCACCCGTGCCTCGGCGCGGCCCTCGCGCGGATGACGATCGAGGAGGTGCCGGCTGGAGACGCGCAGATCGCCGATCGGCTGACACCGATCGGCGATCCGGGTGAGGTGGTGTGGCGGTCGGTGATCGGCCGGAGCCCCGCCGCGTGCTGGTCAGCGCGAGGTGAGCGGCACGTAGTCGCGCTCGCCGACGCCGGCGTACCACTGGCGCGGGCGGCTGATCTTCTGATCCTTGTCCTCGAGCAGCTCCTGCCAGTGGGCGAGCCAGCCCACCGTGCGCGGGATCGCGAACAGCACCGTGAACATCGCGACCGGGAACCCGAGCGCCTGGTAGATCAGGCCCGAGTAGAAGTCGACGTTCGGGTAGAGCTTGCGGTCGACGAAGTACGGGTCGCTGAGCGCGGTCTCCTCGAGCTTCAACGCGACGTCGAGCAGCGGGTTCTTGCCCGTCACCTCGAACACCTCGTACGCGGTCTGCTTGATGATCTTGGCCCGCGGGTCGTAGTTCTTGTAGACGCGGTGGCCGAATCCCATGAGGCGGCTGCCCTTGCCGCTCTTCACCTCGTCGATGAAGGCCGGCACGTTCTCGATCGAGCCGATGTCGGCGAGCATGCGCACGACGGCCTCGTTCGCGCCGCCGTGGAGCGGGCCGTACAGGGCCGAGGCGGCGGCCGCCGCCGACGAGTAGGGGTCGGCCTGGCTGGAGCCGACCACGCGCATCGCCGTGGTGCCGCAGTTCTGCTCGTGATCGGCGTGGAGGATGAACAGCACGTCCATCGCACGCTCGAGCCGCGGGTCGACCTCGTAGTCGCCGACCTTCCACATCATGTTGAGGAAGTTGGCGGGGAAGCTGAGGTCGTTGTTCGGGTAGACGAACGGCAGGCCGACCGAGAAGCGGTACGCCATCGCCGCGAGCGTCGGTGTCTTCGCGATGAGCCGCAGGATCTGCTTGTCGCGGCTCGCCTTCGAGTGGATGTCCTTCGCGTCGTCGTAGAACGTGCCGAGGGCGGCGAGCGAGCTGACGAACATGCCCATCGGGTGCGCGTCGTAGTGGAAGCCGTCGACGAAGCGCTTGCGCATGTTCTCGTGGATGAACGTGTGGTGCGTGACGTCGTAGGTCCACGCCTCCAGCTGCGCCGGGGTGGGCAGCTCGCCGTTCAGGAGCAGGTACGCCACCTCGAGGTAGGTGCTCTTCTCGGCGAGCTGCTCGATCGGGTAGCCGCGGTAACGCAGGATGCCCGCATCACCGTCGAGGTAGGTGATCGAACTCTTGCAGGCCGCCGTCTGCATGTACGCCGGGTCGTAGATGTACAGCGACGGGTCGAGCTCGCGCACCGCGGCCGCCGGGAAGACCCCGTCGGTGATCGGGACGGTCACGGTCTTGCCGGTGCGGTCGTCGGTGATGGTGATGGTGTCGGGCACGTTGCTCCCTCTGAGACACGGATGGAGACCCCGGTCGGGGGTGATGGGGCTTGCTCCCCGGCGGGTGACACTAGCGGCGCCGGTCGGGACCTGACAGAACCGTGTCGGCGCCGTGTGGGGACCGTCCGGACCCGACCACGCCTGCGCCGGAGTCACCGCCGCTGCGACGAGCGGTGCAGAGCGGTGCAGAGCGGTGCAGAGCGGTGCAGAGCGGTTCAGAGCGGTTCAGAGCGGGGTGTTGTCGTGGCCGCGTGGCGGGAGCTGCTCGCGCTTGTCCTGCAGCGTCTCGAGCGCGTGGCCGATCACCGACCGGGTCTCGGCCGGGTCGATCACGGCGTCGACGTAGCCGCGCTCGGCCGCCACGTACGGGTTGAGCAGGCGCTCGGCGTAGTCGGCCTCGAACGCGGCACGCTCGTCGGGGGTGGCCCGTCGCTGCAGGATCGCCGCCGCCTGGCCCGCACCCATCACCGCGAGCTCGGCCCACGGCCAGGCCAGGCACAGGTCGTTGCCCATGCGCTTGGAGTCCATCACGATGTACGCGCCGCCGTAGCTCTTGCGCAGGATCAGGCAGATGCGCGGCACCGTGGCCCGGCCGTACGCGAACACGAGTTGTGCGCCGTGGCGGATCATGCCCCGCCACTCCAGGTCCTTGCCCGGGTAGAAGCCCGGCGTGTCGACGAAGGTCACGAGCGGCACGTTGAACGCGTCGCAGAACGCGACGAACCGGGCGGCCTTCTGCGAGGCGGGGATGTCCAGCGTGCCGGCCAGCGAGATCGGCTGGTTCGCCACCACCCCGACGGGCATCCCGCCGATGGTGGCGAACGCGGTCACCACGTTCGACGCCCAACGGGCCCGCACCTCGAGCAGGTCGCCGTCGTCGACGATCGCGCGCACCACGTCGCGCACGTCGTAGCTGCCGGTGCTGCTGGCGGGGATGCACGCGCCGGCCTCGGGCGTGGGGCGGTCGATCGGGTCGTCGGTGTCGACCCGCGGTGGTTCCTGGTCGTTGTTCGACGGCAGGTAGGACAGCAGCGACGCGGCCAGGTCGACCGCCGCGTCGAGGTCGGGTGCCACGAGGCTCGCGGCCCCGGTGTACCGGGCGTGCGAGGCGGCACCGCCGAGCTCGTCGTTGTCGATCAGCACGCCGGTGAACTCCGCCACCATCGTGGGGCCGCTCATGAAGGCGTAGGCCTGCTGGGTCATGACGACCAGGTCGGCGAGCCCGATCAGCAGCGCCGGCCCGCTCACCGCAGGTCCGTCGACCACCACCACCACGGGCACCACGCCCGAGCAGTCTGCGATCGCCCGGGCGGCGAGACCCCACCCGTGCAGCGCAGCGAGGCCCTCGAGGATGTCGGCGCCGCTGGAGCGCATCACCGCGACGAGCGGCAGGCGCTGGTCGCGGGCGAGCCGGGCCGCTGCCTCGATCTGGCCGGAGGACGTGGAGGACAGGGCACCCTGACGCTCGGAGGCGTCGACGTCGACCCACACGACCGGACGCCCGTCGATCTCCCGGACGTCGGCGGTGACGATCCCGGGCACGCGGGCGCGGATGGCGAGGGACATGTCGGTCACCCTACTGAACGGGCCCGGCGCGGCTCCGCCGGGCGGCCCGCGCCGTCAGCGGCTCAGCCGGCCCGGCCGGTGCCGAACGGGAACGCGTCGGCGCCGACGTGCACGCCGGGTTGGCGCTCGCCCTGCCGGCTCACCACCTCGCGGAGCACCTCGAGCAGCGCCTTGGTGGGGGCGCTCGGCGACGGCCGCTTTCGCTGCACCCAGCCGACCACGCGCCGGGGCAGCTCGGGCACGGCGATCCGCTTGAAGTCACCCTTCAGCCAGCGGGGGATCGCGGTGGCCGGCACGATCGCCGCCCCGTAGCCCTCGAACGCGAGCGAGGCGAGCAGGCGCACCCCGTCGATCTCGGCGTGCGCGGTGAGTGACGTGTCGACGGCACCGCAGGCACGGTCGATGATCCGGCGCAGCGCGGTGCCGGTGGGCGGCAGCAGCAGCGGCGTGTGGGCGAGTGCCGGCAGGCGGATGGTGTCGTGCTGGGCGAGCGGGTGCCTGCTGTGCGCGAGCAGCACGAGGTCCTCGGCGAAGAGCGGGTGGACGGTGACGTCGGCGTCGTCGATCGGCAGGTGCACCACGGCGGCGTCGAGGTGCCCGGCGGCGACTCGCGGCACCAGCGCCGTGGTGTTGCCCTCGTGCACGGTGACGTGGACGCCCGGGTGCACCTTCTCCATCTGGGGCAGGAGCTGGGGGAGCAGCCAGCGCGCCGTGGTGCCGATCGACCCGAACCGCGCCTCGCCGGTGATCTCGTCGCCGCGCGACGCCATGTCGGCAGCGATGTCCTCGAGTTCGTGGAGGACACGTCGGGCCCGCTCGACCACGACGACGCCCTCGTCGGTGAGCCCACCGCGCTGGCGGTCGACGAGGGTGACCCCGAGTTCCTTCTCGAGGCGGGCGATGTGCCCGCTGACGTTGGACTGGACGGTGTAGAGCGCCCGGGCCGCTGCGGAGAACGAGCCGTGGTCGGCGATCGCCACGAGGGTGGTCAGCTGCCGGAGATCCATCTGGAAAAACGATACCAACTATCCACGATTCCAACTTGAAAGATCAGTTGTTCACGTGCATACTTTCACATGTTGATCGAAGCGGTCCTCCCCCCAACGGATCGCTCGACAAGAACCCAGCACGGCGGTTCCCCCAAACCGCCGGGTTTCGGTTGAGAGGCGCCGCTTCCCCCAAGCGGCGCCTTTCCCGTTTTCCCGTGCGCCTTTTCCCGTTTCCGGTGCTCCCGCTTGCTGCGCCCCCGTTTTCGACGTGCCCGGCGTGGCCTAGTGTCCCTGCGCATGGCCACGGTCCCACCTCGCGGTGCCGCCTTCTTCGATCTCGACCGCACCCTGCTCGCCGGTGCGTCCGGCGAGGTCTTCTCGCACGCGATGAAGGCAGCGGGACTCATGAGCAGGTCGATCCCCGGCGAATCGCTGCTGTACAAGCTGTTCAACACCGTCGGTGAGACACTGCCGGCGATGGCGCTCGCCCGGCAGGGTGCAGCGCTCGCCAAGGGCCGCTCGCGCGCCGCGGTGCAGGCCGCCGCCGAGCAGGCCGCCGACACCCTCGTGGCGATGGTGCAGCCCATGGCCGCGGGCATCTTCGACCAGCACCGCGCTGCGGGCCGCCCCATCGTGCTGGCCACCACCACCCCGTTCGACCTGGTGAAGCCGCTGGCCGACCGCCTCGGCCTCGACGACGTCGTCGCCACCCGGTACGGGGTCAACGCCGACGGCACCTACGACGGCACGATCGTCGGACCGTTCGTGTGGAGCGCCGGCAAGCTGGCCGCCGTCCGCGAGTGGGTCTCGCGCCACGGGGTCGAGCTGGGGGAGAGCTACGCGTACAGCGACAGCGTCTACGACACGCCGCTGCTCGCCGCGGTCGGTCACCCGTTCGTGGTCAACCCCGACCCGCGCATGTCGCTCGTGGCGGCCGCCCGCCGCTGGCCGGTGCTCGACCTGGGTGCACCGCGCGGCTCCGACCTCGAGGGTGGCTCCTCGCCGACGTCGGGCATCCCGCGCATCCCGGTGGTGAACCTGGAGATCCAGCGGCTCGCGCTCAGCTTCACCCACCCGGTCTTCTTCCCGTACGCCCGGTTCGAGATCGAGGGCACCGAGCACATCCCCACACGTGGCCCGGCGATCATCGTCGGCAACCACCGCAGCTACTTCGACGTCGCGGCGATGGCGCTCACGATCGCGCAGACCGAACGCACCGTGCGCTTCCTCGGCAAGAAGGAGGTGTTCGACGCCCCGGTGATCGGCCAGATCGCCGCGGCGATGGGCGGCATCCGCGTCGACCGGGGCACCGGCTCCGACGAACCGTTGCGTGCGGCGGCCGAGGCGCTGGAGAACGGCGACCTGGTGGCGATCATGCCGCAGGGCACGATCCCGCGGGGGCTCGCGTTCTTCGAGCCGAAGCTCCGCGGCCGCTGGGGTGCGGCACGGCTCGCGGCGATGACCGGCGCTCCGGTCGTGCCGGTCGGGTTGTGGGGCACCGAGCAGGTGTGGCCGCGCTCGTCGCGGCTGCCGAACGTGCTGAACGTCGTCGATCCGCCCCTCGTGCAGGTGCGTGTCGGCACGGCCGTGCCGCTGAAGCACAAGAGCCCCGACGCGGACACCAAGAAGATCATGAAGGCGATCATGGAGCTGCTGCCACCCGAGAGCCGGGTGCGCCACGAACCCACCGACGCCGAGCTGCTCGCCACCCTGCCGCCCGGCTACCAGGGCGACCCGCGGGCGGAGGTCACCCGTCGTCCCGGCACCGACTGACCTCGTCGTCGGACGGCCGGCACTCGCCGGACCCGGTCAGACCTTGCGGGGCGGGCGCGGCAGGAACGGCGACGTGCGCTCGATGTACTCGCGGTAGCCCTCGCGGCGCTTGACGATCGTCTTCTCGAGGAACGTCACACCCGACACCCGGCGCAGCAGCACGGTCATCAGCAGCGAGCCGACGAGGCCGATCGCGCCGACACCGGTCTCGGCGGCCACGAGGCCGATGCCCCACCACACGCAGGCGTCGCCGAAGTAGTTGGGGTGGCGCGTGTACTTCCACAGGCCGCGGTCCATCACCTTGCCGGCGCTGGCCGGGTCGGCCTTGAAGCGGGCGAGCTGGGCGTCTCCCACCACCTCGAAGAACAGGCCGACGGCGTAGACCACGAGGCCGATGATCGCGAGCACCCCGATGCCCGGTGTGTCGTCGGTCTGGCCGAGCTGCACCGGCAGCGACACCACCCACATCAGCACGCCCTGGAGCCCGAACACGGTGTACAGGCTGATCAGCGGGAACTTCGGGCCGTGGTGCTTGCGCATCGCCCGGTAGCGGTAGTCCTCGCCGTGGCCGAGGTTGCGCCACGCCAGGTAGCCGGCCAGTCGCAGCCCCCAGAGGGTGGTCATGCCGACGAGGAGCCAGCCGCGGGCCGCGTCGAGGTCGCCGTCGGCGGTGAGCCGCACCGCCCACGCCACGAGCACGAAGCCCAGGCCCCAGACGATGTCGACGATCGACGCGTTGCGGATCGCGACGCTGATGCTCCAGGTGACGAGCATCAGGACGACGATCGTCACCGCAGCGGCGACGAGAGCGGTGGCGGTGGGTGACATCAGGACCTCATGGGTTCGTTGGAGCGACGGGAGTGACGCGATCGGGAGCGTCGCGCACGGGATGACGAGCGGTGGCCGGCGGGCGCGGTCGCGAGGAGGTCGGCGACGGCCCGGTCGACCTCGAGCCAGCGGTCGTCGAGCCACCGCGTGAACGCGGCCGGGTCGTCGACCGAGGGGACGTCGCCACGAGCGACCCGTCGCGCTCGGAACTGCACGCGTGGTGCGCCCCGGCCGAGTGCGCGCAGGATGCCGCCGAAGGTGTCGAGCCCCTCGAAGCCGGTGTGCCACGCGATCACGAGGTCGGCCGTGGGGTCGCCGCGAAGCAGCGCCGTCGTGCCGGCGGGGCGTGGTGGGAGCAGGTGCGTGAGCGCACCGAGCCGCTCGGCGCGGGGTGTGTCCCGCTCGGCGATGTGGGCGAGGGCCCGCGACCGCTTCGCGTCGGCGGCACGGGTGCCCTCCGGGAAGATGATGACGGCGTCGCGGTCGCCGAGGCCCGTGGCCAGGGTGCGCAGCGCATCGAGTTCGACCGCGGAGTCGGTGGCCTCGCGATCGAGGAAGTGGTTGGGGATCCGGCTGCCCACCACGTCCAGGCACGGGTCGAGGAGCAGTTCGCGCTTCAGGACGTAGCGCGGGTGCAGCCCGGCGTCGATGACCACCCAGGCGCTCACGAGCGAGTCGGCCAGGCTGGCGTGCCGGCACAACACCACCACCGGTCCGGGGGTGAGCGCCTCCGCGCCGTCGACGTCGACCGTGAGCCCCGTGGTCGTGCGCAGCACCCGCATGAGGTTGGCCGCCCACCAGCGCTGCAGCGCGTAGTGCGCCGGCAGGTCGTGTCGTCGCCCGGTGAGCCAGAGGGCGAACGCCGCCACGACGCCCGCCGTCTCGAGCCACGACCAGCCGACGCCGAACGCGAGGAGCCGCACGGTGGGGAGGCGGGTGCGGCCGCGCAACAGGTCGGCGACGGCCGCGATCGGTACCCACAGCGGGGCGAGCGCGGTGAGCGACAGGGCGGCCAGGACGACACCGGGGATGGTCGTCCATCGACGTCGAGCGGTCCCCACGGCCGCGTACGTTACGCGGTGGCCCGGTCGGGTGTGACGCCCACCGCACGGACACGCGCCATCTCCCTACCGACCGGTAGGTAGACTCGGGGCATGAACGAGGTCGCGCTCCTCCACGAACTGACCGCCGTCGCCGAGCAGCTCACCGCCCGCCACTACGACACCTGCAAGCCGTGGTACCCGCACGAGTTCGTGCCGTGGAGCCTCGGGCGCGACTTCGCCGAGGGTGAGGCCTGGGACGCGTCCGAGGTGCCCCTGCCCGACGCCGTCCGCTCGGCGCTGTTCGTCAACCTCCTCACCGAGGACAACCTGCCGTACTACTTCCAGACCATCGACCGGATGTTCGGTCGTGACGGCGTGTGGCGCGAGTGGTCGCACCGATGGACCGCCGAGGAGGCGCGGCACTCGATCGCGCTGCGCGACTTCATGACCGTCACCCGGGCGCTCGACCCGCGTGCCGTCGAGGACGGCCGGATGTCGCAGATGTCGGGCGGCCAGGTGCCCGACCCGCCGTCGGCGGTCGACGGCTTCGTCTACGTGGCGCTGCAGGAGCTCGCCACCCGCATCGCCCACCGCAACACGGGCAAGGCGTTGCAGGCCCACCTCGGCGACCACCCGGTCGGCGTCGCCGGGTACGAGGTGATCAACCGGGTCGCCGCCGACGAGAACTTCCACTTCCTGTTCTACCGCGACCTCACCACCGCAGCGCTGGAGATCGCCCCGTCGCTCGTGCTGCCGGCGATCGAGCGCCAGGTGCGCGAGTTCGAGATGCCGGGCACCGGCATCCCCGGGTTCAAGAAGCACGCCGAGGCGATCGCCCGCGACGGGCTGTACAACCTGCAGCAGCACCACGACCAGATCCTCCAGCCGGTGGTGCTGCGGTGGTGGAAGATCGAGTCGCTGAGCGGCCTGAGCGCCGAGGCCGAGCAGGCCCGCGACGCGGTGCTCGATCGGATCAACCGGATCGGCGTGGCCGCCCGCCGGCTCGCTGAGCGTGCCCGCGACGCCGCCGACCGCGCCCGGTCGGCGATCGGTCGCCCGGGCGTCGCCCCGGCCACCTGACGCAGCCAGGTCGGGTCGATCCGGTGATCAGTCGCCGGTGACGCCGTCGATGGCCTCGCGCAGGAGGTCGGCGTGGCCGCAGTGCCGGGCGTACTCCTCGATCATGTGGATCACGATCCACCGCAGTGACACGTCACCGCGTGCGCCGGTGCGGTCGGCGCCGATCGCGCCGAGGTCGGGCGTGGCGGCCACGATCTCGCGGGCTCGGGCCACCTCTCGGTGCCACACCGCGATCGCGTCGGCGAGCGTGTCGTCGGGGCCGTGGTGCCAGTCGAGGTCGGGGTCGTCCTCGCTCTCGTAGTTGCCGGTGGTGATCTCGGCCGTGAAGCAGCCGCGGAACCACCAGCGCTCCACGTCGGCGAGGTGGCGGGTCATGCCGAGCAGGTCGAGGTCGCTCGGTGGCACCCGCACGCGTGCCTGGGCGTCGTCGAGGTCCTCGACCTTGCGGAGGAACACCGCGCGGAAGTAGTCGAGGAACTCGGTGAGCATCGTGTATTCGTCGCCGACATGAGCGATGTCGGGCAGGGGCGAGCGGGTGTCGGTCTCCGGCTCAGGCATGGAAGGGCGATCCGTCGAAACGGTCGATCGTGGTGAAGTCGCCCACCGCGTGGCGCTTCAGCTTCGTGTTCTGGTGGACGGGGTGGCCGAGGAAGATCGTTGCGACGAGCGCGTGGTGGTGGGGGAGCGCGAGCCGATCGGCGATCGTCGGCTCGCGGCGTGACAGGAAGGTGGTCAGCACCCCACCGAGGCCGTGCTCGCGTGCGGCGAGCAGGATGCTCCAGCAGAACGGATAGATCGACGCACCGCCGGTGACGGGCGGGCGGTCGAGGTTGCCGTCCATCATCGCGATCGAGTCGAGATCGGCGGCGATCGCGAGCACCACGGGGACCGTGTCGATCGCGTCGAGCAGCGGGTTGGGTGCGGCGATCGGCGGGGCGTCGATCGAACGCCCGAACGCGAAGGCCGTCACACCCGTTGCATTTGCACCGACGTACTCCTCCCAGACCTCCCGCATCAGCGCCGCCATCTCGCGACGGGCGTCGAGGTCGCGGACGACCGCCACCTTCCAGGGCTGGCGGTTGCCGCCGCTCGGGGCGAACCGCGCGGTGTCGAGGACCGCGTGCAGGGCGGCGTCCGAGACCGGCTCGTCGGTGAACGCGCGGACGGCGCCGGTGCTGCGGAGTGCGTCGAGGAGCTCCATGCCCGCCGACGCTACGCGAGACGGAGGCCGAGCGGCGTCGCTGCGGGGGACCTTCGGCTCTGTGAGGTCCCGGGCACCGGGTGGACGATCGAGGCACGAGGGCTGCGGCGATCGGCCGCAGCGCGCCGACCCGAGTGCGAGGTGACGATCGATGCACCACACCACGGACCAGACGGTCGCCCGGGCGACGGTCGCGCCGAACCTCGTCGACTACGAGGCCGCTCGCACCGCGTTCGACTGGGCCGACGCCCGGGCCCTGCTGGCCGGTCTGCCCGACGGCGCCGGCTGCAACATCGCGTGGGAGGCGCTGGACCGCCACGTCGCCGAGGGCCGGGGTGGGCAGGTCGCGCTGCGCCTGCTCGGTCGGGCCGGTGGACGTCGTGAGGTCACCTACGCCGAGCTCGCCGAGCAGTCGGGGCGGTTCGCCGCCGGGCTCGAGCAGCTCCAGGTCGCGGCGGGCGAGGTCGTGGTCGTCGTGTGCGGTCGCCAGCTCGACCTGTTCGTCGCGGTACTCGGCGCGCTGAAGCGACGGTGCGTGGTGTGCCCGGTCTTCTCGGCGTTCGGCCCGGAGCCGATCGCGACACGTCTGCAGCTGTCCTCGGCCGCGGTGCTCGTCACGACCCCGGACCTGTACCGGCGCAAGGTGGCCGAGCGCCGCGGGGACCTCCCTGCGCTGCGTCACGTGATCGTGACCGGTGACGCCGCCACCGCGCCGGACGGCACCCTCGCGCTCGACCCGCTGCTCGCCGGTGCCCCCGCCGGGTACCGCATCGCCCCGACCTCCGCCGACGACCCCGCGCTGCTCCACTTCACGAGCGGCACCACCGGGACGCCGAAGGGTGCGGTGCACGTCCACGGCGCAGTGGTGGCGCACCACGTCACCGCCCGACTGGTGCTCGACCTGCACGACGGCGACGTCGTCTGGTGCACGGCCGATCCGGGGTGGGTGACCGGCACGTCCTACGGGATCATCGGTCCGCTGACGTGCGGCGTCACCCTCGTGGTCGACGAGGCGGAGATCGACCCGGCCCGGTGGTACGCGATCCTCGCCGACGAGGCCGTCGACGTCTGGTACACCGCGCCGACCGCCATCCGGATGCTGATGCGGGCGGGCACCGACGTGCCCGGCCTCGACCGGCCGCGACCGCACCTGCGGTTGGCGTGCAGCGTGGGTGAACCCCTCGCTCCCGACGCCGTCGAGTGGGGCGAACGCCACCTCGGACTGCCCTTCCACGACACGTGGTGGCAGACCGAGACCGGTGGGATCATGGTGGCGAACTTCCGGTCGATGCCGATCCGCCCGGGGTCGATGGGACGCCCGCTGCCCGGCATCGAGGTCGCGCTGGTGGCGTGCGACGACGAGGGCGACCTGGTCCGCACGCCTGCCGGCGAGGTGGTGTTGCTCGACGGTGCTGCGCAGGGGATGTTGGCGCTGCGGACGCCGTGGCCGTCGATGTTCCGCAGCTATCTCGGCGCCCCCGACCGCTACGCGGCGTGCTTCGCACCGGCGGCCGGCGCCACCTGGTATCTGTCCGGCGATGTCGTCCGTCGCGACCGCGACGGGTACCTGTGGTTCGTCGCGAGGGCCGACGACGTGATCAAGACCTCGGGGCACCTGATCGGCCCGTTCGAGGTGGAGCGCGTGCTCGTGGAGCACGAGGCGGTGGCCGAGGCCGGGGTGTACGCCGTGCCCGACCCGGTCGCGGGTGCGCTGGTGCACGCGGTCGTCGTCCTCACCACCGACACCGTCGAACGCCTGGCGGGCGGCGACCCGGGCGAGGTGCTGCGATCGGTGATGGCCCACGCACGTCGACACCTCGGTGCATCCGTCGCCCCGCGCCAGATCCTCGTCGCCGACGACCTGCCGAAGACGCGCAGCGGCAAGATCCTGCGCCGCGTCCTGCGTGCTCGCGAGCTCGGTCTGCCCGTCGGGGACCTGTCGACCCTCGAGACCGGGGCCGTCCAGACCGGGGCCGTCCAGACCGGGGCCGTCCAGTCGGGGGCCGTCCAGTCGGGGGCCGTCGAGACAGGAGCACGACCATGACCACGGTCGCTTCGCCGGTTCCCGCCACGCTCGCGCCGTCCGACGTGGAACTGCTGCGCCGCATGCTGCTCGTCCGCCGGTTCGAGGAGCGATGTGCCGAGCTGTACTCGGCGAGCCGCATCCGCGGCTTCCTGCACCTGTACATCGGCGAGGAGGCCGTCGCCGTCGGCGTGGGGGCGGCGCTGGAGGACGGCGACAACGTGGTCGCCACGTACCGCGAGCACGGGCACGCGCTCGTGCGCGGCGTCCCGGCCGGCGCGGTGATGGCGGAGATGTTCGGCAAGGTCGAGGGCTGCAGCCGGGGTCGCGGCGGCTCGATGCACCTGTTCTCCGTCGACCACCGGTTCTACGGCGGCCACGGCATCGTGGCGGGCGGCCTCCCGGTGGCGCTCGGGCTCGCGCTCGCCGACCGGATGCGCGGCGTCCCACGCGTGACCGCCTGCTTCTTCGGCGAGGGTGCCGTCGCCGAGGGCGAGTTCCACGAGACGATGAACCTCGCCGCGCTGTGGACGGTACCGATGCTGTTCTGCTGCGAGAACAACCTCTACGCGATGGGCACCGCGCTGGCCCGCTCGGAGAGCGACACCGACCTGACCGTGAAGGCGGCGAGCTACGGGATGCCCGCATGGTCGGTCGACGGCATGGACGTGATCGCGGTGCGCGAGGCCACGCGTCGCGCCGCCCTGCAGGCGCGTGCCGGTGGCGGCCCGGTGTTCCTGGAGTTGCGCACGTACCGGTTCCGCGCGCACTCGATGTACGACCCCGAGCTGTACCGCTCGAAGGACGAGGTCGCGGTGTGGCGCGAACGCGACCCGATCGACGCGATCGCCCGGCGGCTCACCGGCGCCGCGCTGCTCGACGCCGACGCACTCGAGGCACTCGACGCGGCAGCGATGGAGGAGGTGGATGCCGCAGTCGCGTTCGCCGACGCCGGCACCGACGAGCCGCTGTCCGACCTCACCCGGCACGTGTACGCGGACCGGCGAGGCGAGCGCGGACCCGAGGAGGAGCGGACATGACGTCGACGACGTGCCGTGAGGCGATGCGCGAGGCGATCCGGGAGGCGATGCTCGCCGACGACCGGGTGTTCCTGATGGGTGAGGACGTCGGTGCCTACGGCGGGTGCTTCGCCGTGTCGAAGGGCCTGCTCGACGAGTTCGGACCCGACCGCATCCGCGACACGCCGCTGTCGGAGTCGGCCTTCGTCGGGGCGGGCATCGGTGCGGCGATCGCCGGTCTGCGCCCGATCGTCGAGATCATGACCGTGAACTTCAGCCTGCTCGCGCTCGACCAGATCCTGAACAACGCCGCCACGCTGCGGCACATGTCCGGTGGTCAGGTCGGGGTGCCGCTCGTGATCCGGATGACCACCGGCGGCGGGCGTCAACTCGCGGCACAGCACTCGCACAGCCTGGAGGGGTGGTACGGCCACATCCCCGGCATCACGGTGCTCGTACCTGCGACGGTGGACGACTTCCGAGGGATGCTCGCCCCGGCACTCGCGGATCCCGATCCGGTGCTGATCTTCGAGCACGCGCTGCTCTACAACGCCGAGGGCGAGCTCTCGGCCGGATCGATTCCACCGATCGACCGGGCGGTGGTGCGCCGCTCCGGGCGTGACGTCACGATCGTCACCTACGGCGGATCGCTCGCGAAGTGTCTCGTCGCGGCCGACCAGCTCGCGGGCCGTGGCATCGACGCCGAGGTGATCGATCTCCGGTCGCTGCGACCGCTCGACGACGCGACGCTGCTCGACAGCGTGGCGCGCACCCACCGGGCGGTGGTCGTCGACGAGGGGTGGCGCTCGGGCAGCATCTCGGCGGAGGTGAGCGCCCGCATCACCGAGCACGCGTTCTTCGACCTCGACGCGCCGGTGCTGCGCGTGTGCTGCGCCGAGGTGCCGTTGCCGTACGCGAAGCATCTCGAGGACGCCGCCCTCCCGAGCGTGGAGCGGGTGGTGGCTGCCGTCGACGAGGTGGTGAACGTCCGTGCCTGACGTGGTGCCGTTCACGATGCCGTCGCTCGGCGCGGACATGGACGAGGGCACCGTCGTCGAGTGGCGCGTCGCGCCGGGTGAGACCGTGCACCGGGGCGACGTGGTGGCGGTGGTCGAGACCGACAAGAGCGACCTCGACGTCGAGGTCTTCCTGGACGGGGTGGTGCACGACCTGGTCGTCCCCGTCGGGGTGCGCGTGCCGGTCGGCACCGTGCTCGCGACGATCGAACCGGCCGCGTCGCAGGGGCCGCGCCGCTCGGCCACCGCTGCACCCGTGCCCGTGCCCGTGCCCGTGCCCG
>WLDE01000005.1 GCA_009704985.1 Actinomycetota bacterium | reverse complement strand
CTGCTGGAGGGTTGGTACTGGTGGATCTCGACGGCGAGGACGTGGGTGCCGGGGGTGAGGGTGCGGGTGGTGGGCAGGGTGATGGTGTGGATCTGGGTCTCGGCGGCGTCGTTGATGCTGGACAGGGCGCGGGTGGTGGCGGTGATGGTGCCGGTGGGCATGTTGGTGCGGGTGAGTTCGGTGCCGTCGAGGTGGATGACGGCGCCGTCGTCGCGTCGGATGCGCAGGACGAGGTCGGTGACGGGGTGGGTGCCGGTGACGGTGAAGGTGTGTCGGGCGTAGACGGTGATGGGGCGGTTGGTCGGGTCGGTGCCGCCGGAGACGCGGGTGGTGACGGGGTCGCCGTAGCCGAGTGGTGCGGCGCCGACGGACCAGGTGGTGTCGTCGTAGGTGAGGGTGCGCCAGGTGGTGCCGAGGTCGGCGCCCCGGTCGTGGAACCGCCAGGGAGCGCCGAAGCCCACCGGCGTGACCGCCACGGGGCCGGCGGGCACCGTGGTCGTCGTCGTGGTGCTGGTCGTGGAGCTCGTGGTCGTGGTGACCGGTGGCGGGGTCGTGCGGAACGGACCCGTGATCTCGTAGGTGCGACCACGCCCGTCGGAGCCCCGCTGCGAGCTCAGGTACATGCGCGTGTGATCGGGGGAGAACGCCACCCCGCACCACTCGGAGGCGTCGTGGCCGACGATGCGCAGGAACGGCGCCACCTCGCGGTCGGCACCCCGCACCGCCAGGATGCACACCTCCATGTTGCCGCCGTCCTCGCACACGTAGACGTCGCCGGAGGGGGCGTGGACCGTGAGGTTGTCGACCGCGTCGAGCGCGGCACCCGGTGTGACCGCCGCGTCGTAGAGCACCCGCAACTGCTGGTCGTCGAGGCCGAGCTCCCACACCCGCCGGTCGAGCTTGGTGGTCATGAACAGCGTGCGGCCCTCGATCCAGAGGCCCTCACCCCCGGCGAAGGCCGTGGTGGTCGCCTGGCGATCCGGGCCTGCGGGTGACGTCGGCACCCAGCTGACGAGTCCGTTCTGGACCGACGCCGCGAACAGACGGCCGCTGCGCAGGTCGCCCGCCACGTCCGGCACGAAGCGGTACAGCCGCCCGACCGGATCATCCTCCGTGAGGTAGATCGCGCGGGTCACGGGGTCCTCGCACGCCGCCTCGTGGTTGCAGGCCCCGAGCGCCGGGCGCGCCACGCCCTGGCCGGGCAGCTGGGGGTCGCACTCGTACACGAGCCCGACCGAGCCGTTCTCCTCGCACGACAGCCAGGTGCCGGCGACGGTGCGGCCGCCCGCGCAATTGCGGTGCGTCCCGGACAGGACGGAGTACGCGGCGACCGGCTCGCCCGAGGTGTCGAAGCGCAGCGCGGAGGCGCCGCCGGCACCGAGGGGCAGCTCCGAGTTCGACACGTAGATCCACCCGCCGCCCGCCGCCGGGAAACACGCCCCACCGTCGGGGGCGGCGTGCCACACGAACGGGCTGCCTGCGACGACCGGGCTGCCCGACGTGGCGAGGAGCCGGCTGCGGAACCCGGCGGGGAGCATGATCCCGTTGGCGTCGGGTGCGGCGAGCGGACCGTACGGTCCGTCACCGACGACCGCCGCGCCGGCGAAGGCCCGGTGGAGTCCGACACCGCCGACCGCGACGGCAGCCGACGCGACCATGCCCCGGACGAACGTCCGACGATCGACCCGCCGTGTCATGTGCCCTCCCCTGCGGGCCCGCCCCGCCGCGACGAAATGCTAGCCCGCCGGCCCGACCACGCGGCCCGGGAGCGAGGCACGCCGGGCGCTCGTACGGGCACCGGCACGAGCGCCGCGAACGCGGCGCGGTCGGATCAGGCGTTCGCCGTGTCGCAGAGGCGGCGGGCGATCACCTTGAGGCACAGGGTTTCGTCGGCACCCTCGAAGATGCTGAGCACGCGGGCGTCGACGTACAGACGGCTCACCGGGTACTCCTCGGCGTAGCCGAAGCCGCCGTGGATCTGCATCGCCTCGCGGGCCACCCACTCGGCCGCCTTGCACACGTAGGCCTTGACCATGCTGGCCTCCATCGCCCCCTCGCCCTTGGCCATCAGCTTGGCGACGGAGTACGAGAACTGGCGGCCCGCCTGGGTGAGCACGGCCATGCGGCCGAGCTTCACCTGGGTGAGCTCGTAGTCGACGATCGGCGAACCGAACACCACGCGGTTCTGGGCGTAGTCGAGCGCGGCCTCGTACGCCGCCTGCATCACACCGACGGCGCGGGCTGCGGTCTGGAGCCGGCCGTTCTCGAAGCCCTCCATCTGGTAGTAGAAGCCCTTGCCGAGGCCGGCCTCGCCGCCGATGAGGTTCTCGGCCGGCACCCACCAGTTGTCGAGGGCGATCTCGTAGCTGTGCATGCCGCGGTAGCCGATCGTGTCGATCGCCCGGCCCTCGAGCTTGCCGCCGGTGAAGTCGCCGTCGGCCGGCTGGGTGAACTCGAAGCCGTGGCCGGTGCCGCGGGGCTTGGGCACGATGAAGAGGCTGAGGCCCCTGTGGGTCTTCGACCGGTCGGGATCGGTGCGGGCGAGGAGCATCAGCACGTCGGCGCGGCCGCCGAAGGTGCACCAGGTCTTCACGCCGTTGATCACCCAGCCGGCTGCCCCGCCGGGACCCGTTGCCGGGGTGGCGGTGACCTTGAGCCCGGCGACGTCGCTGCCGTAGTCGGGCTCGGTGACCGCGACGGCGGCCATCACCTCGGCGGTCGCGAGCTTCGGCAGCCACTGCTGCTTCTGCTCCTCGGTGCCGCCCTTCACGAGAGCCCGGGTGAGGATCTCGGGGCGGGTGATCAGCGAGCCGCCGATGCCGAGCGAGGCACGGCTCAGCTCCTCCGTCGCCACCACCATGCCGATGTACTCGCCGTCGCCGCCCTCGCTGTAGCCGCCGTACTCCGCGGGGACGCTCAGACCGAAGACGCCCATCTCGGCGAGGCCGCTGATGATCTCCTCGGGCACGTCGTCGTTGTGGCGGTGCACGTGCTCCGCACGGGGTTTGATCTCGTTGTCGCCGAACGAGCGGAAGGTGTCCTGCACCATCTCGAACTCGGGATCGAGGTGACGGGGGCCGGGGGTCGTCGCGAGCGAGGCGATGAACGCCGGGTCGCGGTAGGTCTCGAGGAACGGGTGTGCGGCTCGCAGCGGTGCCGTCTCCACACCCCACCGCGACTCACGTCCGGCGATGCGGGTGATGAGGTCGTGCACCATGTCGGCGGTGAACGCGCAGGTGATCCTGCCCTCCACCTCGCCCTTCGCGCCGTAGTCGAGCAGCGAGCGGGCGGTCTCCACCTGCGCAGCGGCGTGGGCGAGGTCGTACGCGAGCGTCTGGTGGCGATCGGGCCCACCGTTCGCGGCGAGGTGACGGATCGCCTTGCCGACCACCCCCTGGGCGAGCTCGATGACGTCCGCAGCGGCGTGGAGATCTGGTGCAGTCACGTTGCGAACTGTACTGATCGCCCCTGGTGGCGGCCTCCTCCGCCAGAACGTCGTTGCAACAGTCACACCCACCTGTGCCAGGCTGACCGGATGCCGATGTCCGGGATCCCCTCGCGTCCTGCCCGCATCTGCGTCTACTGCGGATCCAACGTGGGCGCGTCTCCCGCGTTCCGCGACGCCGCGCACGCGCTCGGGGAGGCCATGGCCCGCCGCGGGATCACGCTCGTGTACGGCGGCGGTCAGGTGGGCCTCATGGGAGTGGTCGCCGACGCCGCGCTGGCGGCCGGAGGCGAGGTGATCGGCGTGATCACCGACCAGCTCGTCGGCGCCGAGGTCGCCCACCGCGGGCTGTCCGCGCTGGAAGTGGTGCCCGACATGCACCAGCGCAAGGCCCGGTTCGAGCAGCTGAGCGACGGGTTCATCGCCCTGCCCGGCGGCTTCGGCACGGTGGAGGAGGTCGTCGAGCTGCTCACCTGGAACCAGCTGGGCATCGTCCGCAAGCCGGTGGTGCTGCTCGACGTCGAGCGCTACTGGAGCCACGTGTTCGACTGGATGGACCACGCGGTGTCCGCCGGGTTCGTGCGGCACTCGCACCGGATGATGGCCCAGCGCGCCCACACCGCCGACGAGGCGCTCGCCCTCGCGTTGGCGCCGGCGCCCGAGACGCCGAACAAGTGGCTCGACCGTGACACGGGTCAGGTGCCGGTGATCCCCGGCCCGGCCACACCGCGACCCGGCGGCGCCTGATCGGGCCGACGGGGCCCGAGCCGGTCAGACCCCGGGTGCGGCGGCGTCGGCCGCGGCCTGCGTGCACCAGGTGATCAGCTCGGCGGCCAGGAGCATCTGGTGCGCCGAGGCCGACGTCGCCGTCGAGGTGCCGGCCCGGATCGCCATCGCCTCGCGCAGCACCGGGGCGAACCTGGAGGGTGCGATGCGCAGGCCGTACTCGCCCGCGCCGGTCTTCGACACGACCCCACCCTGGAACGCGGTGTGGTGGAGGCGCAGGGCACCCAGCGCACACCACTCCAGCGCGTCGGCGGTGAAGTGGTGGTCGGGGTTCGCCTCGCACGCCTCACGGACCTGATCGGCGAGCGGGGCCCAGTAGGACGCGAGGTTGTCGACCACGAACCGCACCCTCGCATCGACGTCGAGGTACACGCCGAGGCGGTCGACGGCCGGCCCCCGCACCGTCACCCCGTGGGTGGCGAGCACGTACCAGGTGACGGGGTTGAGCTCGAAGCAGTCGCCGTCGTGGAGGAGGCGTCCCTCCAGCGACCACGGCCGGTGGAGGGCCATGGGCGGGGTGATGAGGTCGCCCCACGCGACGTACGGGCCGTCGACGTACGGTCGCGGTTGGTGCTCGGCGAGCAGGGCGTGCGCCGTGACGAGGTTGGCCGCGTCCTCGTCGGTGGCCGGCTCGGCGGTGACGGCGACGATGTCGATGTCGCTGCGCCCCGGTTGCCAGTCGTCGAGTGCGAACGAGCCGACGACGTAGAGGCCCTCGACCAGACCCGGTGCGCACGAGTCGACGATCTCGAGGTAGGTGCCGAGCGCCGACGCCACGTCGGGCGACGCCGTCGGGTCCGCGTCGCCTGCGCCTGCGTCCCGCGTGTTCGAGTCGTCCACGTCGCCAGTCTGGCCCGACCCGGCCGGGGTGTACCGTCACCGCGCATGTCACCGGTCACGCCCGAACGGACCCACCGACTGCTGTCGTCGATCGCCGACGACCTGCTGGCGGACGACGCCGCGCACGGCCGGACGCTCGCGCTGGTGGTGCAGCACCGTGGCGAGGTGGTGTTCGAGCGCTACGGCACCCAGCCCGACACGCCGTTCGCGGCCGGCGGACCGGTCGGCCCGGACACCACCCTCATCTCGTGGAGCATGGCGAAGAGCATCACGCAGGCGGCCGTCGGCATCGCGGTGGGGGACGGACTGCTGACGCTCGACGCACCGGCGCCCGTGCCCGCGTGGCGCGGCACCGCCAAGGAGGCGATCACGCTGCTCGACCTGCTCGAGATGCGACCGGGGCTCGAGTTCGTCGAGGACTACGTCGACGACAGCATCAGCCACTGCATCGACATGCTCTACGGGAGCGGCACCGACGACATGGCGGCGTACGCCGCGGCGCTGCCGCTGTTGCACGAGCCGGGCACCCACTGGAACTACTCCAGCGGCACGACCAACATCGTCGCCCGCATCCTGGGCGATGCGGTGGGTGGCGGGCGTGAGGGGATGGAGGCGTTCCTGCGTGAGCGGCTCTTCGGGCCGGCCGGCATGGCGAGCGCCGTTCCGAAGTTCGACACCGCGGGCACCTTCGTCGGTTCCTCGTACGTGTACGCGACCGCTCGCGACTTCGCCCGCTTCGGCCGGCTGTTCCTCGACGACGGCGTCGCCGGAGGTGTCCGCGTGCTGCCGGAGGGGTGGCGCGACGTCGCCCGGACCCCGGTGGCCTTCGACGACGAGGGCGGGTTCGGTTACGGGCGGCACTGGTGGCTGTGGCCCGAGTTCCCCGGCTCGTTCGCGGCCCACGGGTACGAGGGCCAGTACACCCTGGTCGTGCCCGATCGCGACCTGGTGGTGGTGCACCTCGGCAAGGTGCCGGCCGAGACCCGACACGTCGTGCGCTCGGCGCTGGCGGCGATCGTCGAGGCGGTCGGGGCCTGATCGACCCGTTCGTCCGGGGCCGGTGCCGGACCTGCGCCAGGCCTGGATCGCACGGGCGCCGTCGGGCACGTGGTCGGCACGGCCGTCCCGGATCGGCTATCAAAGAGGGGTGCCCGAAACGTTCGACGTGAACGCAACGGGCGAACTGCCCCGTGTGAGCGTGGACGACACGGGCGGTCCGCCGCGTCCGAGCCGGTTCCGCCGGTTCCGCTTCACGCTGAAGCTGATCGCGTTCGTGGGCATCGCGTACTTCGCGTTCGTCACCGTCGTCCCGGGGGTCCGGCGGGCGGCGGGCGAACTGCAGAACCTCAACCCGGCGTTCATCGTGCTGGGCTTCGGGCTGGAGATCGCCGCGCTGTACTCCTACTCGCTGCTCACCCGAGCCGCGCTCGGCGACGCCGGTCACCTGGTGAGCTCGTGGCGGCTGTTCCGCATCCAGATGAGCACCAAGGCGCTGTCGAGCATCGTGCCGGGAGGCAGCGCGGCGGGGTCCGCGCTCGGCTACCGGCTGATGACGCTGTCGGGTGTCCCCGGCCCGGACGCCGGGTTCGCGCTCGCCACGGCCGGGCTCGGCTCGGCGGTCGTGCTGAACGTGCTGTTCTGGATGGCCCTCGTGGTGTCGATCCCGATCCGCGGGGTGAACGGCGGCTACGCCACGGCGGCGATCGCCGGCGTGCTGATCATGTCGTTCGTGGGGATGCTCGTGTTCGGACTGCTCGAGGGGCAGGGCCGTGCCGAGCGGATCTTCCGGTGGATCGCCCGGCGGCTGCGGCTCGACGAGAACCGTGCCGCGGCGGGCGTGAAGCACGTGGCGGCCCGGCTCGAGGAGCTCGCCGCGGACCGGCAGCTGCTCGGCCGCACCATCGGCTGGGCGGCGGCGAACTGGTTGCTGGACGCGGCAGCGCTGTGGGTGTTCCTGCGCGCCTTCGGTCTGTCCACCGACCTCGACGCGCTGCTCGTCGCGTTCGGCCTCGCCAACGTGCTCGCCGTCATCCCGATCATGCCCGGCGGACTCGGTGTGATCGACGTCGCGCTCTCGACGGCGTTGATCGGCTTCGGTGCGCCCGCCGACCAGGCGGTCCTCGGCGTCGCTGCCTGGCGACTCGCGCAGTTCTTCTTCCCGATCGTGCTGGGCGGCGTGCTGTACGGGTCGTTGCGCGTCGGGCCGTGGAGCATCCGCCGTCGCGAGCGACTGCAACGCCTGCGCGACATCGCCGCCGAACAGGCGAGCAACCCGGAGAGCGCGCTGGACTTCGCCGCGCGGTTCGGGCACCGCCCGCGCCACGACGGCGATGTGAGCACGGGCAGCATGCACCGCCCCGATCCCGCCCACCAGGATCCGGCCCACCAGGATCCGGCCCACCAGGATCCGGTCCACCAGGATCCGGTCCACCAGGATCCGGTCCACCAGGATCCGGCCCACCAGGACGAGGAGCCACGGGCACCCGGCCACTAGGTTGCCTGGCCATGACCGTTCACGAACGACCCTTCGGCCGGTACCTCGAGGACTTCGTCGTCGGTGACGTCTACCGGCACTGGCCCGGCAAGACCATCACCGAGTACGACGACCACCTCTTCTGCATGATCACGATGAACCATCACCCGTTGCACACCAACGACTGGTTCGCGAGCGAGAGCGTGCAGGGCCGCAACGTGGTGGTCGGCAACCTCGTCTACTCCCTCGTGCTCGGCATGAGCGTGCCCGACGTGAGCGGCGCGGCGATCGCGAACCTCGAGGTCGAGACGCTGCAGCACAAGTTCCCGACGTTCCACGGCGACACGATCCACGCCGAGACCCGCGTGCTCGACGTGCAGGAGAGCAAGTCGAGGCCCGACCGCGGCGTCGTCACCGTCGAGAGCAAGGGCTTCAACCAGGACGGCAAGGAGGTCTGCTACTTCCGTCGCCGGGTGATGGTGTGGAAGCGGGAGTTCGCCCCCAGCCGGAAGCGTCCGTACGACGGCGTCGAGGTGTGGGACTGAGCGAACCGCCGCTCGTCGGCGCGCTCCTCGCCTGGGGTGCGCCGCGACTGCGCGACCTGCCCTGGCGGCGCACCCGCGACCCCTGGGCCGTGCTCGTCAGCGAGGTGATGCTGCAGCAGACGCAGGCGTTGCGCGTGGTGCCCAAGTACCTCGAGTTCCTCGAGGTGTTTCCCACCCCGCACGCGTGCGCTGAGGCGCCCCTGGCCGACGTGCTCCGGCAGTGGCAGGGCCTCGGCTACCCGCGGCGGGCGCGCAACCTGCACGCCGCGGCGTCCGCCGTGGTGGCTCGCGGTGGCTTCCCCGACACGCTCGACGACCTGCTCGCGTTGCCCGGCGTCGGCCCGTACACGGCACGCGCGGTGTTGGCGTTCGCGTACGAGGCCGACGTGTCCGTGGTCGACACGAACATCGCCCGCGTGCTGGCCCGTCTGCACGGCCGACGGCTCACGCCTCGCGAGGTGCAGCGCTGCGCGGACGAGCTGTCGCCCGCGGGCGAGGGCTGGGCGTGGAACCAGACGATCATGGAGCTCGGCGCCGTGCTGTGCCGGCCCACGTCGCCCGCCTGCCACGAGTGCCCCCTCGCGTCGTGGTGCCGGTGGCACGGCGACGGGGACGACCCGGCGGTCGGCTCCGCCGGGGTGAGCGGCCGGCAGGCGCGCTTCGACGGCAGCGACCGCCAGGCACGCGGTGCGCTCCTGCGGGCGCTCGGCGGCGGACCGGTCGCCCGCGACGCCGTGCCGGGTGTGGTCGGCCGGTCGGCGGAGGTGGCGATGAGGATCGTGGCCGGTCTCGTCGCCGACGGCCTCGTGACCGACGACGGCTCGCATCTCCACCTCGGCTGAGGCCACCGTCGCGGCTGCCGGCTGGCAGAGTGGCGGGCCATGAACGAGCTCGAGCAGCGGGTGCAGGCATCGGTCGCGGCGACCGGGGTGCCGTTCGACGTGGTGGCGTGCGACCCCGACCTGGCCGACACGGCGGCGTTCTGCGCGGCGTACGGCTTCGCCCCCGACGATTCGGCGAACACGATCGTCGTCGTGGGGAAGGGCGACCGGCCGCTGCACGTCGCGTGCGTCGTGCTGGCCACGACCCGCCTCGACGTGAACGGCGCGGTGCGCCGGCGACTCGGCGTACGCAAGGCCTCGTTCGCCCCGGCGGAGACCACGCGCGAACTCACCGGCATGCTGATCGGCGGCGTGACCGCCTTCGGTCTCCCGCCCGGGTTGCCGGTCTGGATCGACGCCGCGGTGACGACCCGCGACCGCGTCATCCTCGGCGGCGGCAGCCGCAGCACCAAGCTGCTCGTCGCCCCCGCAGCGCTCACGTTGCTGCCGGGCGCCGAGGTGGTCGAGGGCCTGGCCACGCCGGTGGGCGAGACCTGATCAGCCGGACGTGATCAGCCGGACGTGATCAGCCGGACGTGATCAGCCGGACGTGATCTGGGCGACGATCTCGTCGTAGGCCGCGTCGGCGTACTCGCGCATCTCGTCGTCGGTGCGGTCCTGGATGGGGTGCGGGGTGAACACCCGCGCCACGGTGGGGAACCCGAGCGACGTGCTCTGCGCGACCGCGGCCTGCACGAACTCGGCGGACGCGACGAACACGCCCGGCACGCCGCGGCGCTCGATGTCGGCGATGTCGTGCACACTGCACGACGTGCAGCTGCCTCAATCGGCGAGCGCTTCGATGACGAGCGTGCAGCTCGTCGCGATCTCCTGGCGCAGGTCGACCGGGGCCGGCTTGGTGAACGTCGGCTTCTTGTAGCGCTTCACCGTGGCACCGGCCTCGACGAGGCGTCGCTCGAGCTGATCGAGGAAGACGTCGCCGCGCGGCTTGCTGATGTCGAGCAGGCCGATCACCTGGCCGTCGAGCGACGCCGGGCGGTCGAGGCGTGTGCGTTCGGCGACGTGGCGTTCGCCGGTGGGGTCGAGCAGCAGCTTGCTCATGGCACGACCCTAGTTCCCGACCAGCCGGGTGACCGGCTTGGAGCCGATGTCGCCGTTCGCCCAGCCGCCGATCATCGCCGAGAACAACCCCGCACCCCCGCCCGCGTGGACGACCAGGATGCCGCCCGGACGGAACTTCGGCAGCGTGGCCGAGCGGAGGTGCTCGGGGATCCCCTCCGCGATGCCGTGGGCGCCGCGCACGAGCTCCTCGCCCGACAGCTGCAGCCGTGCGTGCAGCTCGGCGAGCAGGCGGTCGCGGTCCCAGCCGGCCTCGGCGAACACCCGGGCGTGCTCCGGGCCGACGACGAGGATCACGTCGAAGCCGAGCACGAGCTTCGGGTTGTGCAGCGTGCGCAGGCAGGCCGCGAAGGTGTTCGCGAGGCTGTCGGGGTCGCGGGCGAGCTGATCGACGATGCAGCGCGGCCCCTCGCCGGCGAACACGGTGAGCGCGTTCGCGTCCGTCGGCATCCCGAGGCTCGTCGCGAGCGGCGTGAACGGCGAGCCGTCCTCCAGCTCGGCGAAGCAGAAGCTGATCTTGCCGGGGTTGCCGTGGGTGGCGCGGTCGACCTCGCCGGGACGGCCGCCACCGACGTTGCGCACCACGAGTTGCACCGCCCGACCGATCGTGAGGTTGGCGCGGTTGCCTTGCCCGAGCGCGTTGCCGGCGGCATTCATGCCGATGGCCCTGGTGCCGGGTCCGTTGCACACGATGACGGGTCCCACCGGCATCGTGGTCGCGAGCACGCCGTGGATGTTGAACTCGTCGGTGCAGATCGCCTCGACGGCGGCGATCACCCACGGCAGGTACTCCGGCCGGCAGCCGGCCATCACCGCGTTGATCGCGATCTTCTCGACGGTCACCTCGACGAGGTCGGGAGGCACCACGGCCACCACCTCGTCGGGCGCGCGGGTGGTGCCCTCCAGCATCCGCAGCACGCGCTCCTCGGTGGGGGGCACCACGGGCAGGCCGTCGGTGAACCCGCGGTCGAACAGCGCCTCCATCTCGTCGTCGAGGTCGGCGAGTTCGATGCGGCGCGCCTTCAGCACGTGGCCTCCGAACCGGGCGCGCAACGCGTCGACGAGGTCGGGATCGACGCTCATCGAGCCGCAGCCGGGGCGCATCACCGGCAGGTCGTCACCGAGGCCGTGCACCCCCGTGATGCGCTGCCACTCTGCACGCGACCAGCCGACGGTGCGTTCCAGTTCGACGCCGTTCATCACCTTGATCAGCGTCGGCACGGTCTCGATGTCGTGGTGCCAGCTGACGGACAGGTCGGCGTCGTGGGTCGGCGACACGCTGTGCGGGAAGGTGGGGTCGTCCTGGGTGTAGACGGTGCACTCGAACTGCGCGAGCAACGGCGCCACCATGCGGCAGGTCTCGCACTCCTCCTTCACGATCACGACGAATCCGTCCGGCAGCACGGGGCGGGCGGCGGGCGAGGTGCTCATGACAGGAACTCCACGATCCGTGCGTTCACCACGTCGGGTCGTTCGAGCTGCAGGAAGTGCCCGGCACCGTCGACGACCTCGATCACCACGTTGTCGGTCACCATGGCCCGTGCCATCTCCGCGACCTCCACACCGACGCACCCGTCGTTCGCGCCGTGCAGGTACAGCGTCGGCTGCGTCGGCACACCGCCGCACGCGGCCTGCAGCTCGTCGAGCGAGGGGTCCTTGAGACCATCGCCGAGGGTGGCCCGGTAGTAGCCGAGCGCAGCGGTGAGGTTCGCCGGGTCGCGCAGACAGTCCTTGACGTGGGCGATGTCCTCGGTGCCGTCGTGGCCGGGCGACCAGTCGGCCCACAGCAGGTCGATGAAGGCGAGGTCGTTGGCCGGCACCACCAGATCGGACAGGCCGTGCTGGAAGAAGAACATGTACCAGCTGCGCTTCAGTTGCGGGAGGCTGGTGAGGAACGCAGCACCCAACGACGGTCCGGGCGGGACGGCCATCGTGACCACCTTGTTCCACCGCTCGGGGGCGTGCACGGCCGCACCGATGGTGGCCGGTGCTCCCCAGTCGTGGCCGATGATCACGCCCGGTTCGCCGTCACCGAGGGCCTCGTGGAACCCGATCGCGTCGAGTGCGAGCGCCGCGGTCTGGAAGCGGCCGTCGGCCGGGACCGCGGTGGGGGCGTACCCGCGCTGGAACGGTGCGACCGCCCGGTACCCCGCGCCCGCGAGCAGCGGCAGCAGGTGTCGCCAGGTGTGGGCGCTGTCGGGGAAACCGTGCAGGCAGAGGGCCAGCGGGCCCTCGTCACCACACGCGAGGTACGCGAAGTCGACGCCGTTGACGTCGACCCGCCGGGTCTCGATGGTCGCGGTCATGCGCGCACCGTAGCCATCGCCGCCCGCGGCGTTCGACGTGGGCTGCGACGCACGTCACCGGTACCCCGCCGGACGGAGGGTTGAGTCCGACACGACCGCCGCCGTATCGTGCAGCGCATCGGGGGTCGACGAACGGTCACGGTCACGTTCCACGGGGTGCGCGGTTCGACGCCCTGTCACGGCGATGACATCGCACGCTACGGCGGAAACACGTCGTGCGTCTCCGTCGACGTTCCCGGCGCCGACCCCATCGTGTTCGACATGGGCACCGGTCTGCGGTACTTCGGTGCCACCCAGCCGCGGGACGGCTCCTTCCGCGGCACGTGCCTGCTCACGCACCTGCACTGGGACCACACGCAGGGCGTCGCGTTCTTCACGCCGATGCTGCACTCCGGCGCCGAGCTCGACGTCTTCGCCCCGGTGCAGGAGGACGGCCGCACGGTCGGCGAGGTGTTCGCCGATGTGATCCGGCCGCCGCTGTTCCCGATCGGCATCGACCAGTTCCCGGGTGAGTTCCGCTTCCACGACGTCGGCGACGAGACGTTCCAGCGCGGTCCGGTCACGGTGACCTCGCGACTCGTACCGCACGTGGGCAACACGTTGGGCTACCGCGTCGAGTGGAACGGCATCAGTGTGGCGTACCTGAGCGACCACCAGCAGCCCTACGACGGATCGATGGGCGCGAGCGAGGGTGCGCTCGAGCTCGCACGGGGCGTCGACCTGCTCATCCACGACTCGCAGTACACGCCCGAGGAGTTCGCGCTGAAGTCCACGTGGGGTCACTGCACCGTGGACTACGCGGTCTGGTTCGCGCACGAGGCGGGCGCCAAGAAGCTCGCGCTGTTCCACTACGACCCCACGCGCCACGACGATGCGGTCGACGCGCTCCACGCCTGTGCCGCGACGGCCGGTCACGCGTTGGGGCTGGAGGTGCTCGCCGCGCGCGAGGGCCTCACCGTCGAGCTCGGCTGAGGCGGGTCACCGGCCGTGTCCGTGCTCGGTCGCGTGGCGGCCATCGCCATCGGCGTCGTGTTCGTGGTGGCCGGTGCCGGAAAGGTGGCGCGCGGCCGCGAGTGGCCCGTGCAGGCGCGCTCGCTGGGCGTGCACCCGGTGCTCGCTCACGTCGTGCCGTGGTGGGAGATGTCGGTGGGGGCGCTGCTCGTGGTCGGTCTGCTCGCCCCGTGGGCGGCCCTTGCCGCGATCGGGACGCTGCTGGTGTTCACCGGGCTGATCGTCGCACTGCTCCGCCGGGGGCAGCACCCGCCCTGCTCGTGCTTCGGTGCGTGGAGCGCGGCGCCGCTCGGTGTCCGCCACGTGTGGCGCAACGTCGCCTTCACCGTCGTGGCGGTGGTCGCGGCCGTCGCCGGCTGAGCCGGTCGAGCCGGTCGAGCCGGTCGAGCCGGTCGAGCCGGTCGAGCCGGCGGTCAGCGCGAGATCGCGTCGGCGGCGAGCACGAAGGTGAGCACGATGGCCTCGTCGCGCCAGCGCTCGTAGCGCCCGCTCGGCCCACCGTGGCCCGCGCCCATCTCCGTGCGGAGCAGTTGCGGCCGGTCGTCGGTGCGCAGGGCGCGCAGCTTGGCGCACCACTTCGCCGGTTCGTGGTAGCTGACCCGCGGGTCGTTCAGACCGGCGGTGATGAGCAGCGCCGGGTAGTCCCGCGCCACCGTGTTGTCGTAGGGCGAGTAGCTCAGCATGTAGCTGGCCATCGGCTCCTCGCGAGGGTCGCCCCACTCGTCCCACTCGGTCACGGTGAGCGGCAGGGTGGGGTCGCTCATGGTGGTGACCGCGTCGACGAAGGGCACCTCGGCCACGACGGTGCGGAAGAGCTCGGGGCGCATCGTCATGCAGGCACCGACCAGGAGTCCACCGGCGCTGCCGCCCCGGATCGCGATGCGATCTGCCGCCGCCCAGCCGAGGTCGCGCAGGTGCTCGGCGCAGGCGATGGTGTCGGTGAACGTGGTGCGTTTGTGGAGCAGCCGTCCGTCGGTGTACCAGCGGCGCCCGAGCTCGCCACCCCCGCGAGGGTGCACCAGCGCCCACACCCACCCGCGGTCGAGCAGCGACAGCCGGTACACGCTGAACCACGGAGGGACCGACGACTCGTAGCTGCCGTACCCGTACACGAGGCACGGATGCGAGCCGTCGGGCTCGGTGCCGCGTCGTCGGACGACGTCGACCGGCACGAGGGCGCCGTCCGGGGCGGTGGCCCACTCGCGGGTCGCCTCGTACGCGTCGAGGTCGACGTTCGGGGTCGGCGTGCGCTTCAGCAGGGTGCGCTCGCCCGTGGTGAGGTCGAGCTCGTACACCGACGCCGGCGTGGTGAACGACTGGTAGCCGTACCGGAGCGTGGTGGTGGTCCACTCGGGGTTGGCGTCGAGCTCCACCTCGTGTGGTTCGTCGCCGAGGTCGAGCGTCTCCTGCTCGCCGTCGCGACCGACGATGCGAACTCGCTGCTGCGCGTCCGCCCACTCGTGCACCACGAGGTGCGTGGCGAAGGGCTCGACCGCGACGATGCGCTGGCCGGGCACGTGGGGGAGGAGTTCGGTCCAGGTGGATGGGTCGTCCTCGGGCGCCGTCATGACGCGGAAGTCCTCGGCGTCGAGGTTGGTGAGCACGACGAAGCCGTCACCCCAGTGGTCGACCGAGTACTCGAGGTCCTCCGTCCGGCCGCGCACGAGCCGCAGCGCGTCGTGCGGTCGGTCGGACGGGATCAGGTGCACCTCGGAGCTGGTCTTGCTCGACGACTCCACGATCACCCAACGTTCGCTGCGGCTGAGGTCGACGCCGACGTGGAACCGCTCGTCGGGCTCCTCGAGCACGAGGACGTCGTCGGCCTGCTGGGTTCCGATCCGGTGGCGCCAGAGCTGGAATGGTCGCATCTGGTCGTCGGGCATCACGTAGAACAGCTCGGTGCCGTCGGTCGACCACGCGGTGCCCGCCCAGGCGTACGTGCCCTCGACGACGTCGGGGAGGTCGGTGCCGGACTCGAGGTCGCGGATGCGGAGGGTGAACTCCTCGCCGCCGTCGACGTCGGCGCTCCACGCGACCAGTCGTTGATCCGGGCTGACGTCGAACCCGCCGAGCGAGAAGAACTCGTACCCCGTGGCTTCGGCGTTCTCGTCGAGCAGCGCGTGGTCGCCGGCGGTGTCGGCCGATCGGCCGCGGCAGTGGATGGGGTAGTCGAGTCCCTCCACGGTGCGGGCGGTGTACCACCAGTCGCCCTTGCGCACCGGCACGGCCGCGTCGGTCTCCTGCACGCGCGAGCGGATCTCGTCGAAGATCGCGTCGATGGTGGCGCGGTGCGGTTCGAGCCACCGCTCGGCGTAGGCGTTCTCGGCCTCCAGGTACGCGATCGTGTCCGGGTCGTCGCGGTCGCGGAGCCAGGCCCAGGGGTCGTCCGCCGGGCCGGTGGGACGCTGCCAGGTGTGCGGCACCTGCTTCGCAGCGGGCGGGTGGGGCGCGGGGACGACCTGGTCTGCCACCGGGCCGAGCGTACCCGGAGGTGGTGTGCCGGTTGTCGCCCCGTGCGACGTGACCGGTGGCGGTGGGTACTGTGCTCCGGCGATGCGGGTGTGGATCGACCAGGACCTCTGCACGGGCGACGGCCTCTGCCTCGACCACGCTCCCGACGTGTTCGTGCAGCTCGAGGACGGCATCGCCTACGTGGCCGAGGACGGCGTGGCCCTCCACGACCCGGGCGGGCCCGGCAGCCTCGCGTGGGTGCCCGCGCGTGCCGAGCAGTCCGTGATCGACGCGGCGCTCGCGTGTCCGGGCGAGTGCATCTTCATCGAGATGGACGTCGACGTCGCGCGCACCTCGGCCGCATGAGCCGGTGCGCCGCCGCCGTCTCCGTCGGACGGCCGCGGTAGCCTGAGCGTCATGAAACGGACCAGCGTGGCGCACCTGAACTGCTCGGTCGCCCAGGCGCTCGAGGTGGTGGGCGAGTGGTGGACGCTGCTCGTCGTTCGCAACCTCATGTTCGGTCAGCGGCGTTTCGAGGCGATCCAGGGCGACCTCGGCATCGCTCGCAACATCCTGAGCGACCGTCTCGGCACGCTGGTCGAGCACGGCATCGTCGATCGGGTGAAGTACCAGGACCACCCCGAGCGCTACGAGTACCGCCTCACGGACAAAGGGCGCGACCTGTTCCCGGTGATCGCCGCGCTGATGGCCTGGGGCGACAAGTGGGCGGCGCCCACCGGCAAGCCGCTGGAGCTGGTGCACGTGTGCGGGAAGGTCGCGACCGCCACGGTGGTGTGCGACCAGTGCGGCGCGCCGCTCGCGCTCCACGACGTGAAGGCGAAGGCCGGTCCGGCGTGGCACCGAGCGGAGTCGCCGGCCACCTGACCGCGGCCGCGCCCGTGGCGCCGGCTCGGTCACTCTGCCGACCTCGCGGTTGTCCGTTGCGTGACGCAACCCACTGGTCTACGCTCGCCGCATGAGCGACGGCACCTGGCATCCCACGGCCTGCATCCTGTGCGAGTGCAACTGCGGCATCGAGATCCGTCTCGGCGGTGACACGGGCACGCGGTTCGAGCGCATCCGCGGCGACAAGGCACACCCCGGTTCGCAGGGGTACACGTGCGAGAAGGCGCTGCGCCTCGACCACTACCAGCACCAGGCGCGGCTCACCTCGCCGCTGCGGCGCCGCGAGGACGGCACGTTCGAGGAGATCGACTGGGACACGGCGATCCGCGAGATCGCCGATCGCTTCCTCGCCGTGCGCGACACCCACGGCGGCGAGTCGATCTTCTACTACGGCGGTGGCGGCCAGGGGAACCACCTCGGCGGTGGCTACAGCGGCGCCACGCTGCGGGCGCTCGGCTCGCGCTTCAAGGCCAACGCGCTCTCGCAGGAGAAGACCGGCGAGTTCTGGGTGAACGGCAAGATGCTCGGCGGGGCGGTGCGCGGCGACGTCACCCACGCCGAGGTCGCCGTCTTCGTCGGCAAGAACCCGTGGCAGAGCCACGGCTTCCCGCGCGCCCGCACGACGTTGAAGGAGATCGCCAACGACCCGGCGCGGGCGATGATCGTGATCGACCCGAAGCGCAGCGAGACCGCCGAACTCGCCGACGTCCACCTGCAGGTGCGGCCCGGTACCGATGCGTTCTGCCTCGCGGCGCTCGTCGCCGTGCTGGTGCAGGAGGGCCTCGTGAAGCGCGGCTGGGTCGACGAGCACACCACCGGCGCGGCCGACGTGGAGCGCGTCTTCGCCACGATCGACGTCGACGCGTACGCCGGCCGCTGCGGCGTGGACGCCGAGTTGATCCGCGCCGCCGCCCGCCGCATCGCCTCGGCGAGCAGCGTGGCCGTCGCCGAGGACCTCGGCATCCAGATGAACCGGCACAGCACGCTCAACAGCTGGCTCGAGAAGCTGCTGTGGGTGCTCACCGGCAACTTCGCCGTCCCCGGCGCGCAGTACATGCCGAGCTCGCTCGTCTCGCTCGTCCGCAAGGGCGGAGGTGGGGCCAAGGCCGACCCCGTCTCGCCCGTGACCGGGTCGAAGATCATCAGCGGGCTGGTGCCGTGCAACGTCATCCCCGAGGAGATCCTCACGGATCACCCGAAGCGGTTCCGGGCGATGCTCGTCGAGAGCGGCAACCCCGCCCACTCGCTCGCCGACAGCCCGCGCATGCGCGAGGCGCTCGCGTCGCTCGAGCTGCTCGTCGTGATCGACGTGGCGATGACCGAGACGGCGCGCCTCGCGCACTACGTGCTGCCCGCGCCCACCCAGTACGAGAAGTGGGAGGCGACGTTCTTCAACTTCGAGTTCCCGCACAACGTGTTCCACCTCCGCCGGCCGGTCCTGCCCGCTCCCGACGGCGTGCTGCCCGAGCCCGAGATCCACGCCCGTCTCTGCGAGGCCCTGGGCGCGGTCGGCGACGAGGCACTGGCACCGCTGCGGGCGGCCGCGGCCGAGGGGCGCGAGGCCTTCGCCGCCGCCTTCTTCGCCGCGACCACGACCGACCCGGCGCTGGGCGCGATGGCCCCGGTGGTGCTGTACCGCACGCTCGGCCCCACCCTCCCGGACGGTGCTGCGGCTGCGGCGCTGCTGTGGGGCGCCGCCCATCGGAGCGCGATGGGGCAGGAGGCGTCCGTGCGACGCGCCGGCTTCACCGGCGAGGGGCTCGCGCTCGGCGAAGCACTGTTCGACGCGATCCTGCAGGGGCACCACGGCGTGGTGTTCACCGAGGACGAGTGGGAGACGGTGTGGACCCGCGTGGGTACCGACGACGGTCGCATCCGGCTCGTGATCCCCGAGCTGATGGACGAGCTGGCCACCCTGGCCGACGAGCCGGAGCTCACCACCGACGAGTACCCGTTCGTCCTGTCGGCCGGCGAGCGCCGTTCGTTCACCGCGAACACCATCATCCGCGACGCGGGGTGGCGCAAGCGCGACGCCGAGGGTGCGCTGCGGATCTCGCCGGCGGATGCCGCCCGCCTCGGCGTCGACACGGGCGGGCGCGTGCGCGTGGTCACCACGCGCGGTGCGGCCGAGACGGTGGTCGAGGTGTACGAGGGCATGCAGCCGGGCCACGTGTCGCTGCCGAACGGGCTCGGCCTCGACGAGCAGCACGTCGACGGCGTGCGTCGGGTGGGTGTGGCGCCCAACGAACTCACCGATGCGCTGCTGCGCGACCCGATCGCCGGCACGCCGTGGCACAAGTCGGTGCCGGCCCGGCTCGAGCCCGTCGGCTGACCGGCCGCCGTCCCGGGTCGGCGGGTCGGCGGGTCGGCGGGTCAGCGACGCAGCTGGCGCAGCACCCGGCGGACGTCGTCGGTCAGGGTGATCGGACGCACACCGCGCTCGACGGTGTCGAGCAGTCCCTCGAGGTCGGCGACGAGGTCGGCGTGCCGCCTGCGTCCCGTTCGTGCGGTCGCCGCGCCCGCCACCACTGCCACGGGGGTGGCCGCGAGGACGATCGGTGTGGTGAGCACGGCGGCGGAGGCCACGACGGCCACCCCCAGACCGCCGACGACCGAGCCGCCCGCGATCGCCTCGTTGCGCTGCGGGGTGCGGTCCGCGATCAGTCGCAGGATCGTGCGCCCACCGTCGATCACGCTGGCGCGGGCCTCGATCCGCTGGAGCCGTCGGAGCTGCACGTTCCCGGTTCCGGCGCGCGCGATGCGCTGCACCGTGCCGAGGGCGTCGGTGCGCTTGCGCCACTCGCCCCAGTCGCCGCCGCTGCGCGACCTCCGGAGACCGTGCTGTCGCTGCAGCAGGTCGTCGAGCCGGCCGAGCAGGGTGTCGACGTCGAGGCCGATGATCCGCTCGACGGCGGCACGGCGTGGCCCGAGCGTGCGATCGAAGCGGCGCGCCGGGTCGGTCGGGCC
This sequence comes from Actinomycetota bacterium, assembly GCA_009704985.1. Lineage (GTDB taxonomy): Bacteria > Actinomycetota > Acidimicrobiia > Acidimicrobiales > Ilumatobacteraceae > VFMC01. The sequence goes on along the minus strand of WLDE01000005.1, from coordinate 32,663 downwards.
GAGCCGTTCGATGGCGAGCGAGGTGCGCACGGCGTCGGGGTCGAGGCCGGCCTCGGCGGCGGCCTCGAGCAGCACCGCCTCGCTCATCCGCGTGGACGCGCCGGGCACGGCCGGGTGATCGGCGGTCATGTCGCTCGCACGCCGCAGGACCCGGTCGACGGCATCTCGGTCGAGTTCCACGACCCAGAGACTACGAGCGTTCCGGCGGTCGGGGAGACCGATGGCGCTCCCGAGGGTGGACCGCGGGGCCCGAATTGTTACTATGCCGGTAGTGCAAATTCCCCCCGGCACGATCCTCGACCCAGGGAGCGACACGTGACTTCGTTCGATCTCGATCTCAGCAAGTACAGCCTCGGCTGGAGCGACGAGGTGGAGTACGCCTTCACCCCCGAGAAGGGCCTCCACCAGGGGGTCGTCGACCAGATCTCCTGGTGGAAGGGCGAGCCGCGGTGGATGACGCAGTTCCGCCAGCGCAGCCTCAAGATGTTCGAGCGCAAGCCGATGGCGGAGTGGTTCGCCGTCAACATGCCCGACATCGACTTCCAGGACATCTACTACTACCTGAAGCCGGCGACCGACCAGGTCGACGAGTGGGACGACCTCCCCGAGCAGATGAAGGCGACCTACGAGAAGCTCGGCATCCCCGAGGCCGAGCGCAAGTACCTCGCCGGTGTCACCGCGCAGTACGAGAGCGAGGTCGTGTTCCACCGCAACCGCGAGGACCTCGAGGCGCAGGGCATCCTGTTCTGCGACATGGACACGGCGCTGCGGGAGTACCCCGACATCGTCAAGCGCTACTTCGGCACCGTCATCCCGCCCGGCGACAACAAATTCGCCGCGCTGAACTCGGCGGTGTGGAGCGGCGGGTCGTTCATCTACGTGCCGCCGGGCGTCGAGGTCGAGATGCCGCTGCAGGCGTACTTCCGCATCAACTCGGAGAACGCCGGCCAGTTCGAGCGCACGCTGATCATCGCCGACGAGGGCTCGCAGGTGCACTACATCGAGGGCTGCTCCGCCCCGGTGTACACCAACGACTCGCTGCACTCGGCCGTGGTCGAGATCGTCGTCAAGCCGCACGCCCGCGTCACGTACACCACGATCCAGAACTGGTCGCCGAACGTGTACAACCTCGTCACCAAGCGCGCCCGGGTGGAAGAGGGCGGTCACATGGAGTGGATCGACGGGAACATCGGCTCGAAGCTCACGATGAAGTACCCGTCGGTGTACCTCGTGGGCCCGAAGGCCACCGGCGAGGTGCTCTCGGTGGCCTACGCCGGCCCCGGCCAGCACCAGGACGCCGGCGCCAAGATGGTGCACGCCGCCCCGGAGACCACCTCGAAGATCGTGTCGAAGAGCATCAGCAAGGACGGTGGCATCACCACCTACCGCGGCCTGGTGCGCGTCGACGAGGGCGCGTACGGCTGCAAGAGCCACGTCCAGTGCGACGCGCTCATCCTCGACGAGCAGAGCGAGAGCCGCACCCTGCCGTACATGGAGGTCGGCGAGCGCGACGCGCAGATCGGCCACGAGGCCACCGTGTCGAAGATCGCCGACGAGCAGCTCTTCTACCTCATGAGCCGCGGCCTGTCGCAGGAGCAGGCGATGAGCATGGTGGTGAACGGCTTCATCGAGCCGATCACCCGCACGCTGCCGATGGAGTACGCGGTGGAGTGGAGCCGCCTGATCGAGCTGCAGATGGAGGGCTCGGTCGGCTGACCGCCACCGCCACCGCCACCGCCGGCCCCGCACCCGGGACCCCGGCCCCCGACGTCGTCGACCGGTAGCGTCGCTCGCATGACGATCGAGCTGGTCACGACGAACGGGATCTTCGCCCTCGACGGGGGCGAGTGGGAGGTCACCAACAACATCTGGTTGGTGGGTGACGACCGCGAGGTGATCGTGTTCGACGCGGCCCACGACGCGGCGCCGATCGCCGCGGCCGTGCACGGGCGGCGGGTGCGGGCGATCGTGCTGACCCACGGCCACAACGACCACATCAACGCCGCCGTGCCGCTGCGCGAGCTGGTCGACGCGCCGATCGTGCTCCACCCGAGCGACCGCATGCTGTGGGACGTGGTGTGGCCGGGTGACCGGCCCGACCGCGACCTCGAACCGGGCGCGGTGCTCGGCGTGGGCGGCCACGAACTCACCGTCGTCCACACGCCCGGCCACTCGCCCGGGTGCTGCTGCTTCCACGACGCGAGCGCCGGGGTGGTGTTCAGCGGCGACACGCTGTTCTGCGGCGGTCCCGGGGCCACCGGGCGCAGCTACAGCGACGAGCCCACCATCCTGCGCAGCATCCGCGACCAGCTGCTGCGGCTGCCCGACGAGACGATCGTCCACACCGGTCACGGCGACTCCACCACCATCGGCGCCGAGCGCGATCGCGTGCTCGCCCGCGCCGCCGAACTCGGCGTCTGAGCGGCGTCCGTTCGGGCGTCCGGGGCGGCCGGCGTTCTGACCGAACTCTCACCCGGAGGCGTCGACACGCGAGGGCCGCCCCTTGGCAGAATGTGCCATGCCGATGCGTCAGGAGTGCAAGAACTTCGAGAGCCGCACGTACCCCAACGGCGAGACGGTGCGGAAGTGCAACCTCGACCTCGCGCCCGAGGCACCCTGGCGGTGTCCCGACGCCTGCCCGAAGTACGAGCGGCGGATGGACGCCGGCTGGACCTACGGCACCGTGGTGCCCCCCAAGACGCCCGCCGAGCCGCCCGGTCTCGGTGACGGCACCGCCGCCGCCGTGCTCGACGAGGCCGAGGACCACCTCAACGCGATCGGGGCGCAGGTGATGGCCGAGGTCGAGGCCGAGCGCCGCGCCGCTGCGCAGCGCAAGGGCCTCGGTCGGTTCTTCCGTCGCGGGCGCTGATCGGCCCGTCGCCGATCGGGGAGGACTGGCGAATTTCTCCTACCCCGGTAGTAGAATTTCCCCGTGCCCGTGTTCTCCCCCGACGCCGTTCGCGCGTCCGCACCCCCCGATCTCGACCGTCGACTCGCCGCTGCCGAGCGTGCCGCCGCCGCGGCGATGCCCTCCGCGGAGGAGGAGGTGTGGCGCTACAGCCGCATCGGTGAGCTCGACCTGGAGTCGTTCGTCCCCGGCCGTGCCCGCACCACCGTCGACGCCCCGACGGGCGTGCAGGTGGCGCACGGCGGCGAGCTCGGTGAGCGCATCGACGACGGCGACGCCGTCGACCTGTTCCACGAGCTGAACCGGGCGTTCATGGACGCCGTCGTGCTGTCGGTCCCGCGTGGGCGTGTGGTCGAGCAGCCCGTCGTCGTCACCCACCGCATCGACGCCGCCGGCACCGCGGTGTTCCCCCGGCTGATCATCGACGCCGCCGAGGACAGCGAGCTCACCGTCGTCGAGCAGTTCGTGTCGCCCGACGGTCTCGTCGCCCTCGTCGTGCCCCGGCTCGAGGTCGACGTCGCCCCGGCGGCACGCCTCAAGTACCTCGGGGTCAACATGCTCGGCTCGTCGACGTGGAGCATCGCCCACCAGCGGGCGCTGGGCGCCCGCGACTCCACCACGTTGCTCGCCACCGTCGCCCTCGGCGGCGACTACGCCCGCGTGCGCACCGAGGCTCGGGTCACCGGCCAGGGTGCGAGCACCCGCCAGATCGCCCTGTACTACGCCGACGACACGCAGATGCACGACTTCCGCACGCTGCAGGATCACGCAGCCCCGCGCACGCACAGCGACCTGCTGTTCAAGGGCGCCGTGCAGGACCACGCGAAGAGCGTCTACACCGGGCTGATCAAGATCCGGCACGACGCCAAGGGCTCGCAGGCGTTCCAGACCAACCGCAACCTCACGCTCAGCTCGGGAGCATGGGCCGAGAGCGTGCCCAACCTCGACATCGAGACCAACGACGTGAAGTGCAGCCACGCCAGCACGGTCGGCCCGATCGACGAGGAGCAGCGCTTCTACCTCGAGAGCCGCGGCATCCCGCCGGAGATCGCCGAGCGGCTCGTGGTGCTCGGCTTCTTCGACGAGGTGCTCGAGCAGCTGCCGGTCGGCCCGCTCGCGGCGCAGCTGCGCGAGCAGGTGGGTGCCAAGCTCCGCCGGAGGGCGTCGTGAGCGGCGTCGTGGTGTTCCGGTTCGACGAGATCGAGCCCAACTCGGCCCGCAGGGTCGTGGTCGACGGCGTCCCCGTCGCCGTGGTGCGCATCGGCGACGACCTCTACGCCATCGGCGACACCTGCAGCCACGCCGACGTCTCCCTGAGCGAGGGCGAGGTCATGTGCGACAGCCGGGAGATCGAGTGCTGGAAGCACGGCAGTGCGTTCAGCCTCGAGACCGGTGAGCCGCAGACGTTGCCGGCCACCCAGCCCGTGCCGGTGTTCGTCGTGCGCAACGAGGGCGGCGACGTCGTGGTCGACGTCGAGATCGTCACCAACGGCGCAGCCGGTGGGAAGGGAGCCTGAGATGAGCACGTTGCAGATCCGAGATCTCCGCGCGTCGGTCGCCGGCACGCAGATCCTCCACGGTGTCGACCTCACGATCGGCAGCGGCGAGGTGCACGTGGTGATGGGCCCCAACGGCGCCGGCAAGAGCACGCTCTCGTCGGTCGTGATGGGCAAGCCCGGCTACGAGGTGCTCGGTGGGTCGGTCACCCTGGATGGCACCGACCTGCTCGCGCTGCCCGCCTGGCAGCGCGCCCAGGCAGGCCTGCACCTGGTGATGCAGTACCCGAGCGAGGTGCCCGGCGTGTCACTCGACCACGTGATGCACGAGGCGCTCACCGCTCGCGGTCGCGCCACCGAGGGGCTCGACGAGTTGCTCGAGGCCGAAGCCGCCCGCATCGGGTTCGCGCCGGAGTTGCTCCACCGTGCCCTCAACGTCGACCTGTCCGGCGGCGAGAAGAAGCGCAACGAGACGCTCCAGCTCGCGGTCCTGCAGCCGAAGTTCGCGATCCTCGACGAGCTCGACTCGGGTCTCGACATCGATGCGCTGCGTGACTGCGCCCGTCGGGTGGAGGCGCTCACCAACGACACCGGGATGGGCGCGTTGGTGATCACCCACTACAACCGGCTGCTCGAGGCGTTGCGTGCCGACGTGATCCACATCCTGGTGAAGGGTCGGATCGTGGCGTCCGGTGGGCCCGAGCTCGCCGATCAGCTGGAACGGGACGGCTACGCGGCGTACGTACCGGTGGCCGAGGACGAGCCGGCGACGTCGGGGTCGCTCGACGACCTCTTCGCGCTCTGATCGCTTGCTGATCCGATGTCCAGGTGACGGGCACCCGAGCGGTCGAACCGTCGCCGCGAGGCGACGGGTCTGGCTCAGTTGCTCGAGCCGCCGTTGGCGTGACCGTTCGCGTGGCCGTTGGTGTGGCCGTTGCTCGACGTCGCCAGACCCGATCGGGCGAACTGGATGAGCCGCGAGTTCGACTGCAGGAAGTCGAGCAGCCCGCCGACGGTGAGTGACCCGTTGTCGTGGGAGCGCAGCGGGCTGTCGTGGTGCACGTCGTAGACGTTGCGCCGGCCGACGCGGCTGCGAGTGAGGTAGCCCTCGGTCACGAGATCAGCGACAATGCTCTGCGCGGCACGCTCGGTAATTCCCACCATGTTGGCGACATCTCGCAGTCGGACATGGGGGTCACGGACGATGCACAGCAACACGTGGGTGTGGTTGGTGAGGAACGTCCAGCTCGTACGCGGGCTCCGATGATCGCCGCCCGGAGTGCCCGCGTGTCCCCTCACGTCGGCCACCCTACACGGGTAGCCGGTTGCGCGCGCCACAAATCGCACGGTTCCCCCTGATCTCACTCGCGACGATCGGGGGTGTCGCAAAGAAGCGAATCACCCCCGAACGCCGGCATCCATTGAGCACCAAACGGGAGGACGATTGAGTGCTAAATGGAGCGTTCTCCCCGAGTTCGTCACATGGCCCGCAGGCGGCGGATGCGCTCCTCGGTCGAGGGGTGGGTCGAGAACAGGCGGGCCATCGTCGCCGCATTGCGGCCACCGTGGGCCTCGGCGAGCGGGTTGTGGATGTAGGCCTGCGCCTGAGCGGGTGCGACCGCCATCGGACGCCGCACCGCGAGGGTCTCGATGCGCTCGAGTGCGTTGGCCAGCTCACGGCCGGTGCCGAGCAGCTCGGCTGCGCCACGGTCGGCCTCGAACTCTCGTGAGCGGGACACCGCCATCTGGATGAGGCTCGCCGCCATCGGGGCGAGGATCGCCATCGCCATCACGGCGATCGGGTTGGGGCGCTCCTCGTCGTTGCTGCCGCCGAACATCGAGGCGAACATCGCCATCTGGGCGACGTAGCTGATGGCGGTCGCGATCGCAGCGGCGACCGATCCGATGAGGATGTCGCGGTGCTTCACGTGCATGAGCTCGTGGGCCATGACCGCCTCCACCTCGGCACGCGGCATCGACGTCAGCAGGCCATTGGTGGCGCACACCACGGCCTTCTTCGGGCCGCGGCCCGTGGCGAAGGCGTTCGGCTGGTCGCTCGGCGAGATCGCGACCGTCGGCATCGGCAGCTTCGCTCGCTGGGCGAGGTCGCGGACCATGCCGTAGAACTCCGGATGGTCGGCCTCGGTGATCACCCGTGCACGCGCCGACTTCAGCGCGAGCTTGTCGCTGAACCAGTAGGAGCCGCCGACCATCACGAAGGCCAGCACGAGGCCGATGGTGGCACCACCGCTCCCGCCGATCAGCGCGGACACGGCCACGATGAGGCCCCCGAGGGAGGCGAGGAGCACCCCGGTCTTCATCGTGTTCTTGAACATGGGACGTGGGTCCTTTCGAGGTTCGGGACAGGGGTCGAGGTTCGGGTGGGGGATCGGGTGTCGGTGGGGCGGCCGGTCAGAAGTCGAAGATCTCGCCGAGCAGCGAGTGCCGCTTCTTCTTCTTGTAGTAGCCGTCCTTCGAGTACTTGTAGCGGTCGTCGTCATCGTCGTCGTCCCAGCGCCGCGGCCGGTCGTCCCAGCGCGGCTGGGGCGCCTGGCCGGGCACGGGAGCCGGCGCGACCGGCGCCTGTGGGGCCGGGATCACCTGCGGCGCGGGCTGCGGTACCGGCTGTGCGACCGGTGCGGGGGCGGCCGGTGCGAGCGCTGCAGCGGACCGCTCGATGAGCTTGTCGAGCTCACCACGGTCGAGCCACACACCCCGGCACTTCGGGCAGTAGTCGATCTCGATGCCCTGGCGATCGGTCATCACCAGGTCGACGTCGGTGCAGATGGGGCACTTCACGAGTGGGCCTCCGTGAGGGTCGGGACGCCGGCGGGCGTGGCGATGTGGTCGCCACGACGCCGAACGACGAACTTGCGGGCTTCTTCGACCACGAGCACCGACGAGGCGACGGCGATGCAGACGAGCCACTGGCCGAACGAGATCGAGGTCGTGTCGAACAGGTCCTGCATGAAGCCGACGTGGGTGACGCCGATCTGCAGCAGGGCGACGCCACCGAGGGCGATCCACAGCCAGTGGTTGCTGAACGTGTAGCGGCTGAAGACCGTCTGGGTGTCGCTGCGGGTGTTGAGGATGTTGAAGAACTGGAAGAGCACGAACGTGTTGAACGCCATCGTCCCGGCCACCGTGGCGGTGCCGGCGGTGGCGGCGTCGTTGCCCGGGGCCAGCGTCAGCACGAGCAGGGTGCCGATCGCCATCATCGCCGCGGCGGTGCCGACGGCCGTCCAGCGGGCCGGGGTGAGGATCCGCTCGGTCAGCGGGCGGGGGCGACGCTCCATGACGTCGGTGCCCTCCTTGTCGAGGCCGAGCGCCATGGCGGGCGGACCGTCCATGATGATGTTCACCCACAGGATCGCGATCGCGGTGAACGGCTTGCCGTCGGCGATGCCGAAGATCGCGGACAGCAGGAACAGCGTCGCGAAGCCGAGCGTCGTGCTGAGCTGGAACCGCACGAACTTGACGATGTTGTCGTAGATGGTGCGGCCGCGCTTCACGGCGCCGACGATGGAGGCGAAGTTGTCGTCGGCGAGCACCATGGTGGCCGCCTCCTTCGTCACCTCCGTGCCGGTGATGCCCATCGCCACGCCCATGTCGGCCTTCTTCAGCGCCGGGGCGTCGTTGACGCCGTCACCGGTCATCGCCACGACGTTGCCCTTCTTCTGCAGCGCGGCGACGAGACGGATCTTGTGCTCGGGGGCCACCCGGGCGAACACGGTGATGTCGTCGATCTGGCGGGCCAGCTCGTCGTCGTCCATCGTGTCGAGGTCGTTGCCGGTGACCGCACGACCGGACAGGCCGAGCTCGCGGCCGATGGCCGCGGCGGTGGTGGCGTGGTCGCCGGTGATCATCTTCACGGCGATGCCGGCACGGTGGGCCTCGGCGATCGCCTGACGGGCCTCGGCGCGGGGCGGGTCGACGATGCCGGCGAGCGCGATCAGCGTGAGATCGCGCACGAGCTCGATCGGCTCACCGCCGTGGTGGGCGAACTCGAGCCAGTCGGCCGGGTCGAACTCGCGCTGGGCCACGGCGAGGACGCGGAGGCCCTCGGCGGCGAGTCGGTCGTTGTGGTCGCGCAGCGTGTCGAGGTGCTGCTCGATCGGTGCCGCGGCACCGGACTCGTCGATCACGCGTGCCGACCGGCTGAACAGCACGTCGGGTGCACCCTTCACGTACATCACCACGCGGCGTGCGCCGTCGATGTCGACGATCTCGTGCACGGTGGCCATGAACTTGTTGGCCGAGTCGAACGGCACCTCGGCGAGACGGGGGTGTGCGGTGCGGACCTGGTCGATCGCGAGACCACCCTTGGCGGCGAGCACCACCATCGCGCCCTCGGTGGGGTCGCCGACGAGCTCCCAGCGGCCGTCGTCGGAGCGGCGGATGGCGGCATCGGTGCACAGCGCCATCGGCATGAGCGCGGCGTCGAGCGACACGCGCTCGTCGCCGTTCACGGGCTGGATCGTGCCCACCGGCTCGTAGCCGTCACCGGTGACGTCGTGGCGACGCAGCTGGGTGATGAGCTCGACGGCGGTCATCTGGTTGAGGGTGAGCGTGCCGGTCTTGTCGCTGCAGATCACGCTGGTGCAACCGAGCGTCTCGACCGACGCCAGTCGCTTCACGATCGCGTTCTGCTTGGCCATCTTCGCCACACCGAGCGCCAGCGTCACGGCGGTGACGGCGGGCAGGCCCTCGGGGATCGAGGCGACGGCGAGCGCCACGGCGGTGAGCAGCAGGTCGCTCGCGCTCTCGCCGCGGATGAGGCCGATGACGAACACGGCGATGACGATCACCGCGGCGAGCTTGGCGAGGCTGTGCGCGAGCCCGTCGAGCTGCTTCTGCAGCGGGGTCTTCTCCGCCTCGGTGGCCCGCAGCAGACCGGCGATGCGACCGATCTCGGTCTGCATGCCGGTGGCGGTGACGACCAGCTCACCGCGGCCACGGGTGACCGTGGTGTTCATGTACGCCATGTTCTTGCGGTCGCCGAGCGGGACGCTGTCGCGGTCGATGCTGTCGATGCCCTTGGTGGAGGGCTGGCTCTCGCCGGTGAGCGCCGCCTCCTCGATCTCGAGGGTGTTGGCGTAGAGCAGGCGGCCGTCGGCCGGCACGCGGTCGCCGGCCTCGATCATCACGATGTCGCCGGGCACCAGCTCGCCGGCGGGCAGGTTGACGAGCTCGCCGTTGCGTCGCACCCGGGTCTGGATGACGAGCATCTTCTTCAGCGCCTCGAGCGACTTCTCCGCCCGGTTCTCCTGGACGAAGCCGATGATCGCGTTGAACACGACGACCACGAGCACCACGAGCGGCGTCTTCAGCTCGCCCGACACCGCGAAGGCCACCACGGCGGCGGCGATCAGGATCAGGATCAGGAGATCCGTGAACTGGGCGAGCAGTCGCTTCCAGGCCGGCGTGCGGGCGGCCTCGGCGAGCTCGTTGGGGCCGAACTGGGCACTGCGACGGGCGACCTCGTCGGAGGGGAGGCCGTGGTCGGGGCGGACGCCGAGCTGATCGGCGACGACGGCGCCGTCACGGCGATGGGCGTCGGGAGCCGCAGGAGTGCCCGCGGTCGGCAGGGTCATCACGTGGGTGGTGTCCTTCGGTCGTGGTGGGAACGCGATCCGAAGGTCTCTCCCGCCCGGAACGGCACGAGGTGCCGTCCGGACCACCGTGCCCGGGCCCGCTGCTGACGCAGTCGGCCGTGGTGACGATCACGGTGCCGAGGGATACTCCCCTTCATCGCTCAATGGTAGGGGTGGCCTTCCGGTGTCGCAACGTGGAGCGGTCGGCCGAACCGATAGCGTCGGCCCGATGAGCGAGGCGGACCCCACGCCGGTGTCGGAGCTGCACCCGAACGTCGTCCGCGTGATCGCCGCTGCCCGTGAGCTCGGGCTCGAGATCCAGCCGCGCCGGTACGCGGAGGGCGCGAAGACCGCGGCGGATGCCGCTGCGGCGATCGGGGTCGAGGTCGGCCAGATCGTGAAGAGCCTCATCTTCGGTGTCGACGGCGAGATCGTGCTCGCGTACGTGAGCGGTGCCAACCAGCTCGACGAGTCGAAGCTCGCCGCCGCGGCGGGCGGTACCCGCTGCGCCCGTGTCGACGCCGACGCGGTACGGGCGGCGACCGGCTACCCGATCGGTGGCGTGCCCCCCTTCGGTCACAAGACGCATCTGCGGGTGTTCATCGACCCCGACCTGTTGCAGTGGCCCGAGGTGTGGGCGGCGGCGGGCACGTGGAACGACGTGTTCGGCATCGAGCCGCACAAGTTGGTGGAAGCGAGCGGAGGAGCGGTCACGGATCTGAAACGTGGCTGACTTCGACGGACAACTCAGTCCTTCTACCATTTCATCATGGCGAAGTCGATCAGAGATCAGTTGTCTGGTGGAACAAGAACATCCGTCGGCCATGCTGAGTCCGTTGCGAAGAAGGCTCTCACCTCAGTTTCGCTGAGAAGAGAGATCTACCAACTGTTTCTCGACGATGACCCTGTAGTCGCAATGAGGGCGAGTTACGTGGCCATGAAGGTGGCGCATTCTGAGCCCGCTACGACAGACGAGTTCAAGAAGTTGATTCTCAAGAACCTCTCCAACTACACGCAACAAGAGGTTCGGTGGCACGTACCGCAGTTGTTGGTTCACATGAAACTCACACCAGCGGAAAGACGCAAGGCATATGACGCTGTTATGGAGTGGTCGGAGAGCGATGCAAGCAAGATTGTGGCGTACTACGGCTTGCAGGCGGCAGCGAACTTCGCAGAAGTGGACGATGCACTGCTCGAGGATTTGATTCCGAGGTTGCGGAAGCTGAACGCACGTGGTGCGAAGTCGGTTTCAAACCGTTGCAAGAAGATTGCCAAACAGCTGGAGATCGAGCTCTAGCACCGGTGGGTTTCGTAAACCACCGGTGGCGTGCCGCCGTTCGGTCACACGACGCACCTGCGGGTGTTCATCGACCCCGACCTACTGCAGTACGACGAGGTGTGGGCCGCCGCCGGCACCTGGCACGACGTGTTCGGCATCGAACCCCACGAGCTGGTGGAGGCCAGCGAAGGCCTGGTCACCGACTTGAAGCGAGCGTGAGCAATCGTCGGGCAGCCGGTGGGTTCCGCCGCCGGAAGAATGGTCGGGTGCCCGTCCGTGAACTCGTTGAACGCTTCTATGGCCGGTTGTGGAACCAGGTCGACCTGGCGGTTGCTTCGGAGATTCTGCACCCCGAGGTCTCGTTCAGGGGCTCCGTCGGTCTGGCGGCCGTCGGCCGGACCGAGGTCTGCAACTACGTGACGATGGTGACGACCGCGCTCGATCAGTACCGGTGTGACGTCGAGATGTTGATTGCCGAGGGCGCAGCGGCGTCGGCACGGGTCCGATTCTCGGGGCTCCACTCCGGAACCTTCCTCGGCTATCCGCCAACCGGGCGCCGGGTCGAGTGGATGGGCGCTGCCTTCTTCGTCGCGGAACAGAACATGCTGCGCGACATCTGGGTTCTCGGCGACCTCGCGAGCTTGCGGACCCAGCTCGATCACGCCGATTGACCATCCTCATCCGAGTACCCGTCGCGGTGTTGCAGGTTGCCAGTGCCAACGGCAGCGTGCATCTGGAACGACGTGTTCGGCATCGAGCCACACCAGTTGGTCGAGGTGAGCGAAGGCCTGGTCGCCGAGCTCAAGAGGGGCTGAGTTCGGCACCGTCGGCGAGCACGCAGACGTGAGCGGTCACCCAGCCCGCTGCTGTGCGAGTGCTGGTTCGTCATCGGGGACGCGGCCGATCATCGCCGAAGATGGTTCTCTGAACAGGACATGAGGGTCAGCACCCGAGCACCCCGGGGCGTGTCTCGCAACGGACAGGTTCAGACGACAACCTCGGCGTGCCGCCCCTTGGTCTCACGACGCACCTGCGGGTGTTCATCGACCCCGACCTACTGCAGTACGACGAGGTGTGGGCCGCCGCCGGCGCCTGGCACGACGTGTTCGGCATCGAACCCCACGAGCTGGTCGAAGCCAGCGAAGGCCTGGTCGTGGAGCTGAAGGAGGGCTGAAGGTCAGTCCGCCGCGGCTACGTTCGGCGAGGTGGCGCTACCCCCTGCTGTCGGTCCCGGCCTTCGTGCCGTTCTCGACCGCCAGGTACTGGTTCTGCTGGAACTCGGCGACGAGGTGCTGAGAGATGTCTCGCTGACGGAGTGCCTCCATCAGGTCCATCCGGAGAGTTGGACCGTTCACGAGATCGATGGTCGCTGGTTCGGCGAGTTGGAGAACGAGTCGCCGAACGTCCCGGTTCCGACACTCGGGTGGACGATGTGGCATCCGGTGTGGTGGCTCGAAACGCTCTTGGCGGTGAGCCGCGGTGAGAATGCGCCGTCGGTCTCCGAGGTCGAGTGGCCAGGCCCGGAGACGACCATCGCTCGACTCCGCGAGCTCTGGTCGGAGTGGACCGTCTTCGTCGGCGGTCTGACGGATGACGATCTCCGGTCGGGTCGGCTCACTCGGTTTCCCTACACCGACGGCCGGCCCTTTGCCGACGTACTCGGTTGGGCATCGATGGAGATGACGAAGAACCTCTCGGAGATGTGCCTCCTGCGACGACTGCTCAGGGACAACGCGCTGTCGTGACGCGCGCTGCCGTACGTGGAGTCGCTGCGCGACGAACTCCGCGACCACCGAGATCTGGCTTCACACGCCAACTGGGGTGTGCCGCCGTTCGGTCACACGAGGAACCTGCGGGTGTTCATCGACCCCGACCTGCTGCAGCACCCCGAGGTGTGGGCGGCCGCCGGCACCTGGCACGACGTGTTCGGCATCGAACCCCACGAACGCGTCGAGATCAGCGCCGGCCTCGTCACCGGCCTCGTCACCGACCTCGAGCGGGGCTGATCCGTCGCGAACCCGGCGACCGACCCGTTGCTGGAAGCGAGCACCGACGGTCGTTACGGTTCACCCATGGCGTTCGACCTCGACTCTGGTCTCGATCTCGATCTGGATCTCGATCTGGACAGCGCGACGACGCGACACGAGCTGTACGTGCGGCGGCTGGCGAACACTCGTCGGTTCATGTCGTCGCTCGACGTTCCGGTCATGTTGGTGCACGACCCGTTCAACATCCGCTACATCACCGGCGCGACCAACATGACGGTGTTCAACCTCTGCATACCGGCCCGCTATCTGCTGGTGTTCGCCGAGGGTCCGGTGATCCTGTTCGACTACCTGGGCGGCGAGCACCTGGCGGCCGGCCTGCCCACGATCGACGAGGTGCGGACGGCGCACGGCCTCAGCCACGTCAGTACCAACGGCTTCCTCGCCGGGGAGGCCGCAGCGATGGCGGGCGAGGTGGCCTCGCTCGTGCGCGATCACCTCGGCGCGGTCGACTCGCTCGCGGTCGACGGCTTCCCGTTCGCCGCCGTCGACGCGCTCCGAACCGCCGGCTTCCGCATCACCGACGCCGACGTGCTCATGAGCCGGGTGAGGCGGGTGAAGCTGCCGTTGGAGATCGCGTACATGCGCGAGGCGATGCGTCGCACCATCGGCGCAGTGCGGCGGATGGAGGAGGCGCTGCGGCCGGGCATGACCGAGAACGAGTTGTGGAGCCACTTCATGGGTGAGCTCGTGGCAGGACACGGCGAACTCGTCGTCAGCCGCCTGCTCGAGAGCGGTCCGAACACGTTCCCGTACTTCCAGGAGTGCGGGACCCGGGTGATCGAGGACGGCGACCTGGTGTGCCTCGATACCGATGCGGTCGCGTTCGAGAGCTGTTCGGTCGACTTCTCACGGACCTTCCTCGCGGGCGACGGGCCGGCGCGTCCGGAGCAGCGTGCGCTGTACCGGCGAGCACACGAACAACTGCGTCACAACGTGTCGGTGATCGGGCCGGGCGTGACGTTCGAAGAGGTGGCCCGGCAGGCGTGGCCGGTGCCCGCGGAGCATCGGTCGAGTCGCTACTACTGCGTCGGACATGGTCTCGGCATGATCGGTGAGTACCCCAATCTCCCGTTCCACACGCCTGGTGTGCCGTACCCGCTGGACGACGCGTTCGAGCCAGGCATGGTCTTCTGTGTGGAGAGTTACATCGGCTCGGCCAGCAGCGGGCAGGGAGTGAAGCTGGAGGACCAACTCTTGATCACCGAGACCGGCGTCGAGATCATGAGCGCCTACCCCTTCGAGCAGCGACTGCTGTCTCTCTAGCCACTTCGTGGGGAAGCACCTGGCAGGGCCTGGGGCCGAGCCGTCGGGTTTCCGATCGACGCACGCTACAAGCATCGGCGGACGGCGCTCGATGCTGCAGCAGCGCCGGCTGCTCGGGGTACCTCGCGTCACCGAGCTCGGCGAGCAGGCCCAGCCGGTGCGCCGCCGGCTGGACGACCTCGACCCCACGGTGGTGCTGATCGGTGGCGGCGGAGTGGTTCGGCCCGCCCCGCCGCTGGTGGGGAGGGGGGTGCAGCGCCGAGCCGGCAGCCGAGCGGGGGCAGCTCTCACCGGGTTCTTACCCCGGTCCCGTCCGGGCTTCACCGGCGACGGGCACACTGGGGGCATGGTCGTCACTCGTCGTGGTGCAGCAGTTCCCGTCCTCGCCGCCGTCCTCGCCGCCGTCCTCCTCGCGGCGTGCGGCATCGACGAACCCACCGCCGGCACGGCACCGCCCGAGACCGCACCGCCCGAGACCGCACCGCCCGAGACGACGCAGGACGAGACGACGCAGGACGAGACGACGCAGGACGAGACGACGCAGGACGAGACGACGCAGGACGAGACGACGGTGCCGGCTGCTGCCGGTGACGGCGTGGAGAACGTGTGGTCGGGGGCGACGGTCGACCTGACAGCGCTCCCCCTGGGTGACGGCTCGATCTCCACCACCGGTGCCGGGGTGGGTGCGCTCCACGTCTGCACCTCGGGTCGCCCTGGAGGACTCGGCGCTCACACCGCCGGCCCCTGGATCGATCAGGCGAACGGCACCTGGGACTCGACCACGAAGGTGAAGGTGCAGGGCGAGGTGAGCTGGCCGCAGGCTTCCTACCTCGAGCAGGTGGAAGCCGACCAGCGGGTGATCGTCACCAACAATCTGCCCACCCAGCAGGTGACCGGCACCTTCCCCATCGCCGTCGACGACCCGGCGTTCCAGTACGACCGGAACCCCAACGCGATCGCGGAGCAGACGTTCACCGTGTCGCTCCCCGCGGCCCCGACCGTGGCCGACCGCCCGTCATGCCTTCCGCGGGGCGCCATCGGGGTGCTGCGAAACGGTGTGTACCTGTTCGCCGCGGTCGACGAGGCGAACCGTGACGCCGTGGCCTGGGAGACGCAGGACCTGTGCGACGGCCACCCGGAGCAGTCCGGCTCGTACCACTACCACGGCATCCCGTCGTGCCTGATCGAGGCCGCGAGCGGTCCGTCCACCGTGGTGGGATTCGCGCTCGACGGCTTCCCGATCGTGGTCGAGCGTGATGCCGAGGGCAACCTGCCCACCAACGCCGACCTCGACGAGTGCCACGGCCGGACCTCACCGATCCTGCTCGACGGCGAGATGGTCGAGACCTACCACTATTCGGCGACGCTCGAGTTCCCGTACGTGATCGGGTGCTTCCGCGGGACACCGGTGTCGCGCTGAGCGCCACGGCTCCCGGCCGCTCGGCGCTACAGCGACATCCCGCCGTCGACCGGCAGGGCGACGCCGTTCACGTCGCCGGCCGCGTCGCTGCACGGGAGAGCGACCACCGCGGCGATCTCCTCCGGCGTCCCGATCCGACCCCAGCCGCGCTCGGCCATCGCCGGTGCCGTGCACCGGATCAGCGTGAGTCGGTCACCGCCACGTCGGTCCCTGCACCGGCGAGGGCGAGGGCGAGGGCGAGGGAAAGGGCGAGGGCGAGGGCCCGTCCGATGCCGCGGGCTGCACCGGTGACGAGGGCCGCCCGGCGCGGTGGGCTCGTCTCGTCGGCTGCGGGAGCGTGGTCCGCGGATCAGCCCACCTGCGTGAGGCCGCCGTCGACGACGAAGATCTCGCCGGTCACGTAGGTGTTGCGCACCAGCGCGAGGACGGCCTCGGCGCAGTCGTCCGGCGTGGCCGACCGCTTGATCGGGGCCATCCGCTTCACGCCCTCGTGCTGCACGGCCCAGTCAGCCGTCCACGGCGTCTCCACGAGACCGGGCGCGACGGCGTTCACCCGCACCGGACCGCAGCTCTTCGCGAGCAGGCGCGTCATCTGGTTCAGCGCCGCCTTCGACATCGAGTACGCGATCGACGAACCGACCGGGCGCACGCCGGCGATCGAAGTGATGTTCACGACGTGGCCACCGCCGCGCACCTCGGACTCGCGCAGCAGCGGCATGGCCATCTTCGTCAGCGACCACGTGCCGAAGACGTTGACCTCCATCGTCTTGCGGAAGATCTCGTCGGTGAGCGCGTCGAGGTCGTGGTGTGGCACGAGCGTCGTCCAGCCGGCGTTGTTGACGAGCAGGTCGAGCTTGCCGAAGCGCTCGATCGTGGTGTCGAGCAGGCGGCGGCACTGCTCGGGATCGCTGATGTCGGCCTGCACGTAGAGCGACTCGCCAGGCAGCGCCGCGGCGACCGCCTCGCCGGCGGCGACGCTCGAGGCCGAGTTGACGACCACCGACGCACCGAGCTCGGAGAGGCGCTGCGCCGTGCGCTCACCGATGCCGCTCGACGATCCCGTCACGATCGCGACCGTCCCGCTCAGCTCACCCATCTGCGTCTCCTCGTGTCCTGTCCGTCGCCCCCGGCCGGTCCGGGTCGTCGGTCAGGGGCATCTTGCTCCAACCCGCACGGTGACGGAGAGATGAACAGTTCGTTCGCACCCCTCGAGTTCCCCCGTCGGCCACGTGCGAGCTGCCACAGTGACGGTGGATGCGACAGACGGGGCCGCGTGCTGGCCGGCCTCGTCCCGATCACGAAAGGAAGGCTCGTGCTCAAGATCCAGGCCGTCGACGACTCCCGTGTGAAGGTGACCTTCGCGCTCCCCTCCGACGAGGTCGCCGGCAACGTCTCGGTGCTCGGCGACTTCAACGGGTGGGACCCGACCGCACATCCGCTGAAGAAGCGGAGCAACGGCACGCGCAGCGCCGTCGTGGAGCTCCCCCCGGGGGAGTACCGGTTCAAGTACCGCACCGACGCGGGCGAGTGGTTCTGCGACCCGCAGGTGGCCGAGACCGTCCACAACGAGTTCGACACCACCGACTCGCTGCTGCGCGTCTGACGCGCCTCGCCCGGGTGGGGCTCAGCGCGTCATCTGGATGAACTGCGAGATCAGCGCGATCACGGCCTCGGGCGCGTCCTCCTGCAGGAAGTGCCCCACACCCGGCAGCGTCACGACCGGACCGTTCGGCCACGTGCTGCGGAACATGCCGACCGCGAAGTCGGTGGGGATCGCCCGGTCCTCCTCGCCGTGGACGTACATCGCCGGCAGCGCTGCGAGCAGCGGCAGCGACATCAGGTGCGGGACCACGAGCTCCATCATGGCGGTGCTGCCGATGTGCTTCGGGAAGGCGAGCGCGCCCCGGCACTCGGCGGGAGTGGGGAACGGGCCCGCGTAGGCGCGGATCCAGGTCTCGTCGACGTGACCGGTGCGTTCGAACCCGATCCGCTTCAACACGCTGAGGATCGTGCCGCCGAGGTTGCTCAACGCCGCCTCGGCCTCCGCCGTCTGCACCCACTGGAACCACGGCCACTCGCGGACGGTGGGAACGCCCTCGGGCGGCCGGCCCGGTACCCCCGTGTTCATGAAGCACAACCGCCGGATGCGCTCCGGATGTCGCATCGCGAAGATCGATCCGATCGGCCCGCCCCAGTCCTGCCCGACGATCGTGATCCGATCGAGGCCCAGGTGGTCCACGAGCCGCTCGAGGTTCTCGACGTGGTCGCGGATCGTGTACTCGCGATCCTGTGGTGTCTCGCTCTTGCCGAACCCCATGTGGTCCGGGACGATCACCCGGCCGTGTGCGGTGAGCGGGGTGACGAAGCGGCGGTAGAGGTACCCCCACGTCGGTTCGCCGTGCAGCAGCAGGATCGGGTCACCGGCGCCTTCGTCGACGTAGTGCTGCCGGAACCCACTGCCCTCGAACACGCGCGGTCGAAGGGCCAGGTGCCGTCGAACGTCTCGTCCAGCGGGATCATGGCCGTCAGTGTGACAGGTCGCGTCCGGCGAGTCGGTCGGAAGGTCGTCCGCGGCTCAGCCGGGGACGCCGAGTCGTCCGAGCTCGAGTCGGACCACGGCGTCGGCGTCGACGCCGGTGAGGATCGTGACGGGCGGGCGTCCGGCCCACGGGTCGTCGCCGTGCTCGGCGCGCCGTGTGCTCGCCCACGTCTTGCCGCGACCGACGCCGGAGCCGGTGTCGACCCGAACGGGATGCGACACCGACGTGAAGTGCTCGGGTGCGAGCAGGTAGCTGATCGTCGTCGAGTCGTGCACGAAGATGCCGTCGAGGCCCTGGCGGTCGAGTGCGAAGCGCCGGTAGTACGGCAGGATCGCCGCCAGGTGCTGCGCCCGCGGGTTGTCGACCGCGGCGATCCGGTCGAGCTGGGCGCCGGTCATCACGATCCGCTCGGTCACGTCGAGCCCGGCCATCACCACCGGGCACGCGGCGCCGAACACGACGTCGGCGGCCTCGGGGTCGTTGACGATGTTCGCCTCCGCGGCCGGGGTGGCGTTGCCGCCGCAGAACGCGTTGCCGCCCATCAGCACGATGCCCGCCAGGTTCGCCGCGAGGCGGGGTTCGGCGCGCAGCGCCCGGGCCACGTTCGTGAGCGGGCCGAGCGGGACGAGCGTGATCTCACCCGGCGCCGCCATCACCTCGCGGATGATGAGCTCGACCGCGCCGTCGGCGACCGCCGAGGTGGAGGGAGGTGCGAGCGGTGCGTCGCCCTGGCCGTTCGTGCCGTGGACGAAGTCGGCCGGGCCGCGGAAGCGCATGGCAAGGGGCGCGTGGGCCCCCTCGGCGACCGGCACGTCGGTGCGGCCGGCGATCTCCAGCAGGCGCAGCGCGTTCTGGGTGCACACGGTGGTGTGGGCGTTGCCGAACACGGTGGTGAGTGCCACCACGTCGAGCTCGGGGGACGCGATGGCGAAGAAGATCGCCATCGCGTCGTCGATGCCGGGGTCGGTGTCGATGATGATGCGGCGCGCCATGCCCGCTCGACGGTACCGGAGGTCGTGACCGGACGTGCCCGGACGGATCAGTCGCTGTTGCGCCAGCTGGCCGGGTCGAGGCCGAGCTTCTCGAACCGGTTCACGATCCACACCGGGATCTCCATCGGCTCGTTGTTCATGACGGCGCGGACCTGCTCGCCGTCCTCGGCCCAGATGTGGCAGGTGTTCATGTTCATCATGAGCGCGCGTTGGCGCGCCTCGGGGTTCGCGAACGCGTCGCTGCCCTGGCCGCTCTCACGAGCCTGCGCCACGCGGAACGACCACATGCTCTGGATCGCCACCGGGGCCATCGCCTGGAGCAGCGCGGTGGTGTGGGTGCAGCCGCGGGGCCCGCCGAACAGCTCGCGCACCTTGTGCGTGAACCCCCGCGCGATCGAGAGCCCGATCAGGTGCCGGTAGTGGTCCTCGATGCGCGGGCACGCTGCGTGCGGGTGGGTCTCCAGGACGGCTCGAGCGTCGACGATCTCGAGCGAGGGCACCTCGATCGTCATGTCGACGACCATGTGGTGCACCGTGAGCGGCTCGGGGTCGGTGGGCACGTAGAGGCCGGGCGGCTTCTGGTCGCGCACGGCGCCGCGCAGCAGCAGCGTGGAGGTGCCCTTCCGATAGGCGCGCACGACGTAGGCGCGCTCGTGGATCAGTTCGTCGGCGGGGTCGACCCCCTCGGGGTGCGGTGCGATCTCGTCGAAGACGGCGGCGCTCGGCTCGAACGCCATCAGCAGAACTCCCCGAGCAGCTCGCCGACGCGGTGGTCGGTGGCGGCGATGATCGGGCGCAGGAACAGCTGCTCGAGCAGGTCGGCGCCGCGGTCGTTGCCGCCCTGCAGGTCGCTCACGATCACCGACGAGGTGCACATCTGCAGCAGGCTCATCCGGTAGTCGTGCCAGCACTGCTCGAGCGAGTAGTCGCCGACCCCGAGCTCGACCACGGTGCGGTGGTACTGCTCGATGAGCTCGGCCTCGCAGCCCCGCCGCACCTCTGGCGTGAGCGAGCCGCCGAGCAGGTTCGCGACGTCCCACGGGCCGAAGTGCTTCGTCGACAGCTGGAAGTCGATCATCGTGACCGTGTCGGGGCCTGCGGAGCCGCCGAAGAGGTAGTTCTCGGCTCGGCAGTCGGTGTGGGTGAAGGTGAGGTGGCGCTGGCCGGCGACGTGGTGGAGCATGTCGACGTAGTGGTTGCAGGCACGCTCGATGACGCTCATCATCTCGGGCCCGATCCGCTCGCCGAAGCGGTCGGCGAAGGCGGGGAACCGCTCGAGTGCCATGCCCTGGCCCGCCTGGTAGAGCGGGTTGTTCATCGGCGGCAACCAGCTCATCTCGGCGAGCCGCGGGCTGTCCCAGAACGGTGCGTGGAGACGGGCGACGGTGTCGATGATCCGTGATGCGTCGTCGTGGCTGATGCCCGCGAGCTGGTCGGGGCAGCGCGCTCCGGCGATGTCTTCGATGAGCAGCACGAACGGCAGTCCCTCCTCGCCGCAGTCGGCATGGTAGGGGTGCGGCACCCGAACGCTGAGCTGGGTGGCGACCTCGCGGTAGAAGTTGACCTCACGGAGGTAGAACCCCATCATCCGCGACAGGAACTGGTTCTCGGGCAGGGGTGACTGGCACTTGGCGATGAGTGTGGACGGACCGCTGTGCCCGGTCTCGTAGGTGAGGTGCACCCGGGCGAGTTCGCCGAGGATGCCCACCCCCTCGCCGAGGCGCTCGGCCCGCAGCTCGGTGACACGGCCGAGGCGACCGTCGAGCGCCTCGTTGAACCACTCGACGGTGATGTCGGCGACCTGCGAAGGAACGTTCCCCATGGACGACGACGGTAGCGGCCCCCACCCGTGGAAGGGCGAAGCGGGTGTCAGGGCGTGGCTTGCGAGAGGGCCTCGGTGAGCGTGTTCCACGACAGCACGGCGCACTTGATCCGCACTGGGAACTTGACCACGCCCTGCAGCGCCTCGAGGTCGCCGAGCTTCACCTCGACCGATGCATCGGCGTCGTCGAGTTCCTCGATCGACATCATCGACTTGAAGCGGTGCACGAGCGCGCGCACCTCGTCGACGGTCTTGCCCTTCACGGCCTGGCTCATCATCGACGCCGAGCTCTGCGAGATGCTGCAGCCCTGACCGCCCACCTTGATGTCGTGCACCACGCCGTCGCGCACGTCGAGGTACACCTCGATCTCGTCGCCGCACAGGGGGTTGTGCCCGACGGCGTGGGTGGCCGGCGGGGGCAGCTCGCCGCGGTTGCGCGGGCTGCGGTAGTGGTCGAGGATGATCTCGCGGTACAGGTCGTCGAGACCGGGCATGGCGAACCCTTTCGTGCAGAACCCCGGGTGAGCGGGGTCAGAACCCGAAGATATCGGTCGCGCTGTCGAGGGCATCGGCCAGCACGTCGACCTCGGACTCGTCGTTGTACAGGTAGAAGCTGGCGCGTGCCGTCGCCGAGGCGCCGAGCACCCGCATCAGCGGCTTGGCGCAGTGGTGGCCCGCCCGCACGCACACGTTGCGCTGGTCGAGCACCTGGCTGAGGTCGTGGGGGTGGATGCCGCGGAAGGCGAAGCTGAACGTGGCCCCGCGGACCTCGACGTTGGTGGGGCCGTGGATCGTGATGTCGTCGCCGAAGCGCTCGGTGAGGGTGCGCAGCGCGTAGTCGGCGACCTGCATCTCGTGGCGCCGGATCTCGGTCATGCCGATGCCCTCGAGGAACTCGATCGCCGCGCCGAGGCCGATCGCCTCGACGATCGGGGGCGTGCCCGCCTCGAACTTGGCCGGGAGCTCGGCGGTGGTGAAGCCGTCGAGGCGGACGTCGGCGATCATGTTGCCGCCGCCGAGGAACGGTGGCATCGCGTCGAGCAGGGACTCGCGGCCCCACAGCACGCCGATGCCCGACGGACCGCACAGCTTGTGGCTGCTGAAGGCCAGGAAGTCCGCGTCCCAGGCCTGGACGTCGGTGACGTTGTGCGGCACGTACTGGCAGCCGTCGACGATCGCGATCGCGCCGGCCTGGTGGGCCGCGGCGCACAGCTCGCGCACCGGGGTGATGGTGCCGAGCACGTTGCTCATCGCGGTGAAGCTGAACGCCTTCGCTCCGTCGAGCAGCCGCGGCAGGTCGGTGAGGTCGAGCTGACCGTCCGGGGTGAGCGGCACCCAGCGCAGCTCGATGCCGCGCTCCGCGGCGAGCATGTGCCACGGCACGATGTTCGCGTGGTGCTCCATGTGGGTGAGCACCACCACGTCGCCCCGCCCGAGGTTGGCCCGACCCCAGCTGAACGCCACGAGGTTGAGCGCCTCGGTGGCGTTCTTGGTGAACACGAGCTCGTGGGCCTTCGGCGCGTTCACGAAGCGTCGCACCGCGGAGCGGGCGCCCTCGAAGGCGTCGGTGGCCTCGGCGGCCAGCCGGTACGCGCTGCGGTTGATCGGCGCGTAGGAGTACTCCATGCAGCGAACCATCGCGTCGATGACCGCGCGGGGCTTCTGCGAGGTGTTGGCCGAGTCGAGGTAGACCAGCGGCTGCCCGTCGATCTCTCGCGACAGGATCGGGAACTCCTTGCGGATCGAGGCGACGTCGAGCGCGGTCATCGTCAGGCCCGGAAGCTCTCGTAGCCCTCGCGCTCGAGCTGTTCTGCGAGCTCCATGCCGCCGCTCGCGACGATGCGGCCGTTCACGAGGATGTGGACGTGGTCGGGCTGCAGCTCGTCGAGGAGGCGCTGGTAGTGGGTGATGAGCACGACGCCCATGTGTGGGCGCTCGGCGCGGACCTCGCGGATGCCCTGCGCCACGATGCGCAGCGCGTCGATGTCCAGGCCGGAGTCGGTCTCGTCGAGGATCGCGAGCTCGGGCTCCAGGATCGCCATCTGCATGATCTCGTTGCGCTTCTTCTCGCCGCCGCTGAAGCCCTCGTTGAGGTAGCGGTCGACGAACGAGCCGTCCATGCCGAGGCGCTTCATCCAGTCCATCGTGGCGAGCCGCAGCTCGAGCACCGACAGGTCGATGCCCTTGCGGGCCGACAGGGCCTGGCGCAGGAACTGGATGACCGACACCCCGGGGATCTCCTGCGGGTACTGGAACGCGAGGAAGATGCCGCTCTTGGCCCGGACGTCGGTGGGCCAGTCGGTGATGTCGTCGCCCTGGAAGTGGATGCTCCCGGCGGTGACCTCGTACTCCGGCGAGCCCAGCAGCACGTTGGCGAGGGTGCTCTTGCCGCTGCCGTTGGGGCCCATGATCGCGTGGACCTCGCCGGCTCCCACCGTGAGCGAGAGGCCCTTCAGGATCTCGGTGGGTGCGCCCTCGGCGACCTCGGCGGGGCGCGCGTGGAGGTCGTCGACCCGGAAGAGGGTGGTCGGGCGGGGGGTCGCGGCGGGCTCGGTCACGTCGGCCAGTGTATTTCCACTATGGCGATAGGAGAAACCTCGGCCCGGGTTTCGCGCGTCACGCGGGCGGACCCCAGGCGGCCATGTCGTCGAGCAGCGGCACCAGGCGGTCGATCTCCGTACGCGGGTTCACGATGCAGACCCGCATGACCGTCTCGCCGTGGAACGTGGTCGGCACGATCAGGGTGACGCCGTCCTTGGCGCGGCTCCGGCTCCACTCGCGGTGGTCGTCCGGCGACCAGCCGCGACGCCGGAACAGCACGATCGACAGCTCGGGGTCGAGCAGGAGGTCGAAGGCCGGATGGGCCTCGACGGCGTCGGCGAACGCCCGCGCCGTCGCGATGGTGCGATCCATCGCCTCGGCGTACGCGTCGGTGCCGTAGGTGGCGAGCGAGAACCACAGCGGCAGCCCGCGGGCACGACGGGACAGGTGGTAGGCGTAGTCGCTCGGGTTCCACTCCGACCGGTCGACGGCGTCGAGGTAGGCGCCGTGCTGGCTGTGCGCGCTGGTGGCGAGGCCGGGGTCGCGGTACACGAGCGCGGCGCAGTCGTACGGGGCGAAGAGCCACTTGTGCGGGTCGACGCCGAAGCTGTCGACGTGCTCGATGCCGGCGAGGCGACGCCGGCCATCTGGCGAGCACAGCGCGGCGAGGCCGTAGGCGCCGTCGACGTGCAGCCACAGGCCCCGTTCGCGGCACACCTCGGCGACCTCGTCGAGCCGGTCGATGGCGCCCGCGTTGGTGGTGCCCGCCGACGCGGCGACGGCGAACACGTCGGGACCCTCGCCGTCGCGGGCGGCGGCGTCGAGCGCCGCCCGCAGGGCGGGACCGGTCATCCGGTCGCGGTCGTCGACCTCCACCGGCACCACGTCGACGTCCATCACGCGCGCGGTGGCGCGCACCGACGCGTGCACCTCCGTGGTGGCGGCGAACGCGAGCCGTCCGCGGCGTCCGTGGCGCTCGAGGTGCTGGTGCCGGGCGGTGACGAGGGCGCTCAGGTTGGCCGCCGAGCCGCCCGACACGAAGGCGCCACCGGCGCCCTCGGGCAGACCGGCGAGCGAACCCAGCCAGCGCAGCACCTGGTTCTCGGCGGCGATCGCGCCCGCGCCGGCCTCCCAGTTGCCCCCGAAGATCGACGACGCGCTGACGACGAGATCGAACATCGTGGCGGCGACGGTGGGGGCCGTGGGCACGTACGCGAGGTTCATCGGGTCGTCCATCGGACGGCAGGACGGGATCATCACCTCGCGCACGATGCGCATCGCCTCGTGCGCCCCGAGGCCACCGGCGCTGATCGTGCGGGCGAAGGTGTCGACGAGCACGTCGGCCTGCGGTGCCCCCCACCGGGGGTCCTTCGGCAGCCGGCAGCGCTCGATCGCGTAGCCGATCACCGAGTGCGCGAACAGCTCGGTCGACTCGTCCCAGGTGTGCATCGAGGGCATCGCGCGACGGTACCCCAGGATCGTTCGGTACCGAACGAGTTCGCGTCCGGTGTCCGACGTCGCGTCCATCGCGTCCCTCCGCGTCCCTCCGCGTCCCTCCGCGGCCCGACACCGCACCGGCCGGTGCCGCACGGGACCGTGTCCGGGCGTCGGGTCCGGGCGTCGGGTCCGGGCGTCGGGTCCGGGCGTCGGGTTCAGGTGTCGGGTTCGGCAACCGCGGGATCGGCGAGGCGTTCGTCCGCGCCCTCCTGGCCGCCGGCGCGTCCCGGGTGTACGTCGACCCGCGAGGAGATGGAGACGAACGACGCCCGCGAGCCGAAGGGCCTCGAGGCGCAGATGGCCCGTGGACTCGGCCGCGGGCTGAACACCGGACGATGATCGCGACCACGCGACGTCCGCGACGCCGCTGAAGCGGCGCCGCGGCAGGCACCCGACACACGAGAGGACCGACCGATGAGTGACACCCACACGGACATGATCGAGCTCGCCCGGCGGTTCGTCGGCGCGATCGAACGCGGCGACGTCGACGCGGTGCGCGCCTGCTACCACCCCGACGCACGCATCTGGCACAACAACGACGGGCTGGAGCAGACGGTCGACGAGAACCTGCGCGTGCTCGGCTGGATGGCGCGCACGCTCCTCACCCGCACCTACGACGTGGTGCGCCTGGAGGCGCTGCCCGACGGCTTCGTGCAGCAGCACGTGCTGCGCGCCGACCTGCCGAACGGCGGCACGTGGACGCTCGACGCGTGCGTGATCGTGCGCGTGGAGGACGGCCTCATCGTGCGGCTCGACGAGTACCTCGACTCCGCGCAGGTGGCGAAGCTGGCCGAGGCGCTCGCGTGAGCCGCCGTGTCGACTCGTACACCACGGCCGACGGCGCTCGTGTCGCGACGCCGTACACGGGGTGATCGACTTCGACGGTGACCTGGTCGTGGGCTGGCGCGACGACGTCGATCTCGGTGTCGCCGCCGCCCGGCGCGAGGGTGGCGAGTCGCCGGCCCACGTGCTCGAGCTGCTCGACCGACCGGCGATCGCCCGAGCGGACCGGTCCGGCTGATCCGGACCGGTCCGGCTGATCCGGACGATCCGGCAGGTCCGGCAGGTCCTGCAGGTCCTGCCGTCCGTTCAGCCTGCGGCGAGCGCCTTCCAGATCGCCCGGTACGACGGGTACTCGATCGTCGCGTCGACGTAGCCGGCCTCCTGCAGCGCCCGGTGGTAGCGCGGCAGGTTGCGGAACGGCACGCCCGAGTCGACGTGGTGGGCGAGGTGCCAGCCGATGTGGAACGGCACGAGGAACGACCGGGCCGGGATCGACTGCGCCACCGAGTGGGTGGTCTCGCGCCGGTCGGACGACATCTGCATGCCGCCGTGCTCGGCGATCGAGCGCAGCCGGTTGATCACCCGCCACACGGTGAGGTAGGGGGCGAGCCACAGCACCGGGTACACCCACCAGTGGCCGCTCGCGATCGACGCGCCGATCATCACGGCCTGCACCGCGTAGATGCGGTACGCCGTGTGGCGCACCCTCGGATCGGGAGCGCGCCACGCCAGGACGGTGCCGCGCATCAGCTTGAGTCCGGTGCGGCCGGTGGCATCGCGGACCAGCTTGCGCCGGAGGCTGTCACGCCCGATGGGATAGCCGCGGTAGAGCGGGAGGTCCGGTTCGTCCGGTCCGAACTCCTGCCGGTGGTGCGCCATGTGCACCCGCCGGTAGGCATCGGTGGAGGTGTACTGCGGAAAGCCGAGGAACCAGCGGCCCACGAGATCGTTCGCGCGGCGGTTCGAGAACAGCAGCCGGTGCGCCGCCTCGTGCATCAGCGAGGCGAACTGGGCGTGGGCGCGACCCATCAGCACGAAGGCGGGAATCGTGCTCCACGGTGCCCAACGGACCCCGAGCCACACGACGGCGCCGGTCTGCACGTAGAGGAACACCACCGACCAGGCGTTGCGCCACGACGGGATGCGGCGCAGCTCGTCCCGGAACGCCGTGACGGCTCGACCGTCCTCGCGTACGAGCTCGGTCGCGTGGGCCTGCGGCAGCCGGCTCGGGACCATCGTGTGCACGAGGTCCAGTTGACCAACCCGCCCCGCGCGCTGTCAACCACGCCGCCGGGTGCCCGGCGAGCGCGTTCTGGTCGTGCCGTTTCCCGCACACCGGGTCGGTGCGCGACCGGGAGCGAGTGGCCCGACCTCACTCGCGGCCGAGCAGGTCTTCCTTCCAGCTGCGAAAGCGCGTGTGGTGGCGGCCGCCGGGGCCGAGCCCGTCACCGCTGTTGTCCGGGAACAGGCGGAACACCGACTGCGTCGAGAGGTCGTCGGCGCGGCACGCCCAGTAGCGGGCGTCGCCCCCGCTGGCCGGGCCGGCCCGCCACAGCAGCCAGTCACCGATGCGCCGCTTGTACGTGGCGACCGGTCGGTCGGGCAGGTCGTCGCCGAGCGTGAGCAACTCCGTCGGTGCCTCGATCCAGGCGCCCGCCACGATGTTGCGGTCGCGCGTCGGCGTGTCGGGAAGGTCGGCGGTGTGCACCGGGGTGGTGTCGTCGGGTCGCTGGTCGTAGCGGAGGGGTTCGTTCACGGGGTGGCTCGCTTCCATCGGTGCATGAGGGGACGTTCGACGCCGAACCAGCTCGCCGTCGCGACGACGGCCGTGATCGCCGCGGAGAGCAGCACGAACACGGTCGCGCTCGACGTCACCCCGTACATCGCGAGCAGCTGCTGCACGGGCCAGGCGTACAGGTAGACGCCGTACGACAGGTCGACGCCGGCCAGCCGGGCGCCCAACGGGGCCAGCAGCAGGGCGAGGGGCGGGAGCAGCAGCGCGAGCGCCGCGCCGCCGACGTGCTCGCTGAGGAACAGCGAGGTGCGTCCGGCCACGAGGGCGACGATGAGCGCCACCACCGGCAGTGGGCCGAGGAGCCGGATGCGGTCGCCGAAGGCGCCGGCGAGGGTGCCGCTCAGGAAGACGAACAGCAGCATCACGAGCGTCTCGTCGGCGAGCGGGCCGACGACGAACCCGGTGAGCTCGGCGTCAGCCCGGTACGCGACCGCGAGCGCGCCGGTCGCCGCCCACGCGACGAGGACCGAGCGGCGCTCGCCCCATCGGTGCACGGCGAACGCGAGGAGGCCGACCACGAGGTAGCAGCGGACCTCGTAGGGCAGGGTCCACAGCGAGCCGTTCACCATGCCCTCGCCGGTGGCGGTGCCGAACGGCGTCGACGTGGCGAACACCCCGCGCACGTTGTGGAACATCTCGGTGGGGAACAGCAGGGCGCGGCCGACGTAGGCGACGGGTCCGTCGGTGCCGAGCGTGAAGAAGCCACCCAGCCCACCGTGCTCGTGGATCCACGCGAGCAGCGCGACCGGAACGGCGCTCGCGACGACCGCGACGGCGTAGCCCGGCACGATGCGGACCGCCCGTGCCCGGACGAAGGAGCCGAACGGTCGCCGGGCGGCGGAGCGCCCGACGAGCAGGCCGCTCATCGCGAAGAAGCCGGCCACCGCGAACCCGCCGAGGGTGAGCCGGTCGGGTGCGAGCGGTGAACCGGGTTCGGCCCCGAACCCGCCGAGCGGCCACGAGTGGCTCACCAGCACCAGCCCGGCGAGCACGAGCCGGAGGAGGTCGAAGCCGGGGGAGCGCGCGTCGACCAGATCGGCGACGGTGACCGGTCGTGGCGCCCGCTCACGGTCGGGCGAGGATCGGTCCGACCCGGTGAGCGCGGTCACCAGCCCCGCGCGACCCACTCGGCGAGGTGGGGACGCTCGGTGCCGATGGTGGTGTCGACACCGTGGCCGGGCATCACCACCGTGTTCGCGGGCAGGGTGAACAGCCTGGTGTCGATCGAGTCGATGATCGTGGCGAAGTCGCCGCCCTCGAACTTCGTGGCGCCCGGCCCGCCCGGGAAGAGCGTGTCGCCGCTGAACAGCACCGGCGATCCCTCCACCAGGAACGAGATCGAGCCGGGCGTGTGGCCGGGGTTGTGGATCGCGTGGAGGCGCACCTTGCCGACCTCGATCACCTCGGCGTCGTCGAGGAAGACGTCGTACCCGACGTCCTTCAGCATCGGGGCGTCCTGGCTCGTGACGGCGACCTCGTAGCCGGCCTCGCGCATCTGGGTGACGGCACCGATGTGGTCCCAGTGGCCGTGGGTCTCGAGCACGCGCCGCACGTCGAGCCGCTGGCACAGCTCGAGCAGCCGCTCGTGTTCGTTGGCGGCGTCGATCAGCACGGACTCGCCGGTGTGGCGGCACCGGAGGACGAAGACGTTGTTGGCGTACGGTCCGACGACCACCCGGTGGATCTCGATGCGTCCGTCGGCCCAGTGCAGCGTGGTCATGCGTCGAGTCTTGCACCGGGTGAGGGTCAGCTGGAGACGACGTCGTAGCCGAGGGCGAGTGCGACCGGGATCTGGCCGGGGTCGAAGGTGACGAACCGCACCGGTCGGGGCAGGCGGTCGGCGGCGGCCAGGTGGAGGGCGTCGCTCAGCCGGAGCGGCTGCTCGCGCATCAGCGCCGCGGCGCGGTCGAGGCAGCGCTGGTCGACCGGCACCACGGCCACCCGGTCCCACGTGAGCCGCACGAGGTCCTCGAGGTCGGCCCGCAGCACGGGCTCGTCGACCACCCGGTCGATGAGCGCGAGCGACTCCATGAGCGTCAGTCCGCTGGAGCACCACGTGGGGTCGTCGCGCAGCGCGTCGAGCACGACCGTGCGGATCGGCTGGTCGAGGTGGGCGGCCACGAGCGCGCTCGCGTCGAGGTAGACGGTCACGTGCGCACCCCTAGCCCCGCACCTCGCGGAGCAGCCGGTCGAGGCGCACGTTGCCCCACACCGCCACCACGCGGTCGGGCACGCGCCCGTCGGATCGCCGGGGCGGCACGAGCGCGCCGGACGCCACCAGTGACGCCAGGTGGGTCTCCCCGCCGCCGTCGCCGCCGTCGCGCATCGCCGACAGCGGCACGAGCGCGGCTGCGGGCCGGCCGGCGACGGAGACGACCGTCGGTTCGCCGCCCGCGGCACGTCGCACGTGGGCGGCCAGGTCGGCGCGGAGCTCTCGGATCCCGATCGGCATGTGTACGCGAGTGTACACCAGTCGATTTCCGCGCTGCGGGCCGGTGGGGTCAGACTCGCCGCATGAACTTTGCCTTCACCGAAGAACAGGAAGAGCTGCGCAAGACCGTGCGCCAGTTCCTCGAGGCCAAGAGCCCCGAGACCGCCGTGCGCGAGCAGATGGAGACCGAGACCGGCTTCGACCCGGCCGTGTGGTCGCAGATGGGTGAGCAGCTGGGCCTGCAGGGCCTCATCGTCCCCGAGGAGTACGGCGGTTCGGGCTACGGCTACGTCGAGCTCGGCATCGTCCTCGAGGAGCAGGGCCGCGCCCTGCTGTGCGCCCCGTTCTTCTCCACCGTCGTGCTCGCCGCCAACACGCTGATCCACAGCGGTGACGAGGCCGCCAAGGCCGCCCACCTGCCCGGCATCGCGAGCGGCGAGACGATCGCGACCCTCGCCTACACCGAGCCCTCGGGCAAGTGGGACGAGAGCGGCATCACGTTGCAGGCCACCGCCTCGGGCGACGGCTACACGCTGAGCGGCACGAAGAGCTTCGTGCTCGACGGCCACACGGCGAACCTGATCATCGTCGCCGGCCGCACCGACAAGGGCGTGAGCCTGTTCGCCGTCGACGGTGGCGCCGCCGGCCTCACCCGCACCGCGCTGTCCACCATGGACCAGACCCGCAAGCAGGCCAAGCTCGAGTTCTCGAACACCCCCGCCACCCTCATCGGTGCCGAGGGCGAGGGCTGGAGCATCCTCAGCCGCGTGCTCGACCTCGCCGCCGTCGGCCTCGCCGCCGAGCAGGTCGGTGGCGCCCAGAAGGTGCTCGAGATGGCCGTCGACTACGCGAAGGTCCGCGTGCAGTTCGGCCGCCCGATCGGTTCGTTCCAGGCGATCAAGCACAAGTGCGCCGACATGCTGCTCGAGGTCGAGTCGGCCAAGAGCGCGGCGTACTACGGCATGTGGTGCGCGGCCGAGCTGAACGACGAGCTGCCGTCGGTGGCCTCGCTCGCGAAGGCCTACTGCTCGGAGGCGTACTTCCACGCCACGGCCGAGAACATCCAGATCCACGGTGGCATCGGCTTCACCTGGGAGCACCCGGCGCACCTGTACTTCAAGCGTGCGAAGTCGAGCGAGCTGCTCTTCGGCGACCCGACCTACCACCGCGAGCTCCTCGCGCAGCGCATCGGCATCTGATCCGCCGGCGCCCACCGGGCGCCGCTGCGATGCGATCGGACGAACGGCCCGGGCACCTCGCCCGGGCCGTTCGCCGTTCCGGGGCGTCCACCGTTCCGGGGCGTTCGCCGTTCCCGGGCGCCGCCCCGCCGGTAGCGTTCCGGGCGTGGAACCGATCACGTGGGTGTTCCTGGTCGCCGCGGCGCTGTCGACGTTCGTCATCGCCGCCGTGGTCATCGGCCGCGAGGCCCGCCGTCTCGACGCGGTGGCGCCCCGGTCGGTGTACCTGATCGACGAGGTCGTCGAGTTCGTGGCCGAGTACCTGCCGCCCGAGACCCAGGCGCGGCTCACGCCGTCCGAGCTCGAGCAGCTGCTCACCCTCCACATGCGGTGGCTCCACGCCAAGGGCCTGCAGCCGACCAACGTGGTCGACCGCCGCCAGGACATCGACACGCTGGTCATCGTCGGCGAGAACGACCTCACCGCCTACCTGCTCGCAGAGGCCGAGCAGGCCGGCATCGTGATCCTCGACGACGTCGACGTGGTGCACGTCGTCGACGCCCACCTGGCCTACTTCGAGGCGATCGGCGCCGTCGGCCCCAAGGCGATCGACCTGTAGGCGCCGCCCGCCTCGGGGGGTCGGGCACACTTCGAGGCGATCGGCGCCGTCGGTCCCAAGGCCATCGACCTGTAGGCGCCGCCCGCCTCGGGGGGTCGGGCCTATTTCGAGGCGATCGGCGCCGTCGGCCCCAAGGCCATCGACCTGTAGGCGCCGCTCACCTCGGGGGGGTCGGGCCTATTTCGAGGCGACCGTCGCGAATTCGTGTGCCACCAACGACGCCGGCTGTGGTTGAATTCGGATCACCAGAGAGAGGAGGTGGTCCAACTGAACAGTGATTGTTGTCGTGGGACTCTGGAGGTGGTTGGCCGCTAGGCCTTCAGGCTGGACCGCCTGGCGAATCCACGCCAATCTCCGCTGATCTCCCTGCCGAAGCTGGTCCCGTCGGCGCGATGTGGGAGATCGGTCTCGTACCAGTCGTGACAGGGCAGGAACCTCCGGGTTCCTGCCCTGTTCG
>WLDE01000048.1 GCA_009704985.1 Actinomycetota bacterium | reverse complement strand
TGATCTCGCTCGACGCCTGATCTCGCTCGACGCCTGATCTCGCTCGACGCCTGATCTCGCTCGACGCCTGATCTCGCGGGGCGCGGCCGACGGGTGTCACGTCCGCGCGGTCGGTGGCGGTTCAGCTCCCGGTGTGGAGCTGGGCGCGCAGCTCCTGGGCCCAGGCGGCCGCGTCGCGGTAGACCCGCAGGAAGCGGGCCAGCTCGCCAGGACGCAGCCGCTCGAGGGCGTGCAGGTCGGCCCGCTCGTAGGCGCGCACCGCGTCGAGGACGTTGCCGAGCGGCCCGGTGCCGTGCACCAGCGCCTCGGCCACGCTCGGGGCGAGCGGCAGGTCCTCGACCAGCTCGGCGAGGGGGACCTGGAACACCACGTCGAGCACCGACAGCAGGCCGGCGGTGTACGCGCTGCTCTCGAGATCGGGCACGTCGACGGTCGCCCGGGCCATCCAGGCACGGATGGCGGCGAGCTGGATGATCTCGTCGTTCTCCTTCGACTGCGAGGCCATGGTGAGCAGCGTCGCCATCTGGCGCACCCGCTCGATGCCGAGCATCACGAGCGCTTGGTACACGGACTCGATGCGGGTGGCGAGGCCGGTCATGCTCGAGTTGACGAGGCTCAGCAGTCGGAAGGCGAGCGTCGGGTCGGCCACCACCAGCTGCTCGAGCCGCTTGATGCTGACGTCGGGCGACTGCACCTCGGCGAGCAGCGCGATCGCGGCCGTGCTGCTCACCTTCCTCGCCGAACGGCTCAGCGTCTCCGGCGTGGCGAAGAAGAAGCCCTCGAACAGGTCGAACCCGAGGCCCATCGCGGTGCGGTACTGCGGCAGCTCCTCCACCCGCTCGGCGAGCAGCTGCGCGAACGGTGCCTGCACGCGCAGCGCCTTCACGCTGCGGGCCAGCTCGTCGTCGCTCATCCCCGTCACGTCGACCTTCACCACGTCGGCGAGGCTCAGCAGGTCGACGGCGGTGTGGTGCTGGCGGTCGGGGACGTGGCACAGCGCCAGCCGGTAGCCGGCCGCCTTCGCGTCGAGCGCGTGCACGTACAGGATCCGGTCCGGGTCGATGTCGCCGCGGATCTCGAGCACCACCTGGTGCTGCGGGAGGGTGAGGTGGAGGCCCTTCGCGAGGAATGCTGAGTCGACGCGGACGTACCCGGGCTTGCCGTTCAGGAGGCGGTCGACACCCCATTGCAGCAGGGTGTGCTCGACGAGCTGCTGGGTGGTCGCCTCGGAGGGCGCGAGTCCGGCGGGCGCCGGCGCGCTCGGCGTGCCACGGTGCATGAGCTGATACCCGACGGCCTTGCGATGCCGGTCGAACACCGGCTGGCGACCGATGTAGACCGTCTCGTCGGTCGTGGCGGCGACGCCCGGGTCCGGGCGCGAGGACTGGGTGGTGTCCGTCATCGCTGCCCTCGCGAGGGGGTCGAGCAGGTCGCGCGCGTGCGCGCGAGCCGGGGTGTGTGGGCCTGCTCGGGGTGTCCGGCACTCGTGGTCCTCTGAGGCACGTGACAGACTGTCCGGACGTCGGGCCGAGGCGCAGGATCCTCACCCGTGGAAGTTGGGAGACGTGGATGAGCGGGATCACGGTCCGCCGGGTGACCCGGCTCGGGCCGGAGGTCGCAGCCGAGCTGGCACGACCACCGCACCGTCGACCGGCTGCAACGGATCGTGCTGCGTTCGCAGGGTGTGCCGGCGCGGCCGCACGTGCCGCCGTTCCTGCGCGGCGACCTGCGGCGACGGTGGTTGCGCACGTTCGCGCCGGGGTACGACCCCGGAGCGCTCGAGCCCGGTCCGCTGGTCGGCACGGTGCTCGCCTCGGTCGCTCCCTGACCTAACGTGCGGCCATGTCCGGCCTCAGCGATCCGTCCGTCCAGGACGACCCGTTCGAGTACTACGCGTCCCGCCTCGCCACCTGCCCGGTGTGGCACGAGGACGACATCGACCTCTGGGTGATCGGCGGTCTGGCCGAGGCCCGCGAGGCGTTGCAGGACCTGTCGACGTTCTCCAGCGTGCCGTCGAAGTCCCGGCGCGCGAGCGACGCCCAGATCGAGTACCACCGCATGCTCTCGACGCACGGCTGGGCCCGCCAGGCCACGCTGCAGCGGACCGATCCGCCGGTGCACACCCGGTACCGCAAGCTCCTCAACCGGGTGTTCACGCCGGCCGCCGTGCGCGGCTTCACCCCCCACATCGACGAGATCGCCCGGTCGCTGGCCGACGACATCGCGGCGCGGGGCGAGTGCGAGTTCGTCGCCGACTTCGCGCTGCCGCTGCCGGGCATCTTCATCGCCGAGCAGCTCGGCCTCGACCGCACGCAGTACCGCACCTTCCGCCGGTGGGCCGACGCGATGCTGGCGCTCGCGAACCGCCCGCAGATGTCGGTGGAGGAGGCCCGTCACGAGGCCGAGGTCGAGCTCGAGGCGCAGCACTTCCTCGCCGCCGAGTTCGAGCGGCGTCGTGCCGAGCCCGGCGACGACCTCATCTCGATGCTGGTCCACGCGCACGGCGAGGACGAGGAGCCGTTCACGATGGGCGAGCTCCAGGACCTGATGCACCAGCTGGTGACCGGCGGGTTCGAGACCACGACGGCGGCGATCTCCAAGGGCCTGCTCCTGCTGTTGCAGCACCCCGACCAGCTGGCGCTGCTGCGCGAGCGCCGCGACCTGTTGGGCAACTTCGTCGAGGAGGTGCTCCGCCACGACTCGCCGGTGCAGGGGCTCTGGCGTCAGGCGATCTGTCCGGCGCACACGCCGGCCGGCGAGATCCCCGTCGGTGCGAGCGTGATGATGCGCTTCGGTGCCGCGAACCGCGATCCCCGCGTGTTCGACGACCCCGACCGCTTCGACATCACCCGCCACAACGCCCGCAACCACGCGGCGTTCGGGTTCGGGGTGCACTTCTGCGTGGGTGCCTCGCTCGCCCGTCAGGAGATGACGAGCGCGTTCGAGGCGATCCTCGACCGCTTCGCCACGATCGAGCTGGCCGGCGAGCTCGAGCATCCGCTGCACGACCCGAGCATCTTCCTGCGGCCGATGCGCCGGCTGCCGCTGCGCGTCACGCCTGCCTGAAGCGGCGGAAGAACCGCCGCACGTCGTCGACGAGCAGCTCGGGTTCCTCCATCGCGGCGAAGTGCCCGCCCGCCGGCATGTGGGTGAACTGCTGCACGTCGTAGATCTGCTCGCACCACGCACGCGGCGGCCGGAACAGCTCGTGGGGGAACATCGCGATCGCGGTGGGCACCTCCACCCGGCCGTCGAGCGCGCCGAGGCCACCGCTGCGCATCGACTCGTAGTAGAGCCGTGTGGAGGCGTTGATCGTGCCGGTCACCCAGTAGATCGTGATGTTGGTGAGCAGCTGGTCGCGGGTGAACGACGACCACACGTCGCCGCCGCAGTCGCTCCAGGTGCGGAACTTCTCGAGGATCCACCCGGCGAGCCCGGCGGGGGAGTCCGTGAGCCCGTACGCCAGGGTCTGCGGCTTGGTGCCCTGGATCCGCTGGTAGCCGGTCTCGTGCTCGCGGAAGTGGGCCATGTCCGCGAGTCCCTGCAACTCGTCGGGCTGCACCCCGGCCATCGGATCGCCCTCCGGTGGCCGGGGGATGGCCATGTTCACGTGGATGCCGAGGAGGTGGTCGCGGGCGAGCTGTCCCATGTGCGCCGTGGCGATGCCGCCCCAGTCGCCACCCTGAGCGCCGTAGCGGTCGTAGCCGAGCAGCTCCATGAGCGCGACGTTGGTGGCCGCGACCCGCCGGATGTCGACGCCGGTCTCGGTGGTCGGCCCGCTGAAGCCGTACCCGGGCATCGACGGCGCGACCACGTGGAACGCGTCGGCGGCGTCGCCGCCGTGGGTGGTCGGGTCCGTGAGCGGCCCGAGGACGTCGAGGAACTCGCTGATCGAACCCGGCCAACCGTGGGTGATGCAGATCGGGATCGCCTCGGGGTGCGGGCTGCGGGCGTGCACGAAGTGGACGTGCAGGCCCTCGACGGTTGCGGTGTACTGCGGCCAGCGGTTGAGCTCGGCCTCGGCGGCGCGCCAGTCGTACTGCGTGCGCCAGTACTCGCAGAGCTCGCGGACGGTGTCGATCTCGGCGCCGTAGTCCCAGCCGGTGCCCGGGATCTGATCGGGCCACCGGGTCCGCGCCAACCGGTCGCGCAGGTCGTCGAGGACGGCGTCGGGCACCTCGATGCGGAACGGCTCGGGTTCGGTCGAGGAACTGGTCGTGCGGGCGCCGGTCGGGGTCGACATGCCGCCGAGTCTGTCAGGCGTGCATCGGGCGTCCCCGCCCGGAGCGGTGGCGGCTCAGCGCCAGCGGTGCATCCCGGCGCGCAGGCTGCCGACCGTTTCGAGCAGGTGCCGGCGAGCCGCCTCGCCCATCGGGCCGAACTCGATGCCGACGTAGCGGAGCTTCGGGTTGGCGTGGCGCTCGACGTGGCGGACCCAGGCGGTCGTGGCGATCGCGCCCATGCGGACCTCGACCTCGTGGTCGACACCGAGGCCGTCCTCGAGCTCCTCGGTGAGGAGCTTCGCGCCGCCGAGGGACAGGTCGACCACGTAGGCGGCCTGCACCGGGCCACCGAGATTGGAGCGCCGGAGCGAGGCGGGTAGCGAGGTGGCGATGCGGCGGGTGACGCGCCGGTCGTCGGCGTCGACGTCGTCGGGACGGCTGATCGTGAGCTGTGAACCGCCGCCCGCCACGATCTCGCACGCGAAGAGCTTCCCGTCGTGGAGGAAGGACGCGCACGACCCGGAGGCCGGGAGGTCGACGGGGTCGCCGGCGTCGAGCACGATCCGGTCCTGCAGGACGTCGGACACGACGGCCCGGTAGCGACGAGCACCCGTACGGGTCGCGCCGATGAGGGTGAGCTCGGTTCCGGCGGCGAGTGCTGCGGTCACGAACGCATCCTGTGCCCGGAGCACCACGATCCGTGCAAGAGAAGATCAGGTCTCGATCAAGCCGCGTGTCGCTCGCCGGTCGCCGTAGAGCGCCGCGACGAGGTCGACACCGAGCGCGGAGCCGTCGAGGCGCAGGTGGCGGGGGTTGCGCCCGCGGGCGCGCACCGCCACCACCAGGCCGGCCGTGGGCACGTCGCTCGGCGTGGGGAACCCGAACAGACCGCGCTCGTCGGTGCGGCCGCGCGCGATCAGCCGCGGTTCGCGACCCGGCAGGTGTGCCTCGACCACCACCTCGGCGTCCGCGACCGCCGGACGCTCGCCGTGCTCGTCGGCGTCGAGCTCGGACACCGCGACGCGCCCGGTGCGGCCGTCGGGCTTGCGCTCCACGTCGATCGCCACGTCGAGCAGCCAGATCATCGGTTCGGCCACCACCGCCGCCAGCCCGGCGTCGAGCACCTGGGCCGTGGGGTTCGCCGCCAGCGTGACGTCCTGGGGCGCCATGCCGTGGTCGGCGGTGACCACGAACAGCGTCTCGTCGAACAGCCCCTGCTCGACGAGCAGGTCGAGCACCACGCCGATGCGCCGGTCGGTCTCGTCCAGGGCGTCGCGAAGGCCGTCGCTGTGCGGGCCGTATTCGTGGCCGGCGCCGTCCGTGAGCGCCAGCTCGTGGTACACGAACCGCGGAGCGGCCTCGCGGCCCCGGCCGACCAGCTCCACCACCTGGGCGAGGCCGCGCGTGTCGAGGAGGGATTCGCCGGCGACCGAGGGGTGCTCGTCGGCCCAGCGCGGGTGCATCGCCGGGGCGAACTCCGCGGTGAGCGCCTTCACGGCGGCGCGATCGCACAGGTTGCGCCCCTCGAGCACCGCGTGGCGTGCGGAGCGGCCGAACGGGGCGTGGATCGCCGCGGTGAGGTCGCCGGGGTGGACGCGGTGGAAGGCCTCGTACAGGCTCTCGACGGCCGGGTTCGCGAAGCGCTCGGTGCCGATCTGCAGCCCCTGCGGTGACACCGTCTCGCGGCGCTCGCGCACGTAGTACGAGGGGTTCACCACGTCGTGGTGACCGCACCAGGTGCCCGTGCCGATCGCGGTGTGGCTCGGCCAGGTGATCGACGGGAAGTTCACGATCGATCCGCCCGCCAGCACCGCCGCCCGATCGTGCAGCCGGCGGAGGTTCGGCAGTGCGTCCGGTTCGCTCGCGAGGCGGTGTTCGAGCTCGGTCTGGTGCAGGCCGTCGAGCAGGAACACGTACAGCCGGGTCGGCGCGTCGGCGGTGGGGTCGAGCACCTCGTCGACCACGCGACCGTCCTGCCGGGCGAGCAGCACGTCGGGTCCGACCCCGCGTTCGGTGCTGGTGCGGCCCGTGGCGTCGGCGCCGTCGATCAACGGGAACCGCAGCGCCGCGAGCACGGTGGGGGCGATGTCGACGGAGCGGGCGGCGAGCTGGTGGCGTCCGGGCACGACACCCCGGCCGCTGAACCACAGCGGGGCGCGGGCCTGGCGGACGTGCAGGCCGCCGTGGGTGCCCGGCTGCGAGCCCGAGCACCAGTCCTTCGGGCTCACGGCGAGGTCGGGTGCGTTCGGCGAGTCGAACAGCTGGGCGATGCGCTCGTGGGCGAAGGGGTAGCTCTGCTGCTCGGGGGCGACGAACCGTCGGTCGGGATCGTCGGGGTCGAAGCCGCCGGCCGCCGCGGCGGCACGCTCGTCGGCGAGCGTCGACAGCGCGAGTGGGTCGAGGTTCGCGAGCGGGTCGGTACCGACGACCTCGATCGTGCGGAACGTCAGGGTCCCGTCGTCGTCGATCATCCGCTGGAAGCGGCACATGCCCCGCTGCGACCACACCTCGTACGCCGCCGGGCGTCCCGGTGCCTCGTCACGCCACGTGAGCACCAGGTCCACCTGGTCACCCGCGAGCAGCGTCAGGATCGCCCGGTCGCCGGACTCCTCCTGGTGCCGATCGAGTCCCTGTCCTGCCAGCCGCTCCGGTCCGTGCACGATCACGAGCCAACCGTACGCCCTCCGACGCGTTCGTCCGGACCAGCGCGGGCCGGTCGGGCGGTCAGGGTTCGACGAGCTTGAAGAAGTTCATGAACACGTCGAGGTGGCCGAAGATCGCGTCGGTGGCGTCGAGGTCGCCCGACGCCGTGGCGTCACCGGCGGCCACGGCGTCGGCGAAGGTGGTGCTGCCGTCGATCACCTGCTGGAGCACCCGCTTCGTGAATGCGACGGTGACCGCGGCACCGTCGTCATGGCGACCCTCGACGGCGTGGAGCGCTCGGTTCGACAGGCCGAGCACCCACCGCTGGTCGAGGTCGGTGAAGGTGAAGTTCAGCGTGACGGCGAGACCGCCGACCTCCTCGCTCTTCAGGCGCACGGCGAGGCTGTCGAAGATCTGGCCGACGGTCATGGCCTCGAGATAGCTGCTGCGAGTGACCGGGCGGGGCTCGGGGGTGCCGTCGCGGAGCTCCTGCGCTCCCATCAGGTACGCGTTGCGGAACGTGGCCGACTGCGCCTGGTAGCCGAGCTGCTCGAAGGTGTCGGCCTGCAGCTCACGTGCGGCGGAGTTGGTCGGGTCGGCGAAGACGAGGTGGTTGAGCAGTTCGGCCACCCAGCGGTAGTCACCGGCGTCGAATGCGGCCCGGGCGGACGCGAGCAGCGCGTCCGGCCCACCCGCCAGCTCGACGTAGCGCCGGCCGGCGTCGGTGGGCGGCAGCTTCCAGAGGTTCGCCGGGTTGCCGTCGTACCAGCTGAGGTAGCGCTGGTACACGGCCTTCACGTTGTGGACGAGATCGCCGTAGTAGCCGGTGGTGTGGCCTTCGGCGGCGAACTCGGGCGGCAGTTGCAGCAGCTCGGCGATCTCGGTCGCGTTGAGCCCGCGGTTCGCGTGGCGCATCGTCTGGTCGTGCATCCAGCGGTACAGGTCGCGCTGGCGCACGAGGTACTGCAGCACGTCCTCGTTGCCCCAGCGGGGCCAGTGGTGCGAGGCGAACATCAGCTGGGTGTCCCTGCCGAACAGCTCGATCGCCTCGCCGATGTACTTCGACCACTTGAGCGAGTCGCGGATCAGCGCACCCCGGATCGGGACGAGGTTGTGCATCGTGTGCGTGCAGTTCTCCGCCGTGCACAGCCAGCCGTGGTCGGGGAAGAAGAAGTTCATCTCCGCCGGTGCCTCGGTCTCCGGGGTGAGCTGGAAGATCACGCGGACGCCGTCGACCACGAGCTCCTGCCCGGTGGCGGTGATGTCCTCGGTGGGGGCGATGAGCCCGGAGATCCACAGCGGGATCGCCTTGCCGAGTCCGCAGTCGACGTGCTGGCGGGGGCCGGGCGGCAGCAGCGGGCCGAACTGGTACAGCGCACGTCGCGTCATCGCGTAGCCGGCGATCACGTTCTCGCCGACGGTCTCGCGCAGGAAGTGCTCGGGGGCGATGATCCGGCACCGACCGGCGTCGACGTCCTCCTGCGTGGTCACGCCGAGCACCCCGCCGAAGTGGTCGGCGTGGCTGTGGGTGTAGATGACGGCGACGACCGGGCGGGCGCCGAGGTGCGCGTTCGCGAGGCCGAGGCATGCCCGCGCGCACGGCTCGGTGGTGAGCGGATCGATGACGATCCAGCCGGTGTCACCGGCGATGAAGGTGACGTTCGAGATGTCGTAGCCGCGGGCCTGCCACACGCCGGGGGCGACCTCGAACAGACCGTGCACACCGTTGAGCTGGGCCTGCCGCCACAGGCTCGGGTTCACCGTGTCGGGGTTCGTGCTGCCGCGCTCGACGAAGTCGTAGCGGCTGATGTCGTACACCGGACCGAAGGGGCCCTCGATGCGACCGTCCGGGATCGTGGCCAGCAGGCCGCGTTCGGCACGCTCGAAGTCGCGAGCGTCGAACTCGAAGCTGCGTGGTGCGTTGGCGGCGCGCGTGTGCGGTGTGGCGTCCTTCGGTGCTGTCCCCATCTGGGTGAGCTTCGCACGCGGGGACCATCCGGCCGAACCGGATCCGACGCGACCGCCGACGGCGGACGCATGAACCGTGGTCCGTGCCACGACCGCTACGGTGCTGGCGTGCGTGGGGGCGCCGGCCGGTGCGGCCTGCTACCGGTGCTGGTGGCAGTGGCGGTCGTGGCCGCGGCGTGCGCGCCCGCCGACCCGACGCTCGGCTCCGTCGACTCCGTGGACGCCGTGGATCACGTCGACCTCGTGGCGGACGCGCCCGATGCGCCCGATGCGCCCGATGCGCCCGACGCCGCCGACGGCACGACGACATCCGCCCCGTCCGCCCCGTCCGCCCCGTCCGCCCCGTCCGCCGCCGAGGTGGAGATCCCACCGTCCACCACGGTGCCGCCGTCCCCGGTGCGGCTCGTGTTCACCGGTGACGTGTTGATGCACTCGCCGCTGTGGCGGCGCGCGCTCGAGCTCGGCGGAGGCGTCCACGACTTCGCGCCGTTCTTCGCCGACGTCCAGCCGTTCGTCGAGTCGGCCGACCTGGCCGTGTGCCACCTCGAGACCCCGGTCGCGCCGCCGTTCGAGTCCTCCACGAGCAGTCCCCGCTACGGCGTGCCGGCCGAGGTGGTCGACGGGCTGGCGGCCGTGGGGTTCGACCACTGCTCGACCGCCAGCAACCACACCTTCGACCGTGGTGTGCCGGGGGTGGAGGCGACGATCGATCGGTTCCGTGCCGCGGGGATGACCCAGCACGGGATGGCCTCGACTCCCGCAGACATCGAGCCGATCCTGCTGGAGGTCGGCGGCCTGACGATCGGCCACGTCTCGGCCACGTACGGCTACGACGAGGGCGATCCGCCGCCGGACGAACCGTGGCGGTCGAACCTGATCGACGTGGAGCGGCTCGTCGCCGACGCTCGGCTGGCACGCGAGCGCGGTGCCGACGTGGTGATCGTGTCGTTGCACTGGGGGTCGTCGAACTCGCAGCGCGCCTCCGACGCCCAACGTGCGATCGCCGGCGAGCTGGCGATGTCACAGGCGGTGGACCTGGTGGTCGGTCACCACGCCCACGTCGTGCAACCGATCGAGCGGTGGGGGTCGATGTGGGTGGCCTACGGCCTCGGCAACCTGATCGCCAACATGCCGCTGGGGAGCGGCCCGTTCACGAGCGCAGCGACCGGCGACGGTGTGCTGCTCGACGTGGTGATCGACCCGGCGCTCGTGGCGAGCGGGCCGCCCGGGACGGCGGTCACCGCGCTCCTGGCGCGTCCGGTCTGGGTGGACCAGGCCGCCGGGTGGGTGGTCCGCGACGTCACGACCGCCCGGGCGGACCCGGCGCTGCGGGCCGTCGTCGGCGACGAGCTCGACGCCTCGTGGGAACGGACGGCCGCCGTGGTCGGACCGTTCCTCCCGGCGGCAGCGGACGGTTGAGTGAATAGTCAATCATTGACTAACATTCCCTCCATGTCACACCATCTCCGCCGCCGTGCCGCCGTCGCCGTGTGTTCGCTCCTGCTCGCCGCCGGGTGCGGCGACGACGGTGACGAGGCGCAGACGCAGGGCACCGTCAACGTGTTCGCGGCAGCCTCGCTCACGGCTGCGTTCGAGGAACTGGGTGAGGCGTTCACGGACGCCAACCCCGAGGTCGAGGTGGTGTTCAACT
Source organism: Actinomycetota bacterium (assembly GCA_009704985.1). GTDB lineage: Bacteria > Actinomycetota > Acidimicrobiia > Acidimicrobiales > Ilumatobacteraceae > VFMC01. Next base: position 13,174 of record WLDE01000048.1, on the reverse strand, counting down.
TCGCGGCGTCGTCCGAACTCGTGACCCAGATCGGAGAGGGTGCGCCGGCGGACGTCTTCGCGTCCGCCGACACGAGCAACATGACGAAGCTCACCGACGCGGGCGGCGCCGCGAGCGAGCCGGTGGTCGTCGCCACCAACGTCCTGGAGATCATCGTGGAGTCCGGCAACCCGCGGGGGATCACCGGTGTGGCCGATCTCGCGGACCAGGATCTCGTCGTGGTCATCTGCGCACCCGAGGTCCCGTGCGGCCGCTACGCCGCCGACGTGCTCTCGGCCGCCGGGGTCGCGGTGACGCCGAAGTCGCTCGAGCAGAACGTGAAGGGCGTCGTGTCGAAGGTGACGTCGGGTGAGGCCGATGCCGGCATCGTCTACCGCACCGATGTCATCGCCGCCGCGTCCGACGCCGAGGGCGTCGCGATCCCCGCCGACGTCAACGTGCTCGCCGAGTACCCGATCGCCGTGACGGAGCAGGCGGCGAACCCGGAGGCCGCACAGGCGTTCGTCGACTTCGTCCTGTCCGCGGAGGGACAGGCGATCCTCGCGTCGTTCGGGTTCCTCGCACCGTGACCGCCCGCCGGCGTCGAGTCGGGCGGGTGCGCCTGCCGATCCCGGCGCTGGCGTTCGCCGCGGTCGCCGTCGCGTTCTTCGCGCTCCCGCTGGTGGGCCTGCTGTGGCGAGCGCCGTGGTCGGGTGCGTGGTCGTACCTCACCGCCGACGGCGCCCTCACCGCGCTGCGGCTGTCGCTCGTGTGCTCGCTGTGGGCCACGGCGCTGTCGATCGTGTTCGGCGTCCCGCTCGCGTGGGCGCTCGCTCGCACGTCGTTCCCGGGCCGTGGCGCAGTGCGTGCGCTGTGCACGCTGTCGATGGTGCTGCCGCCCGTCGTCGGGGGCGTGGCGCTCTTCTTCGCGCTCGGTCGGCGAGGGCTGATCGGCCAGTACCTCGACCGGTGGTTCGACGTGCAGCTGCCGTTCACCACCGCCGGGGTGGTGGTGGCGCAGACGTTCGTCGCGATGCCGTTCCTGGTGATCACCGTCGAGGCCGCGCTCCGCCAGCTCGACCTGCGCGTGGAGGACGCAGCGCGCACGCTGGGCGCGTCGCGCTGGTACACGTTCCGCCGGGTCACGCTGCCGGCGATCCGGCCCGCGCTGGTGGCCGGTGCCGTGCTGTCGTGGGCCCGGGCGCTGGGCGAGTTCGGCGCCACGATCACCTTCGCGGGCAACTTCCCCGGGACGACGCAGACCATGCCGCTCGCGGTCTACCTGTCGCTGGAGACGAACCCCGAGGAGGCGATCGTGCTGGCGCTCGTGCTGATCGCGATCTCCTTCGCCGTGCTGGTCGGGCTCCGCGACCGGTGGTTCGGCACGCGCACGACGGTGGCCGCGTGAGCCTGCGCGCCGTCGTCGCGCTGCAGCTCGGCACGCTCGACCTCGACGTCGAGGTGGAGGTGCGGCCGGGCGAGCTCGTCGCCGTGCTCGGACCCAACGGTGCCGGCAAGAGCACGCTGCTGCGCGCGGTCGCCGGGTTGCAGCCGCTCGACCGGGGTGTCGTGGAGATCGACGGCCGGGTGGTCGACGACGGCGACGAGGTCTTCGTCGAACCCGAGCACCGTCCGATCGGCGTCGTGTTCCAGCAGTACCTGCTGTTCGAGCACATGTCGGTGCTCGAGAACGTCGCCTTCGGCCTTCGCGCTCGTGGCGTTCGTGCCGCGGAGGCCCGCACGCGTGCGCACGACTGGCTCGCACGGGTGGGCCTCGACGAGTACGCCGGCTCCCGCCCACGGGCGCTGTCGGGCGGCCAGGCGCAGCGTGTGGCGCTCGCCCGGGCGCTGGCGACCGACCCGCGCGTGCTGCTGCTCGACGAGCCGCTCGCCGCGCTCGACGTCGGCACCCGCGCCGCGGTGCGCCGCGACCTGCGCCAGCACCTGGCGAGCTTCGAGGGCATGCGGCTGCTCGTGACCCACGACCCGGTCGACGCTCACGCGCTCGCCGACCGCGTCGTGATCGTGGAGGACGGGCGGGTCGTGCAGGCCGGCACGCTGGCGGAGGTGACGGCCCGACCGAGGTCGCGTTACGTGGCCGACCTGGTGGGCGTGAACCTCGTGCGCGGCGCCGTCACCGACGGCGTGCTGCGCACGGCCGCCGGCGCGCACGTGGTGATCGCCGACGCCCCCGCCGGGGACTGCGTGGCCGTCATCCGCCCGCACTCCGTGCTGCTCACCCGCGAGGCGCCGGCGTCGAGCGCGCGCAACGTGTGGCCCGGCGTCGTCGTCGACCTCGACCGCCGCGGCGACCGCGTGCGGGTCGACCTCGACGGACCGCTGCCCCTCACCGCGGAGATCACCGTCGCCGCGCTCGACGAGCTGGACCTGCGCCCGGGCGACGCCGTCCACGCCGCGGTGAAGGCCACCGACATCGAGGTCGCCCCCACCTGAGCGCAGGCGGCAGCATGTGGGGATGGTGCGCGTGCGGTCCGACGAACTGCTGCTCGGCGAGTGGGCGTGCCTCGGCATCCTGGCGCAGGGACCGTCGCACGGCTTCGCGGTGTCGAAGCGGCTCGCGCCCGACGGCGACGTCGGCCGCGTGTGGTCGCTGTCGCGGGCGCTCACCTACCGCGCGCTCGATCAGCTCGTCGCGGCCGGACACGTGGAGGCGGTGGGCGAGGAACGCGGCACGGCCGGTGGGCCGCGCACCGTGCTGGCCGCCACCCCGCCGGGACTCGCGGCGTTGCGACGGTGGCTCGTCGCGCCGGTGCCGCACCTGCGCGACGTGCGCAGCGAGTTGCTGCTGAAGCTCGTGCTCGCCGATCGGCTCGGCGTCGACACCCGCGAGCTGCTCGTGCAGCAACGTGCGCGGGTGGCGGAGATCGCCGCGGCGCGCTCGAACGACGATCCCGACGACGTGGTGGTGCTGTGGCGTCGCGAGTCGGCCGATGCCGTGGTGCGGTTCCTGGACGCGCTGCTGGCGCGTCAGCGACGGGGCTGACCGCTCGCCGGTACCTCGCGGAACGGCACGTCGCGGTCCACCTCGGGTTCCTTCGGCAGGCCGAGGATCCGCTCGCCGATGATGTTGCGCTGGATCTGGTCGGTGCCGCCGCCGATCGAGAAGAAGTACGCGTTGAGCTGCGAGTAGTTGTGATCGCGAGCCGTCGGGAACTCGTCGCCGTCGAGCGTGGCCTCCACGCCCAGGAGGTGACCCTGCAGGCGGCCCGCCCGGTGGAGGATCTGCGAGAACGCCAGCTTGCCCAGCGACGCGAGCGGCGACGACCCGCCCGCCCGCATGACCGCCTTGGCCCGCTCGGCGTTCCAGTCGTTCACCGTACGGGCGCAGTGCAGCTCCATCAGCGCCTGGCGCACCGCGGGGTCGTCTGCCTTGCCGACCCGACGGGCGAGGTCGAGCAGGGACACGTCGGCGGCGGGGATGCGACCGTGGGCGCGGCCCGTCGCACCGAGCACGCCGGTCGCCGGCCCGCGACGGGTGGCCCCCATCGCGGCGCGCTCGTAGGCGAGGGCGGTCTGCAGCACCCACCAGCCGCCGCCGAGTTCGCCCAGCCGGTGGGAGTCGGGCACCCGCGCGTCGGTGAGGAACACCTCGTTGAACCGGGCGTCGCCCGTGGCCTGACGCAGCGGGCGGATCTCCACCCCCGGCTGGTGCATCGGGAACCAGAAGAACGTGATGCCACGGTGCTTCGGCTGGTCCCAGTCGGTGCGGGCGATGAGCATGCCGTAGTCGGCGCCGCGGGCACCCGACGTCCACACCTTCTGCCCGTTCACGATCCACTCGTCGCCGTCGCGGACCGCGGACGTGCGGATGCCGGCGAGGTCGGACCCGGCGCCCGGCTCGCTGTACAGCAGGCACATGGCCACCTGGTCGAGCAGGAGCGGGCGGAGGAACTGCCGCTTCAGGTCGTCGCTGCCGCCGGCGAGCATCGTGCCGGCCCACAGGTTGGTGATGTCCTGGCCGGGTCCCGGTGCGCCCGCGGCGGCGAACAGCGCCTCCACCTCCTTCGCCTCGTCATCGGCGAGACCGCGGCCGTACCACTCCTCGGGCCAGCGCAGCACCGCCCAGCGCTCGTCGACGACGAGTTCCATCCAGGCGCGGCGATCGACGTCGGGTGACCAGTGGTCGGCCAGGAACTCCTGGGCCTCCTTCAGCGCGACGGACATGTGCCGAACGTAGTCGTCGGCCTCCGCGACGGCCGGTCCGAGCGTGCCCGCTCGCCCTGGCGGACCGACCGCCCTCGCCCGGTCGGGGTCGCTGATGCTCGTGGAGCTGGTGCGCGCCGCGCTCGACCGGATCGGTGAGATGCCCGAGCTGGCTCCGCTGCTGCAGCAGGAGCTCGAGCCGGCGATGGTCAGCGATCTGCGCGAGCTGGATCGGTCGCTCGGCGGGCGCCGACTCCGCCCTCGCGAAGCCGCTCCACGACGGTGGTGAGGTCGGCGGGGGTCGCCTCCCGGAACCGGCGGGCGACCTCGCGGGTGCCGGCGTGACGGAACCCGAGCACCATGACCGGCGGGCACGACCCGAGCGCGACGAGCCATCGCGCCGTGGCGTCGACGTGCTCGGGCGCGTCGTTCACGCCGGGAATCACCAGCAGGCGCACCTCGGCCAGCCGCCCGACACGGTCGAGGAGGCGGATCGACTCGAGCACCCGGTCGTTGCCGTGACCGGTGAGGACGCGGTGGACGTCCGGCTCGATCGCCTTGAGGTCGACCATCGCCCCGTCCATCACCGGTACGAGCTCGGCCCACACGTCGGGATCGGCATCGCCGTTCGTGTCCACCAGTCGGGTCAGGTGGGCGGTGGCCGGTCGGTCGCGCAGTGCGGCGAACAGGTCGCGGACGAACTCCCACTGCACCGTCGCCTCGCCGCCCGACACGGTGACGCCCGTGAGGAACGGCGCGACGCACGCGATCTCGTCGGCCAGATCTGCCGCCTCGACGCGGTGGGTGAACGCAGTGGCGTGACGGCCGATCGTGTGCGGGTTGTGGCAGGCGAGGCAGTCGAACGAACACCCCTGCAGGAACACGACGTAGCGGTTGCCCGGCCCGTCCACGAACGATGACGGGACGACGTCAGCGAGCAGACCCGGCGTCGAGCTCATGGCAGCGCACACGCTGCACCGAGCGCGTGTCGAGGTGGGCGTTCGCGAACGAGCCGGCGGCGAGCACGGTGCTGGAGTGACGCACCGCGAGCGGCGTCGCGGCCCGCTCGTCGGGCGTGCGGTCGACGTCGCGTCGCCGGGCGAGATAGCCGGTGATGCGCACGAACTCGCCGCCGGCGACCTCGAACGTCACGTCGCGCATGCCGAGCGACATCGCGCCCTTGGCGATGTCCACCCCGGCCTGCGGGTTCTCGGCGATGCCCGGGTCGAGCCGCACGACGTCGCTCACCCCCGACGGGAACCAGCGGTGGTTCGGGGCCACCGCCGTGATGTGGCGGTACAGCGGCGGCTCGTCACCCGCACGCACCCGCGTGCCGGCGGTGAGGTCGACGTCGCGTTCCAGGCCCGCCTGGCTGTGCAGCAGCGCTCGACCGCCGGTGCCCTCGCAGTACGGCATCGGGATCGCGTGCACCGAAGCGGACGTCTCGCGCACGATGCGGTGCGCCAGGTCGTCGGCGTGCAGGTCGTGGCCGTACCGGCCGGGCTGGCCGTCCTCGGTGAGGAGGTGCTCGACGCACTCGGCGAGCCCGACGATGCCGAACATGGCGGTGAACCGGTCGAGCGACAGCAGCCCCTCGCGGACGAGCCAGGAGTGGTCGAAGAAGCGAGCCTCGTCCACCAGGTGCTCGATGCGCGAGGTCATCAGCTCCGCGGCGAGCTCGACGTTGCGGGCGAGGGTGTCGGTCACGAAGCGGTCGGACCGGCCACGGTGACGGCGTGCCGCCTCGTGGAGGTTCAACCGCACGAGGGTGTGGGCCCCGCCGCCGACGAGCAGCGAGTTGTAGCAGCTCACGACGCCGTACCGCTCGCCGAGGTCGTCGACCATCATCGGGTGGTTCACGAGGTGTGGTTGCGCCACGGTGGCGACGGTGCGGATCGCGTCGAGCAGCAGGTCGTCGGGGGTGACCGCCGGGTCGACCCGCAGGGTGAGGTTCGGCACGATCTGGTGGGCGTCGCGGTGCACGGCGAGCGCGGCACGCATGACGCGGCCGTCGGCGGGCCCGAGGTTCGCGTGCGCGAACGCGTCCGGGAAGAGCCGGTCGAGCAGGGTCCAGAAGCGTCGGAGCCGACGGCGCAGCTCGGCGTCGTCGAGCTCCGCGGCGAACGGTTCGAGCAGCCGGTCGATGTCGCCGAACCACACCGGGTACCCGGTGATCGACGGCACGTTGCCGTACAGCGCGAGCAGGAAGGTGGTCGCGTCGTCGAACGAGGTGGGCGGGGCGAGCTCGAGGAACTCGCTGCCGGTGCGCATCGCCCGCTCGTAGTCGGGGAGGGTGTAGCGGGGCCGGTGGGGCGCCGCGCCCTCGTACATGTCGCAGATCACGCGCTGCTCGAGCGCGGTGGCGCAGTCGTCGCTCACCTTCGGCGGGTCGAGGAGGTTCTCCGCGGCCAGCGCGAGCGACTGGATGCGCTGCCGGTACGTGAGGGTGGGGTCGTCCACGATGCCGCGCACGACCCGTCGGTGCTCGTCGAGCTTCACGTGTCGATCGTGCGCCCAGCGCGAACGCGGCCCCAGGGCCGAACGTCCCGGGCGGGGCGGTCGGCGGGCGGGCCGGTCGTCGGGCGGGCCGGTCAGCGCGTCGCGACGGCCGCCGACATGCGCCGGAGGGCCTCGGCCATCCGGGCCCGGTACTCGACCGACGAGATGATCACGTCGACCATCGTGAGCGACGTGTGCGTGTGGCCGCGGGCCACCACGAGGTCGGTCTCGCCGCCGGCGGCGCGCAGCGCCTCCGCGTAGGCGATCCCCTCGTCGCGCAGCGGGTCGAACTGGCTGACCACGATCGTCGCGGGCGGCAACCCCGTGAGGTCGCCCCGGATCGGCGACGCGAGCGGATGGCTGCGGTCGGCCTCGTCGGCGTAGTGGTCCCAGAACCACGACATCAGCGACGCCGTGAGCGCGTAGCCCTCGCCGTTCTCCGTGAACGACGCCCGCGTCGGGTCGCAGTCGGTGACCGGGGTGAGCAGCAGTTGGCCGAGCACGGCCGGGCCGCCCTCGTCGCGTGCGACCTGCGCGGCCACGGTGGCGAGGTTGGCGCCGGCGCTCCAGCCCGCCAGGACCACCCCACCCGGCAGCCCACCGAGCTCGGCGGCGTGCTCGCTCACCCAGCGCAGGGCGGCGACCGCGTCGTGTGCGGCAGCGGGGAAGCGGTGCTCGGGTGCGTGGCGGTAGTTGCACGACACGATCAGCGAGCCAGACCGCACGCACAGGTCGCGGCACAGCGGGTCGTCGCTCTGGTGGTCGCCGAGCACCCAGCCGCCACCGTGGAAGTACACCACCACGGGGTGCGGCCCCTCGGTGGCGGGACGGTACAGGCGGTACTCCAGCGCCGAGCCGTCGGCGGCGGGGAAGGTGCCGTCGACGATCTCGCCGACGGCCGGGCCGGGCGGCCGTGCCGCCGCCGATGCGCCCATGAACTCGCGTGCCATCGCCGGGGGCAGCGACTCGATCGGAGGCAGCTCGAGCGTGGCCATCAGGTCGAGCACCATCTGCACGTCGGGCATCACCTGCCGGATGAGGCCGTCGTTGCACACCGTGCCGTTCGGACCCTCGATGCGGAATCCGAGCCAGTCGCGGGCCACCACCTCGTCGCAGGCCAGCCGGTAGGGGCCCACCCCACCGATGTACGGCAGGAACACACGCGGCTTGCCGGGCACGTTGGCGCCCATGTACCACGAGTTCGCCTGCGGGTAGAGCGTGATGTTGGCGCAGTCGTTGCCGTGCAGCACCCAGCCGTCCTGCGCGGTCTGCGTCGGCTCGATCGTGGCCCACCCCTGGTCGCGCAGGTGCACCAGCGCGTTGGAGACCCACTCCACGTGCTGCTCGATCGACACCGCCATGTTCGACAGCACCGACGGGCTGCCGGGACCGGTGATCATGAACAGGTTGGGGAACCCGACGGTGGTGAGCCCGAGATAGGTGTGCGGACCGGCGGCCCACTCCTCCTTCAGGGTGCGCCCGTCGCGGCCGGTGATGTCGACACCGACGATCGCGCCGGTCATCGCGTCGAACCCGGTCGCGAGCACCAGGGCGTCGAACTCGAACGACTCGGCGGTGGTGTCGATGCCGGTCTCGGTGACGGTGGCGATGGGGGTGGCGCGGAGGTCGACCAGACGGACGTGGGGGAGGTTGAACGTCGCGTAGTAGTTCGTGTCGACGCACGGCCGCTTGGTGCCGAACGGGTGGTCCTTCGGGCAGAGCGCCTCGGCCGTGACGGGGTCGTCGACGATCGAGCGGATCTTCTCGCGGATGAGCTCGCACAGCAGCTCGTTGGCCTCGGTGTTCACCATGGTGTCGTTGAAGCAGCCGAGCATCTCGAGGCCGCCGGTCGCCCACACCTCCTCGAACCGGGCACGGCGTTCGGCGTCGGTGAGCGCCAGCGCGGCGAGCATCGTGGGCTCGCCGGGGGCGCCGCCGCGGGAGAGCTTCGCCTCGGCGCGGTACGCGGCGCGATCGGTGGCGATGCGCTCCAGGCGGGCCGGGTCGGCCGGACCGTTCCAGGCGGGGATCGAGAAGTTGGGGGTGCGCTGGAACACGGTGAGCTGCGAGGCCTGCGCGGCGATCAGCGGGATCGACTGGATCGCGGACGACCCGGTGCCGACGATGCCGACGCGCTTGCCCGTGAAGTCGACGCCCTCGTGCGGCCAGCGGCTGGTGAAGTAGGTGGGGCCGGCGAAGCGGTCGACGCCCTCGATGTCGGGCACCTTCGGCACGGACAGGCAGCCGGTGGCCATCACGTAGTAGTGACAGCGGATCGCCTCGCCCCGGTCGGTGTGCACCGTCCAGCAGCGTGCGGACTCGTCCCAGACGGCACGCTCGACCCGGGTGAGGAACTCGATGCCGGAGTACAGGTCGTACTTGGTGGCGATGAACTGGGCGTAGCGGAGGATCTCGGGCTGGGTGGCGTACTTCTCCGACCACGTCCACTCGTCCTCGAGCGCCGGATCGAAGGTGAGCGTGTAGTCGGTGGTCGGGATGTCGCAGCGGGCGCCGGGATAGCGGTTCCAGTACCAGGTGCCACCGACGTCGTCGGCGGCTTCGAGCACGCGGACGCGGAACCCCAGTCGGCGCATCTCGTGCAACAGGTACAACCCGGAGAACCCGGCCCCCACGACGACGACATCCGCGTCGACGGCGCTGTCCGGTCGGTCCTGCTCGGTCATGGAACCCCCTTGCGTCGGTGACGGCCCCCCAGCCGTCGCACCGCGCCAGTCTCCCAGATCGCCGGCGCCGATCGCACCCCGGGCGGCGCCGGGGCGGCCGGTACGCTCGCCCGCGTGAAGGTGTGCGTGATCGGCGGAGGGTCCACCTACACGCCCGAGCTGGTCGACGGCCTGCTCCGGCGCCGCGAGCAGCTCGACCTGCACCACGTGCACCTCGTCGACCCGGACGCCGACCGCCTGGCGGTGCTCGGCCCGCTCGCCCGCCGGATGGCCGATCGTGCCGCGGCCGGTGCTCGGTCGTCCGAGGCACCGGTGGAGGTCACGTGGGGCGACGACCGGGTGGCGGGGATCGCGGGTTCGGCGTTCGTGGTGAGCCAGATCCGCGTGGGCGGGATGGCGGCCCGCGAGCGCGACGAGCAGCTCGGACGAACGTTCGGCCTGATCGGGCAGGAGACGGTGGGTGTCGGCGGCCTCGCGAACGCCTGGCGCACGATTCCCGTCGCGCTCGACATCGCGGCCGACGTCGCCCGCCACGCCCCCGGCGCGGTGCTGCTGAACTTCACGAACCCGGCCGGGCTGGTGACCGAGGCGCTGTGCCGTCACGGCGACGTGCACTCGATCGGTCTGTGCAACGTGCCGTGGTCGATGCGGGCCCGCATCGCTGCGTCGCTCGACGTCGAGGTCGGGGCCGTCACGTTCGACTACGTGGGACTCAACCACCTGAGCTGGGTGCGCGGCGTGTTCGTCGATCGCGACGGCGTCCGCGACGACCGCACCGCCGAGGTGCTCGCCCGGCTCGGACGTCGTGTGCAGTCGGCGGGGCACGGCGACGGCGAACCGAGCTGGACGCCCGAGTCGATCCGGCTCGTCGGCGCCGTGCCGAACGACTACCTCCTCTACTTCTACGAGACCGATGCCTGGCTCGCGCACCAGGCCGCTTCTCCCACACGGGCGTCGCGGGTGCGGGAGATCGAGGCGGCACTCCTCGCCCGGTACGCCGATCCCGCGCTCGCCGAGGCGCCCCCCGAGCTCGCCGCCCGCGGTGGCGCCCACTACTCGGAGGCGGCTGCGGCCCTGATGGCCGACCTCGCCACGGCGGCCGGGACGGTCCACGTGATCGACACGCCCAACCGCGGCGCGATTCCCGGACTGCCCGATGACGTGGTGGTGGAGGTGTCGGCGCGCATCGGCGCGGCCGGACCCGAACCGATCGCGGTGGCGCCGCTGCGGCCCGACGTCGACGCGTTGGTGCGCACGGTGAAGGACGTGGAGCTGCTGGCCGTCGAGGCGGCCGTCACCGGCGACCACGACACGGCGATCCGCGCGCTCGTCACGCACCCGCTCGGACCGTCGCTCGCGCAGGCTCCGGCGCTGTGGGCGCGGCTGCGCGAGGCGAACGCGGGGATGCTCGGGAGGCTGGGCTGATGCTGCTGGGCGTGGACGGCGGTGGCACCAAGACCGACCTCGTGGTGGCGGACCTCTCGGGCGTCACGCTCGCCACGCTGCGCACCGGGTGCGTGAACCACGAGGCGGTCGGCCTCGACGCCGCGGCCGAGGTGCTGCGCGACGGTGTCGACCGGGTGCTCGCCGACGCCGGGGTGGCCCACCACGAGGTCGCCGCCGCGGTGTTCGGGCTGGCCGGACTCGACTTCGCGAGCGACGAGGCCGCACTCGACGAGCGCATCGCCGCGTTCGGCCTCGGCGGTGTGCGCGCCGTGGTGAACGACTCGTGGATCGCGCTGCACGCCGGTGCGAGCGAGGGCTGGGGGATCGTGTCGATCGCCGGTACCGGAGCGGTCGTGGCCGGGCGTGATCGTTCCGGTCGCCGGTTCCGCACGCTCGCCGTCGGCTGGGGTGAGCCGTGCGGCGCCGCCTCGCTGGTGACCGACCTGCTGCACGCCGTCGCGGCCGCGCACCACGGTTCCGGTCCGGTGACGAGCCTCACCGGCCGCGTGCTCGACCGGTTCGGCGCTCCTGACGTGGTGACGCTGTTCGAGTGGATCGGCCGGCACCGGGTGCGACCCGACGGCTCGCTGGCGCCGCTGTTGCAGCTCGCCGCCGACGACGACGCCGACGAGGTGGCTGCGGCGATCCTCACCGCGAGCGGCGCGCGCCACGCGGCGACGGTGGTGGGGGTCGCGACCCGGCTCGACCTGCGCGACGACGCGTTCGAGGTGGTCACCGCCGGTGGGGTGCACGAGTCGGGCGGCCGGTTCGCGGCGGGGTTCGCGGGCGCGCTCGCACACGGGTGCACGCGAGCGACGATCGTGCCGCTCGGCCGGCCGCCCGTGAGCGGAGCGGTGCGCTGGGCGCTCGACCTCGCTGCCGAGCGGCGGGCGGGTCAGGAGTCGATGGGTCAGGAGTCGATGGGTCAGGAGTCGATGGGTCAGGAGTCGAGGAAGTCGGAGGGGTCCACCCGGCGGGTCATCGACCAGTAGTCGACGAGGCGCCACGGCATGATCGCCACGATCCGGCCGTGCCGGTTGCGGTACCAGTTGGTCATCCCGGGATGGGTCCAGATGAGCTGCTCGTGCTCGGCGTCGACCCGGGCGACGTACTCGTCGTGCACCTCACGGCGCACCTCGAGCACGGGTGGTGGCGCCGTCCGGCCCGCGATGGCATCGCCCGCCGCTGGGGCCCGCTCGCGGCGTCGGGCCAGGTGGAGCACCGCGTCGACGACGTAGCGCGCCTGGCACTCGGCCACGAACATCCCGCTGCCGCCGTGACCGAGGCCGGTGTTGGGTCCGCCCATCAGGAACAGGTTCGGGAAGCCGGGCACCGTGATGCCGAGGTGCGCCGCCGCCTGGTCGTCGGCCCACACGTCGGCGAGGTCGACGCCACGGCGGCCGCGGATCCCGAGGCGCGCCGCCATCTGCATCACCTGGAACCCCGTGGCGAGGACCACCACGTCGACCGGCCGCCGGGCGCCGTCGGTCGTGACCACCGTGTCGCCGTCGACGCGCTCGATCGGCTCGGTGACCAGCTCGACGTTCGGTCGGCGCAGGGTGCGGAACCAGCCGTTGTCGATGAGGATCCGCTTGCCGTACGGCGGATAGGTGGGCAGGCAGCGCTCCAGCAGGTCGGGCCGGCCGTCGAGCTCGCGTTCGAGGAAGGCGGCCATCTCGGCGCGGTGCCGGTCGTTGCGGCGGTTCATCGAGCGGTCGGGGTGCGGCCAGTCGGGGTCCTTCCGCAGGGTCGCGAGGAGGCCGTCGCCGTAGCGCCAGAACATCGCGAACCGGAACCAGGCCGCGTAGTACGGGAGGTGGTCGAACAACCAGCGATCGGCGGCACGTCCTCGCCGAGGCACACCGACATCATGCGCTGCATCAGCTCGTCGCCCGGGTCGTGGATCACGGCCGGCGGCACCGGGCCGGCGAGCAGGTCGCGCAGCGCGTCGCGGATGCGCTGTCGAGCCTCGTCGGGCAGGCCGGCGTCGGGGTCGGGGACGAGTCGCACGTCGCGTGCCGGCCGGAACGGCTCGTCGAGCCACGACAGGTCGCCGGTGAGGTGCACGAGGCACATCAGCGCGAGCCGCACATCGGCCCCCCGCCGCTGCATCGTCGACCGTGGTCGCGGGCGATCCGGTCTGCTGCACGAGCGCGAGCTTGCCAGTTCCCGGCCGACCTGCCGGACACGAGAAGGAGTCCCGGTCATCCCCTCCCCCGACCGGCCGGCGGCGGGGCGGACGCGCCTGCGGCGTGGTTCCGGGTGTGCGGCAGGATGGTGGGGTGCCGTACCAGGAGCCGATGTTCCTCCCGTGGGACGGGCGGCGCGTGCCGCTCACCTTCGTCGGTGGGTACCTGGGCGCCGGCAAGACCACGGTGATCAACGAGGTCGTCCTCCACACC
>WLDE01000047.1 GCA_009704985.1 Actinomycetota bacterium | reverse complement strand
GATCGTCGTCGGTGGAGCCGTCGTCCCACGTTGGTCGTGCTCACCGCGCTGGCGCTCACCTCGGTCGTGATCGCGATCGGGCTCGGGCCGGTGGCGGTGGCCCCGGGCACGGTGGTGCGGATCATCGGGCATCACACCATCGGGTTCCCCGACACCCGCGCGTGGGCGGCGACCCACGACTCGATCATCTGGGAGGTGCGCCTGCCGCGAGTGCTCCTCGGCGCGATCGTCGGTGCAGCACTCGGGGTGGTCGGGGTGGCCCTGCAGGCGATCGTCCGCAACCCGCTGGCCGAGCCGTACCTCCTCGGCGTCAGCTCGGGGGCGTCAACGGGCGCGGCAGCGGCGATCCTGTTCGGTGTCGGGGCCGGACTCGGCCCTGAGTCGGTGTCGCTGATGGCCTTCTTCGGAGCGCTGGGCGCACTCGCCCTGGTGCTCGCGCTGGCGCGCTCCACCGGGCGGATCACCCCGTCGCGGATGCTCGTCTCGGGCGTGGCCGTGAGCTACCTGCTCAGCGCGACGACGAGCCTGCTGATCCTCTTCGCCGACTCCACCGAGGGTGCCCGCGCCGTCATGTTCTGGCTCCTCGGCTCGCTGGTGAACGCCGATTGGTCGACCCTGCCCATCGGGTACGCCGGCATCGGTGCGGGCATCGCACTCGTGTTCTGGTGGCGGCGGCGACTCGACCTGCTCGCCCTCGGTGACGAGACGGCGATCGCGAGCGGCGTCGATCCGGGCCGTACCCGGCTGGTGCTCGTCGTGGTGATCGCGCTGTGCGTCGGCTGCGCCGTCTCGCTCTCGGGCGGCATCGGCTTCGTCGGTCTCGCCGTGCCCCACATCGCCCGGCGCGTCGCCGGCACCGTCCACCGACACCTGATCCCGGCCGCCGCGGCCATCGGGGCGCTGGTGCTGGTGTGGGCCGACGTCGCGGCCCGCATGGTGCTGCAGCCACGCGAGCTCCCCATCGGCGTGGTGACGGGCGTGCTCGGTGGCCCCGTGCTCGTCGCCCTCGTCCGCAAGCTCCCCCACACCACCTGAGCGCCACCGTGCGCCGGAAAGGAACACCATGATCCGTCCGAGGACGAACCATCCCGGGACGCGCACGATCTCCGCGACACGCGGACGTCGTCCGGCCACTGCCGTGATCGCGTTCGCGCTGATCGCCGCGGCGTGCGGCGACGACGCCGACGACGACACGGCGGGCACGACGGCCGACACGACGGCCGGCACGACCGCCGACACCACCGCCGGTGCGGCGGCCGCCGGCTTCCCCTTCACGTTCCCCAACTGCGGCACCGAGTACACGCTCGACGCTCCGCCCGAGCGCGTCCTGCTGATGGAGGCCGCTGCGCCGTCGCTGCTGTTCGCCGCCGGCGCGATGGATCGGGTCGTGGCCCGCATCGAGGACTTCCCGGAGGAGTACTACTCGGCCGACGAGCTCGCGGTGCTCGACGCCCTGCCGGCGTTGCAGGCGGAGGCCACCTCGACCGGAGGCGTCGAGGTGTCGCTCGAGGCGATCATCGAGTACGAACCCGACCTCGTGATCGGCTACGACACCGAGACCATCACCCACAGCGCGCTCGCGGACGTCGGCATCCAGCTGTACGTGATGCCGCCGTTCTGCGACGACCCGCCCCTGCCGTCGTTCGAGAGCATCGTCGACGAGGTGCGCTTCTACGGCCGCCTGTTCGGCACCTCCGACGTCGCCGACCCCGCGGCCGACGCGCTGGCGGCCACCGTGGCGTCGGCCGCGGAGGCGCCCGTCGCCGAGGGTCGGACCGCAGCGGCGCTCTACGTGAGCTCGGACGGCAGCGCCATCTACGCCTACTCGGCGCTCGGCATGGTGCACCCGCTGATGGAGGCGCTCGGCATGACCAACGTCTTCGCCGAACTGCCCGACCGGGTGCCCGAGGTCTCCATCGAGGAGGTCATCGACCGCAACCCCGAGGTGCTGGTCCTGCTCTACGACGACACCGGGCTGACCCCCGAGGAGATCGCTGCCCTCGTCACCGACCTGCCCGGGGCGAGCAGCATCAGGGCCGTGGCGGACGGGGCGGTGTACCCGCTGCTGTTCAACTACGCCGAGCCCCCCACCCCGCTCGTCGTGCAGGGGCTGTCCGTGCTGGCGGACCGGATCGCCGGGTGACCCGACGGTGATCGACGCCACCGGGATCGAGCTCCGGTTCGGCGCGGCCGAGATCCTGTCCGGGGTGCACCTGCGCACGCACCCCGGACAGGTGGTCGGTCTCATCGGCCCCAACGGCAGCGGCAAGTCGTCGCTGCTGCGATGCCTGTACGGCATGCTCCGCCCGCAGCGCGGCGCGGTGCTCATCGACGCGCAGGCCGTGGCGTCGATGTCGCGGCGCTCGATCGCCCGCACCGTCGCCGTCGTCGCCCAGGACGCTGCCGGCGACGGCATCGACATCACCGTCGGGGAGTTCGTGCTCCTCGGTCGTCACGTCCACCGCGGCGACCACCAGGGCTTCACCGCCGACGACCACCGGATCACCCTCGACGCGCTCGAACGGGTCGACCTCGCCGGACTCGCCGATCGACGGTTGCACGAGCTGTCAGGCGGTGAGCGCCAGCGGGTGATGATCGCCCGCTGCATCGCGCAGCGCAGCCCGGTGCTGCTGCTCGACGAGCCGACCAACCATCTCGACGTCCGCTACCAGCACGACGTCCTCGGGCTCGTGCGAGGACTCGGACTCGACACGATCGTGGTGCTCCACGATCTCAACCTGGCCAATCGCTTCTGCGACCACGTCGTGCTGCTCGACCGGGGTCGTGTGACGTGCAGCGGCCCTCCCGACGACGTGCTCCGCGGCGAGGTGCTCGAACCCGTCTACGGCATCGAGGTTCGGCGCCTCACCGACGGCGACCGCACGCACCTCGTGTTCGGTGCGTGAGCGCGCCCCGTGCGCGAGCCGTCGTGCGCCGCACGAGCGGCGATCAGCGAGCGCCGACGTGTGCGGCGACCGCCTGCAGGAACGCCTCGTGCGTGCCCGAGAAGCTGGTGTCCTCGCCCTTCGTGGTGCCGTAGGTGCGGGTGGCGGACAGCTTCACGATCGTCACGTCGTCGGACGGCGACACGAAGACCCACTGGTTGTACACGCCGATCGCGCTGTACTGCCCGAGCCCACCCGGGATCAGCCACCACTGGTAGCCGTAGCCGTCGGGCAGGGCGTCGCCGGCGATCACCGGGCGACCCCACTCGAGGTGCGGCGCATCGGGCACGATCGACGCGGCCACCCAGTCGGCGGGCACCACCTGGCGGCCGTTCCACGTGCCGCCCAGCCGGTAGAGCTCGCCCAACTTCGCGAAGTCGCGTGCGGTGAGGTTCACGCCACCGAAGGCCATCTCGCGACCCGTGGCGTCGAGCAGCCAGTAGCCGTCGTGCTCCATGCCGAGCGGTTCGAACAGGTGCTCCTGCATGTAGTCGGTGATCGAGCGACCGGTGGCGCGCACGAGCAGCGTGCCGAGCGCCTGGGTGTCGGCGGAGTTGTACTGGCACACCGTGCCCGGGGCCGACTCGGGCACAGCGGTGGCCACGAACCGGTCGAGGCTGCCGCCCGGTGCCATCGCCGCGCCCAGCCGGGCGACGTCGGAGGCGCGGTCGCTGTAATCCTCGTTCCAGCGCGCGCCCGACGACATCTGCAGCACGTCCTCGATCCGCACACCGTCGTACGCCGAGCCGGGCTCGACGTCGATGTAGTCGCTGATCGGGTCCTCGATCGAGCGGATGTGCCCCTGCGACACGGCGATGCCGACGAGCGCGGAGACGAAGCTCTTGCCCACGGACCACGAGATCCACTGCACGTCGCGACCACCGGTGAGCCGGTACTGCTCGTGCACCACCGCGCCGTCGCGGAGCACCAGCAGCGCGGCGGTGTCGGTGGCGTCGAGGAACTGCTCGGTGTCGACCGTGGCTCCGGCGAACGTGAACGACGCCGGCAGGTCGACCGGCGAGCCGTCGGGGAACCGGTGCGGTGTGGTGCTGGCCGTCATCCGGCTGGAGGGCAGCAACCGGTACAGCCGGTCGAAGTGCTCGTGCTGTGGTGCCCCGGTGAACAGCCCGACGGCTGCGAAGGCGGACGTCCGCTCTGACATGCCGGCGAGCGTAGGCCCCGACCCCCTCGTCGCACCGAGGCGGTCGGCCGAGGGGTCACCAGCTGACGGGCAGGCGGTGGCGGCCCCACAGGAACTGGGGTTCGATCCGTTCGGTGGGCCCGGCGAGGCGCAGCGACGGCAGCCGCGTGACGAGCGTGCGCACCGCCACCGTCGCCTCGGTGCGGGCCATCGACGCCCCGAGGCAGAAGTGCACGCCGGAGCCGAACGACACGTGCATGCGGCGCACGTCGGCGAGGTCACGGTCGAGCCGGAACGAGTTCGGATCGTCGAACACCGCCGGATCCCGGTTCGCTGCCGCGTACAGCATCTGCACGCGGGCGCCCTCGGGGATCGTGACGCCGTGCCACGTGACCGGGCACACGGCCTTGCGCCACAGCCCGAGCACGGGCGGGTCGAAGCGGAGGCTCTCCTCGACGGCCACCTCCACCAGCGACGGATCGGCCACCGCCGCCTCCCACAGCGACCGGTCCTCCAGGAGCCGCCACACGCAGTTGGTGATCAGCGACGTCGTGGTCTCGTTGCCACCCACGAGCAACTGGCCGAGCACGCCGAGGATCTCGGCGTCGGTGATCTCACGCGGCGCCTGTGACGCAGCGACCACGAGGCCCGAGATCAGGTCGTCGGGAAGCGGCTCACGGGCGGCGAGCAGCTGCCGGCGCGTGGTGACGCCGTCCTGCAGGTACGCGTACATCTGCATCTGGGTCTCGCGGTTCGACCGGTCGGCGCGACCCATCGCCGCCACCTGTGCGTCGCTCCACGTCTTGAAGCGTTCGCGGTCGGCCTCGGCCACGCCGAGCAGCCGGGCGATGATGATCACGGGAAGCGGGCACGCGAGGTCGTCGTGCAGCTCCGCCGTGCGGGTGCCGGTGGCCTCCAGCGCGTCGACGAGCTCGTCCGCCAGTGCCTCGATGAGCGGGGTCTGCGCCTCGATGCGCCGCGGCGTGAAGAACGACAGCACCATCCGGCGGAACATCGTGTGGCCGGGCGGGTCGTCGAGCATGCCGCCGCCGTTGCCGTCGACCGGGCCCTGCCCGAAGTGGGCGCTGAACCGGGTCTGGTCGCGTGCCACCTCCACGAGCTGCTCGTGACGGCTCACCGTGTAGAAGCCCATCGGTTCGTAGAAGTGCACCGGGCACTGCTCGACCAGCCACTGGTGCGACGGGTGCGGGTCCTCGAGCGTCGCCGGGGCGAACGGGTCGTAGTCGGTCACCTGCCCGGTCGGATCGTCCGTCGCCATGGCCGGATTCTGCCCGCTCGTGATCCCGGATCGACGGTCGTGCGTCACCCGTCGCCGTCAGGGAAGACGCTGGACGCGCTCGCGGTGGTCGCCCTGGTTGGCGCCGTCGATGCTCGTCTTCTTGGTGCCCTTGACCTCGTCGACCTTGCGTTCCTGGCCGGTGACCGGCTGGGCCGTCACGCGGGTCTCGCGCTCGAAGCTGTGCGACTTCCCGGTGTTCCGGTAGTACTGGTACAACCCGACGTAGACGCCGACAGCGCCCGCGGGACCGAGGAGCAACAGCCAGACCGGCACGTCGCCCTCCGCCGCGAGGACCGTGCCCAGGTGCGCCACGAGTGCAGCCGCCATCACGTCGCCCCCATCATCGCGATCACGATGCCCTCCACCACGGTGCCGACGGTGAGCGCCGCGGCGAGCAGCCGTGGCTTCGACACGGGCACGCTGCCCATCGTCTCACCGGTGCGGCCGTTCACGGCGATGTAGTGCACCATCGCCGTGCCGTTCTTCTCGTGGTAGTACGAGTAGAGCCACACCGGCAGGTACATCGCGACCCAGCGGGTGCCGTGCACCTGCACGCGCTCACGCTCCCAGCGCACGCCACGGTCGTACTGCTGGACGCTCGGCTCCACCTGGGCACGGGCGATCGACAGCAACTGGTGCTCGAGCACCGGCGTCATCTGCGCCACGTCCTGGTCGCGCTTCTCGGACGTGAAGCCGGTGAGGTAGCTCGCGTTCCACTTCACGGCGTTCTCGGTGTCGAACGGCAGGATCGTGTTGATCACGTTGTTCGTGTTCACCGCCGAGTTCATGTGCGCCCGCTCGGACGACGCCTCGATCGTGAGGTCGTCGACGGTGAAGTCGATGCGCCGGTGCACCTCGTACACGTCGGCGTCGTAGTAGGTGGTCTTGTGGTTGCCGGTGCCTCGCGTGTAGCGGCGGGTCTGCACCTCGCCGAAGCCCGCCACGTCGGCGCTCACGTTGCCGTCCACGACCATGTAGGGCAGGTACGCGCCGACGACGTTCTCAGGGGTGAACTCGCGCACGAACGTGCGGTCCGCGAACAGGCGGCGCTTGCCCGCGAACTCGCGGATCTTCGCCACGGCGACCGCGTGGGTCGTCGAGAACGGCAGCACGGCGTCGGGGACCGCGCCGTTGGGCACCTGCTCGTTCACCGTGAGCACGTGGCGGCACCAGTGGCAGCGTGACCCCATCTGCTCGGCGGTGTTCACCACCACCTCGGCACCGCAGCCACCGCACTTCATGGTGATCAGGGCACCGGCATCGGCTGCGATGTCGGTGGCGCCAGAGCCGACCGTGGTGCCGCGCAGTCGGCTGAGGTCGCCGTTGGCGATGGTCTCGTCGAGTCGCTTCTCGGCCCACTCGTGACGGCAGAACAGGCACACCAGCATGCCGACCGACGGCCGGAGCTGGATCTCGGTGGCGCCGCACTTGGGACAGCGGTTCACACCGTCGTCGAGCCGCGTGTTGCGCGTGTCGATCGTGGTGTGCCCCGCAGCGGGTGGGGCGACCGGAGGAGGCGGGGGAGGCGGCGGCGAGGGAGGAGGCGGCGCAGGAGGATGCGGCGCGGCCGACGGGACCCTCGGATCGTCGGCGTGGGATCCACCCGCTCCCGGAGGTGGCAGCGTGGTCATGAGCGCTCGGGGTCGTGCGGGCTCAGAGTCCGAGGACCTTGTTCTTCGCCGCGTCGTAGTCGGCCTGGGTGATCAGACCGGCGTCGAGCATCTCCTTGAACTTGGCGAGCTTCGCGACGGGATCCTCCGCAGGTGCGGCGGGTGGAGGCGGCGGCGGGGGAGGCGCGGCAGCAGCGGGCGCGGCGGGAGGCGGCGGGGGCGTGCTCTGCGCGCCGATGCCGGGCACGGGCTGCTGGAGTGCGCCGATGCCGGTGGAGCCGGCAGCCATGCCGAGGCCGACGAGGCCGGCGGCGCCGGTGTTCTGGCCGGCCGCCTCGAACCCGGCGGCGACCGACGCCTGCAGGTTCGAGTTGCCACGCGCTCCGGAGAGGGCGTCGGCGCGCTGCACGTTGCGCAGCAGCTCGCGCGTGCTCTCGTCGTACTCGATCGAGACGATCGCCGTGGACACGATCTGCAGTCCGCGACCGCTGCTCCACTGGTAGTTCTGCTCGACCGCCGCCGACAGGCTCTGGGCGAAGCCGATCGAGTCCTGCTGGATCTTGGTGATCCGGTTCCCCTTCGACGGGTCGTTCGTGTACATCGAGAACGCCGGGGCGAGCGAGCCGACGACCTCGTTGAACAGCTGCGAGGCCGCATCGTTCTCGAGGTCGGTGAAGTCGAACACCCGACCGGGCTCCAGGTACGTCGCCGGCACCCACGCACGGATGAACAGGATCGGGTCGACGATCTTGAGCGTGTAGGTGCCGCGGGTGACCGCACCCACCTGCGCGTTCATGTAGGCGTCGTCCCAGTAGATCTCCGACTGGGTGCCGAACCGGTTGTTCGGCAACTCCTTGAGCGTGACGAAGTACGCACGCTGCTGCGCACCGGGACGACCACCGAACTTGAAGCGCTCCCACGACGTCGTGATCAGCGGGCTGACGATGCCGTTGCCGGCGAAGATCGACTGCGACTCCTGCTCGTCGCTGTTCCACACGTACGCGCCGGGCTCGGCGGCGAAGCCGGTGATCGCGCCCTGCTCCATGAGCACGAGCCCGTAGCCCTCGGGCACGATGATGCGGCTGCCGTTGGAGATGACCCCGTCGGAGCCCTTGGTGTTCGAGCCGCGCCCTGCGTTCTCCCCGCGGGCCTCCGCGGCGAACAGCGCCGCCGTGGGCGCCAGGCCGTCGGGGACGGTGAAGAAGTCCTTCCACTGGTCCGCCAGCGTGCCGCCGATCGCACCGAGTGCCGCCTGAATGAGCCCCATGGTCGATTCCCTCTCCCTCCGCACGTGCCTCGCGTCCGAAGCCGCGATGAGTGTAACGACCCGACTGCGACGGGACCGGGAGCCGTCCGCCGGTCCCGCGGTCCGGCCGGTGGTGTCGCTCGCTAGCGTTCCGTCCCGAGGACGACCCGAGCGCACCCTCCGCCCGGCGACGGCGCCGGCGATCGGGTCGAGACGACCGATGAGCGCAGGGCTGCTGGCCGACGTGGTGGTGGTGATCCACTTCGGGTTCGTGCTGTTCGTGGTGTTCGGTGGCCTCCTCGCGATCTGGAGGCCGAAGGTGATGTGGGCCCACGTCCCGGCGGCGCTGTACGGCCTCGTGGTGGTCACCGTGGGCGTCACCTGCCCGCTCACCACCGTGGAGCGTGACCTGCGCGAACGTGCCGGCGAGGAGCGCTACCGGGAGTCGTTCATCGAACGCTACGTGGAGGGTGTGCTGTATCCGGGCGACATGCTGCGCGAGGCGCAGGCCGCCGGGGTGCTGGTCGTGATCGCCAGCTGGCTCGCCGTCGCCGGTCGGGCCCGTCGGCGCCGCCCCGCCGTCGCGGCCTGACCGTCGGCGGTCCCGATGCGGCGGCCGGATAGGGTCCGGCGCGCATGACCAGGATCCTGGACTTCAACGGGCGCGACGCGGATCGCACGGTCACCGTCGCCTCCATCCGAGCGCTCAAGGGAAGCGGCCACCAGTACGTGCAGGTCACCGCCGGCACGTCCGAGGAGGCCGCCGCGGCGGAGGCCGCCGGCATCGACATGGTGGTGTGCCTCGCCGCCTCCGTCCCCGACGTGCGGGCCGGCTCCAGCCGGCTCTTCGTCACGGCGGCGATCGACTTCGGCGGTGAGGTCACCCTCGACGACCTGCTCGCCACCGCGTTCCGGTCGCTGAGCGCCGGTGCCGACGCGGTGATCACCGCGCGACGCCTCGACGCCGTGCGACTCCTGGCCGCCGAGGGCGTGCCGGTGATGGGTCACCTCGGCTTCGTCCCCAAGCGCTCGAACCAGCTCGGCGGTGTCCGCACCGTCGGACGCGACGCCACCGAGGCGGCGGCGCTGTGGCGGCAGTTCCAGGAGCTGGAGGACGCGGGCGCCTTCGCGGTGGAGTGCGAGCTGATCCCGGCCGCGGTGCTCGCGGAGATCACGCCGCGCACCGACATGGCCACGATCTCGCTCGGGTCGGGACGGGCGGCGGACGTGGTGTTCCTGTTCCAGTCCGACGTCGTCGGCGAGAGCCCACGCGTGCCGCGCCACGCCCGCGTGTACGGCGACGTCGCCTCGCTGCAGCAGCGCATCGTGGACGAGCGGGTGCGTGCCCTCTCCGCGTTCCGGGCCGACGTGCTGGCCGGGACCTTCCCCGACGACACCGAGGTCGGTCGCATCGACGCTGCCGAGCTCGCCCGGTTCGTCGAGACCCTCGGCTGAGGTCGGTCGGGCGTGGAACCGTCGCGGACACACCGGGTGGTCGTGGTCGGAGGCGGCATCGTCGGCACGTTCTGCGCGCTCGAGCTGCGGCGCGCCGGCCACGTCGGGCCGATCACCGTGGTCGAGATGGACACCACCTACGCACGTTCGTCCACCGCGCTGTCGGCGGCGTCCATCCGCACCCAGTTCGTCACGCCGGTGTCGATCGCGATGAGCCTCCACGCGATCCAGCTGTTCCGGCGGCTCGGCGCGTACGTCGGCGAGGACGACGCCGACATCGGCTACGTCGAGCGCGGCTACCTGATCCTCGGCACGCCCGACCAGGTGGACGTCCGAGTGTCGGCCGCGGCCATGCAGCGCTCGCACGGCGCCGACGTCGTGGTGCTCGAACCCGACGAGCTGCGGCGTCGCTTCCCGTACCTCCACCTCGCCGACATCGCGATCGCCACGTTCGGCGCCACCGGCGAGGGGTGGTTCGACGCGTGGAGCCTGCTGTCGCTCGCCCGGCGCGCCGCCCGTCGTGAGGGCGTCGAGTACGTGGAGCGGCGGGTGACCGGACTCGACGTCGATGGGGCGGGGGAGGCCGTCGTGGCCGTGCGGCTCGCCTCGGGCGATGCGCTGCCGTGCGACGTGTGCGTGCTGGCGGCGGGCGCGCAGTCGGGGCGGGTGGCTGCGTTCGCCGGCATCGACCTCCCCGTCGTGCCGAAGAAGCGCTCGGTGTTCCACTTCCAGGCGCCGGTCGACGGCAGCCATTTCCCGATGCTGTTCGACACGTCGGGCCTGTGGGTGCGGCCCGAGGGCGAGGGCTTCATCGGTGGCATCCAGCCGCCACCGGAGGACGACCCCGACGCCGACGGCGACTTCGAACCGCACCACGAGCTGTTCGAGGAGGTGTTCTGGCCGCTCGTCGCCCGGCGCATCCCGGCGATGGACCACCTCCGGCTGCGGCGGTCGTGGGCCGGCCACTACGAGGCCAACCTGCTCGACCACAACGGCGTCATCGGCCCGCACGACCGGGTCACGAACCTGCTGTTCGCGACGGGGTTCTCCGGTCACGGTCTGATGCACGCCCCGGCCACCGGTCGGGGCATCGCCGAGCTGGTCACCACCGGCGACTACCGCACGATCGACCTGTCGCCGTTCGAATGGTGCCGTATCAGAGACGACCGCCCTCTGGTCGAGACGATCGTCTATTGAACGCCGCCGACCCGAACGCCGCCGACCCGAACGCTGCCGACCCGAACGCCGCCGACCCGAACGACCGATCTAGCGTCCCTCCCACCGACCGACCGCAGGAGCCACCGATGCCGACGATCGACCTCAACTCCGACCTCGGCGAGGGGTACGGACCGTGGACGATGGGCGACGACGCGGCGATGCTCGCCCTCGTCACGAGCGCCAACGTCGCGTGCGGCGGCCATGCCGGCGACCCGGAGACGATGTACGAGACGTGCCGCCTCGCCGCCGAGCACGGCGTGGTGATCGGCGCGCATCCGTCGTACGCGGACCGGGAGGGCTTCGGTCGGCGGGTCATCCCGATGCAGCCGGTCGAGGTCGGGCGGATGGTCGTGGCGCAGGTGGGCGCACTCGTCGCCGTCGCTGCGCTCGCAGGCACGGAGGTCCGCTACGTGAAGCCGCACGGCGCGCTCGGCAACGTCGCTGCCGCGGACCCGGCCATCGCCGACGCGATCGTCGACGCCGTCCGCACGGCGTTCCCCGGCCTCGCGATCCTGGCCATCTCCGGCTCACGGCTCGAGCTCGCCGCTCGGCGCGCGTCGGTGGAGGTGTACTCGGAGGTCTTCGCCGACCGTGGCTACACCCCCGAGGGCCTGCTCGTGCCGCGCGGCCGGCCCGGGGCGATGATCACCGACCCGCAGCAGGCGGCCGAGCGGCTCGTCGGCTTCCTCGCGACCGGTCGGATGCCCGTCGTCGACGGCGAACCCGTACCGCTCGCCGCCGACTCCGTGTGCGTCCACGGCGACAGCCCGCACGCGGTGGAGATGGCCCGGCACCTGCGCGCCGAGCTCGCCGCGGCCGGGTTCCCACCGTCGCCGTTCCTGGCCCGGTGAACGCTCCCGAGCTCGTCCCGGTCGCCGATCACGGCGTGCTCGTCCGGTTCGGCGACGACATCGGACCGGACACGCAGGCGCGGGTGCTCGACCTCGCGGACGCGCTCGCCCGGCACCCACCGGTGGGGCTCGTGGAGGTGGTGCCGGCGATGACGAGCGTGCTCGTGGTCTTCGACCCGCTGCAGACCGACCACGCGGCGATCGGCGCGTCGGTGACGGCGAACCTCGCCGCGGCCGCTCCCCGACCGCCGGGCGCGGTGCACGTGATCGACGTCTGCTACGACGAGCCGTCCGCGCCCGATCTGACCGAGCTCGCGCACCTCTGCGGTCTCGATCCCGCCGACGTGGTGGCGGCCCACCTGGGCGCCACCTACACCGTCGGCATGTACGGGTTCGCGCCCGGCTACGCCTACCTCGCCGGCACTCCTGAGGCGATCCGCCGACCGCGTCGCGCCACGCCCGGTCCCCCCGTCCCGTCGGGGAGCGTGATCGTCGCCGGACAGCAGTGCCTCGTCATCCCCGTCGCGATGTCGACCGGATGGTTCGCGATCGGTCGGAGCCCCACCCGTGTGTTCGACCCCGAGGCGGAGCGACCGTTCCTCGTCGACGTCGGCGACACGGTCGTGTTCCGTCGCATCGGGAGCGACGAGCTGGCCGTCGGCCTGGAGCGGTGGATGGCACCGTGAGCGGCCCCACGTCGAGCGGCCCCACGTCGAGCACGGCGACGCTGCACGTCGAGCGCGCGGGCGCGCTCACCACGCTGCAGGACGCCGGGCGGCCGGGTCTGCTGCGGTTCGGGTTCCCGGCATCGGGCCCGATGGACCGGTTCGCCCATGCGGCGGCCAACGTCGCGGTCGGTCGCCCGTCGGGGAGCACCGCGATCGAGGTGTCGCTCGGCGGGATCGCGCTGCGGTGCGCTGACGCGCCGCTCACCGTCGCCGTGTGCGGCGGGGGCTTCGCGGTCACCTGCGCGGGGGAGCGACGCACGGCCTGGTCCGTGTGCACGCTGCTGCCGGGTGACACGCTCACGGTCGCCGCCGGCCCGTGGGGCAGCTGGTGCTACGTGGCCGTGGCGGGCGACCTGGTGGCGCACCGCTGGATGGGCAGCACGGCGACGCACGTGCGATCGGGCCTCGGTGGCGGCGTGCTGCGCGCCGGCGACGTGATCGTCGTGGAGCACGCCCGCGCCGACGACGCCCGCGACGGCGCGATCGACGAACCCGCCGACCTCCGCCCGGCCGGTCCGATGCGCGTGGTGCTCGGACCCCAGCTCGACCGGTTCGCCCCCGACGCCGCTGCGACCCTGCTCGGTGCTCCGTACGTGCTGACGGCGGCGTACGACCGGATGGGTGTGCGCCTCGACGGGCTGCGGCCGGCGCTCGTCGACGCGCTCGCGATCCCGTCCGCACCGATCGTGCGCGGGTCGCTGCAGGTGGACGGCGACGGCCTCCCGACGCTGCTGCTGTCCGACCACCAGACGACCGGCGGCTACCCGGTCATCGCGACGCTCGTCGCCGACGACGTCGACCGGGTGGTGCAGTCGCGTGCCGGTGACGAGGTGCGGTTCGTGGCCGTCGAACCCGCGGACGCGGTCCGCGAGGCGCGTCTCCGAGCTGCGCGCCGCGCCCAGCAGCTCGACGCGGTCGCGCACCGTCCGGGTGCCCACAGCGCCCGCCTGCTCGCAACGAACCTGATCGACGGCGTGTTCCACGACGAATGACGTCACCGAGGTGCCGCGACCATGCCGCGGAGACGCCGCTGGACGACCCGTGCGTCAGTGGGTGCGCATCACCTCGCACTGCGCGCGGACCAGGCCCACGACGAACTCGGCGCTCGACCGCCCGCTGGCCGACATCCGCGCCGAGCACGGGCGGCGCCGACGCGGCCTGAGCGGAGCCGACCGCGCCGTTCGCGTCACGCGGCGGACGCGAGTCCGCACCGCCAGCACGTCTCGTCGTGGTCGATCGGCACGAGGTGCACCGCGGACCGTCGGGGTCGCAGCACCTCGCTGTCGCCCGCTGCGCCGTGCGTCACCCGCACGGCGACGTCGTTGAGACCCGACTCGGTCTGCACGATCACCACCTCACCGTCGAGGAGCTCGAAGCCCCTCTCGCGATCGTCGTGCACGGCGACGTGGTCGCCCGGTCGGAGTGCGTTCCACTCGAAGCGTCGCATACCCGGCTCCTTCGTCCTCCGCAGCCGTGGTCATCACGTCTGCACCATCATCGTGCTGCTGTTCGCGCCGCCCTCGACAGGGCCGACCGGCCCATCCGCAGCGGCCTCACGGACGCGCCGCGACACGAGTCGGTGCACGATCGACAGCTTCGCCATCACGCCCTCGCTCGGATCGTGGGGGAACCCCGAGTGGCCGCCGAGTGCGGCTCCGAGGTCCGCGAGCGCGGGTGACAGGTCACGCCACACGCGGCGGACCTCGTCGAGGTCGATGCCGTCCGCTCTCCCGCCGACCCTCGCCGCGACGCCGAGGCCGTGGGCGACAGCCGTCTCGACGAGGTCCAGCAGCTGGAGGTACGTCGCGAAGGTCTCCGCCCAGTCCTCGGCGGGATGGGACGACGCGTACGCGGAGACGAACCGCTCGGTGTCCCAGTCGCCGACGGGTGCCCGATAGTGCCGCTCGAGGGCCGCGTCGTAGGGCTCGCGCTCGTCCCCGAAGGTGCTGCGGAACAGGGCCATCGACTCGGCGTCGCGCACGAGGTCACCCCACTCCACGTGACCGAGCTCGTGGCGCAGGTGCCCGAGCACACTGCGGAAGCGCTCACCGAACCGGCGACGCTCCGCATCGCGATACAGGTCGTCCACCTCGGCCAGATCGATCGTCACCACCCCGTCGCGGACACCGGTGATGCCACCGACACCGGGCAGCGCGACGAAGTCGAACGCCAGGCCGTGCGGCGAGCGGGCGGACCTCGGTGTGATCGGCAGGCCGAGCTCGTCGAGCTGGTGGATCACGCGGCGTTTGGCCGCCTCGGCCGACGCCCACGCGCCGGTCGCATCGACACGCTCGTCGTCGGGCCGGCCTCGCGTGAGGGCGCAGGCACGGCACCAGATGGCCGCCGTGTGCGCGAACAGGATCCCGTTGCACCCCCATGCGGCGTTGAGGCATCGCCAGTGCATGCGACCGGAGTCGTGGAGCGTGAACGCGGCCGGCACAGCGGTCGGGAGCAGCTCGCGCAGGTTCCTGCTCGAGGCCTCGTAGCCGAGCTCTGCGCCGCAGGCCGTGCAGCGCTGGGTGTCGAACCCGACGGTGTGGCCGCAGCGCTCGCAGGTGAACACGCGCATCAGCACCCCTTCGTCGGTGATGCCGGAATCATCGGGGCTCCATGCGTGACTCCATCGAATCGAGGATCCCCGCGATCGACGCCGAGGCCAGCGCGATCCGCTGGTCGCCGACGGCGTAGGGCACGACCAGGAGGTCGCCGTGGGCCAGGGCACCACAGGTGTAGACGACGTTGGGGACGTAGCCGTCCTGGCGATCGCCGTGCGGGGTGAGCAGCGGCTGCGCCGTCGCGCCGATCACCCGGTGCGGCTCGTCGAGGTCGAGCAGGATCGCCCCGATCGAGTACGTGCGCATCGCACCGACACCGTGCGTGAGCACCAACCAGCCCAGCTCGGTCTCGATCGGCGAGCCGCAGTTGCCCAGCTGCAGCACCTCCCAGGGACGCGAGGGGAGCTGCAGCGGTGTGGCGTCGTCCCAGCAGCGCAGGTCGTCGGAGACCGCGAGTGCGTTCGTCTCCCGATCCGCCCGCGAGAGCGCCAGGTAGCGACCACCGACGCGACGTGGAAACAGCGCGAGGCCCTTCCCGCGCGCCGCGGACCCGGCCATCGGCCCCACCGCGAACGAACGGAAGTCCTCGGTGGTGAGCAGGTACTGGTGGATGTCGGCGCCGTTGAAGGCCGTGTACGTCGCGCAGTAGCGGGGGCCGCTGCCGTCGGTGATCTCGACGAACCGGGCGTCCTCCATCCCGTACCGCTCGTCGGGTGCGTGCGGCCACAGCACACGATCGGCGAGCGCGACGTCGTCCGGGAAGTCGACGCGATACGACCCGAGCGCGATGCGGCGGAGATGGGCCGCCGTCATGGACGCCCGGCGTCGGGTCGCGGCGTCGTCTTCCAGCATCTCGATCCCGTGAGCCAGCTGACGGTCGTCGAACCGCTCGGGCAGCGCGTCGAGCACGTAGGCCGCGTTGTCGTGGTCGTCGTCGGCCTCCTGCAGCCGGCGGTGCACCACGCTGCGGTGGTGGATCCCGGGCGCCGCGATGCCCGCGCACGGCCGCGCGCCGGGCGGCTCGACGGTGACGACTCCGGACGGCGAGATCGAGCCCAGCCGGAAGCCGATCGACGATCGATGCCCCTCACCGATGCCGCGGGTGGAGAGCACGAATCGTGTGCCGCCATCGGGGGACCGGTCGGGGAGCGCGACGATCGAGGGGTTGCACAGCGCCGCACCCTCGGTCGCGTACTCGTGCGTGAACGCGGCACCGAGGAGCAGGTGGTGCTGGCGGGAGATCTCCACCGTCGGGTCGACGCGCATCGTGGCGAGGTCGGCATGTCGGGCGAAGGAGTCGTCGAGGTGATCGTGGCGATCGCCGAAGCGCGCACGGAGGGAGTCGAGTTCGGCGTCGACGTCCTCGGCGGAGAGTGCCAGCACACGGTCGATCACGTTGCCGGCTCGTGAGTCACCGGGGCCGACGTCCTCGCGTCCGGGCACGAAGAACCGCAGGATCACCCGGCGCAGATCGGGGCGGAGGTCGACGTCGGCGTCGGTCATCAGCGGTGAGGCGCTCATCCGTGCGCCCCGACGAGCGACCGCGCCCGCTGTCGGGTCGACACCAGCGCGAGGGTCGACTCGGCACCCTGGTTGAGGTTCACCCCGTCGCGGCGGAGGCCGTCGTAGGCGCCGCCGTTCCATGCGTGGTGGACGACCGCTCGGGCGTCGTTGTCGCCCTCGAACCAGCGCTCCGCGGCCAGTACCCCGTCCGCCCATCGGGTGTCGGAGGTGAGGGTGTACGCGCGCCAGCACGCGTCTGCGAGCGAGCTGAGCTCGATCGGCTGCTGGTCGAAGCTCATCGCGATCCCTCGTCCGACATCCCCCTCCGAGCCGGTCACCGACAGCCAGCCGCGCCGGCTCCAGCGGTCGAGCAACCAGCCGAGCATCGCGAGCCCGTCGTCGAGGATCCGCTCGTCGTCCAGTGCTGCACCCGCACCGATCACCGCCTCCGCCAACGCCGCGTTCGCGTACGTGAGCACCGGTTCGGGCCAGCACCAGGTGTGATCCGCCGGCAGCCCGATCGTGAGCACCGCGTCGCGCAGCAGGGCGCGCGCGATCTCGTCGTCGGGCGCGACCGCCAGAAGATCGGCCGCTCCGAGGGCGGCGAACGCCATGGCCCGTGGCCACGTCGAGCGTTGCTGCCCTCCGATGTCGAACAGGGTCCCTGCGACGGCCCGGACCGTCGGGTCGTCGTGGTGAGCGGCTGCGGCGCCCAGCCCCCACATGGCGCGGCCCCACCAGTCGCCGGTCGCCGGTGCGTCGGAGAACGTCCCGGCCGGCGTCATGCGGTTGCGGACCGTGCCGTCCGACGTCATCGCGAGGTTGACGAACCCGAGCGCCACCCGAGCGAGCCGAGCGGGAACTCCCTCGTCCGGTTCGCGTGAGGTGACGACGAGCATCCGCGCGTTGTCGTCCGTGCAGTAGCCGTGTTCGGGTCGAGGCCGATCGAACTCGGCGTGCTCGAACAACCCGCGCTCGTCGGTCATCGCGTCGAGGTGACCGAACAGTTCGGCCGCCGAGGGGCTCACGAGACGGTCCCGACCGCGGTCGAGAGCAGACCGGCGCACAGGTCGACGTATCTGGCGCCGACGGCGTCCCAGGACAGGTCCGGTGCCAGCGCCTGCGCTCGGCTGGACATCTCGTGGAGCAGCGCCGGATCGTCGACCAACGACCGCACGGCGGCAGCGAGCGCAGCCGGGTCGCGGTGCGGCACCACGATGCCGGCCCCATCGGACAGCATCTCGATCGCGTGGGGGAAGGCGGTGGCGACGACCGGCCGGCCCGCCGCGATCGCGTCGACGAGCACGCCGGAGGTGGCCTGGTCACGTGAGTCGTACGGGAGCACCACCGCCGAGCACGACGCGACGAACCGCATCAGTGCGGGCACGTCGCGGTAGCGGTCGTCGAAGTCGACGGAACCGGCGACGCCGAGCGCCCAGCTGCGCCGCATGAGCGAGTCGCGATAGCGGTTCCCCTCGCTGGCGAACACGTTCGGGTGAGTGGCTCCGGCCACCGTGTAGCGCACCCGTGGGCGGACGTCGCGCAGCTCGGCGAGTGCCGTGACGACGTGTTCGATGCCCTTGCCCCGGCCGAGCAGCCCCCACGTCAGCAGGTGGAGTGGACCCGTGCCGAGGGAGGGGTGGGGCGGCGGGTCGCTGCGGTCCGGCAGCGTCGCTCCGTGGGGCACCATCACCACCGGCGTCGGATCGACGTCGTAGCTCGACAGGAGGCGGTCGCCCGCGGCGAACGTCATCACCACCACCTGGGACGCGGCGTCGCACACCGCCTCGAGGACACGTCGCTGGTGATCCGTCGGGGCGGCCGGCACGCTGTGGAGCACCACGATCGACGGAATCGTGAGCGCGTCGAGCAACTCGATCACCTCGTCCCCGTCGCGGCCCCCGAAGATGCCGAACTCGTGCTGGACGATCGCGACGTCGCAGTCCGACAGCACCTCGGCCGCGCCGAGGACGCTGGAGCGCCGGCCGTTCATCAGGCGCGCATCGACACCGATCGCCGGGGTCCGCACGTCGTCGACCGCGACCCGCACCACGGTGAGCGCCGACCGTTCGAGGGCATCCGACAGGGCACCGGCGAAGGTCGCGAGACCGCAGAGTCGCGGTGGGAACGTGCTCAGCATCCCGACGGATCGCCGACGCAGCACGGACTGGGTCGGACCCGGGAACGCCACGGCGGGAGCGGCGGGAGCGGCGGAAACGACGGGGGACGACAGGTGGGCGGGCACAGGGCCTCCTCGATCGGGGGTCGAGGCGTCGGGCCTGCACGGGGCGACAGCTCGACGGCCGTCCGGCCCAAGCGAGGCGACTCGTCCAGCGGAGAGGTCAGGGTACCGGCGGCCGGTCGGGAACGTCGGTGCCGCGTCGGCCGTGGTCGGATCCCACCGATCGCGGTCGAGTGCCGACGGCGGCTCGGGCTGCTCGTCGGAGACGGGGCGGATCGGGAGGTCGCTCATCGGACGAACCCCGCGGCGAGCGGTCCGCCCGCACCCGGCGGTCGCGCCTCGGTCCACTGCACCCCTCCGAGGTCACCGATCAGGGAGAGCAATCGTCGTGGTTCGCCCACGGCGTTGGTCACGACGAGCGATCCACCGCGAGCGGCGAGGATCGCTGCTGCACCATCCAGCGCGCGCAGGCCGGCGCAGTCGAGGAACGACAGTGCCGACAGGTCGACGAGCACGTGCACGTGGTCGGGTGCCGTGCAGGCCTCGAGGGCGACGGACCGAGTGCCGAGGTCGAGCTCGCCCGTCAGGGCCACCACGTGCAACGGTGCGTCGCCGTCGAGGGTCCCGACTGCGACGGCGTCGAGCGGGGTGGCGTCGAGCGGGGTGGCGTCGAGCGGGGCGGCGTCGAGCGAATCGGCGTCGGTCGGACGACGATCGTGACGATCGGGCGAGGGGAACACGCGGCACCTCCGTTGGCGGTCAGGCGCAACCGAGGTCAAGAGCGACGCGTGGAGGCTGGGATCACTGCACTCCGACCCGCACGCTACCGGCCCCACACCTCGTCGGACAGGGCCGTTCGGCCCCGGGTGACGTCGCACCGGCGCTGCTATGGTCGACCCATCGCACGTGACACTCCCGGGACGTCGGCCGGCTCGTCCACCGACGTGCCGACGACACGCCGGATGATGAGC
This sequence comes from Actinomycetota bacterium, assembly GCA_009704985.1. Lineage (GTDB taxonomy): Bacteria > Actinomycetota > Acidimicrobiia > Acidimicrobiales > Ilumatobacteraceae > VFMC01. The sequence goes on along the minus strand of WLDE01000047.1, from coordinate 4,070 downwards.
CGGACGAGCGACCGGTGAGCGCCGAACGGCGTCGTCGCCTCCTCGGACGCCTCCTCGGTGCCGACGGTCCGCTCCTCGGCATCGAACGGCTGTGCCACGTGTGCGTCGACACGACCGGCTCGGATGGCGCGAGCATCATGCTGTTCCACGACGGGGCGTCCCGTGGTTCGCTGTGCGCCACCGACGGCCTCGGTGCACTGCTCGAGGAGGTGCAGTTCACCCTGGGCGAGGGACCCGGCATCGACGCGTGTCGTGACGACCGGCCGGTGGCCGAACCCGATCTCGCCGCCCCGGCGGCGCCCCGCTGGATCGCCTTCACCCCGTCGGCGGTCGCCGCCGGTGCTCGGGCGGTGTTCGGGTTCCCGATCCGGGTCGGCGGGGTGGTGCTCGGTGCGCTCCAGGTGTCGCGTGATCGGCGCGGTCCGCTCACGGACGACCAGCACGCCGATGCGCTCGTGCTGGCGGACATGGCCGCCGAGATCATGCTGCTGCTGCAGGCCGGAGCGTCCCCCGGGGAGCTCGCGGTGGAACTCGAACAGGGTGCGAACCTCCACGCCGTGGTGCACCAGGCGTCGGGCATGGCGTCGGTCCAGATGGGCGTGAGCGTCGACCACGCACTGGTGCGGCTCCGAGCGCACGCGTTCCGGACCTCGATCCCGCTCGTCGACATCGCTCGACGCGTGGTCGAGCGCACGCTCCGCTTCTCACCGGACGGCGAGGCCGCACCGGACGGCGAGGCCGCACCGGACGGCGGGAACGGAGCGGACCCGTGAGCCGCAACACACGGATCCGGAGGTCGCCGAACGGTCGTGGCCGTTGGGCGGCATTCGGTGCGTACGATGCCGCTGGGCCGCCGGCCCGAGCGGTCGAGTCCGGTGGTCGCGGAGCGACACCGACCAGCGAGGAGCGCTCATGACGTCACAGCAGACCCTGATCGCCGAGACGATGGTGACGCTCGCCGACAACCTCGTCGCCGACTTCGACGTGATCGACCTCCTCACCGTGCTCGCCGACCGGTGTGTGTCGGTGCTCGGCGTGAGCGCGGCGGGGCTGATGCTCGCCGGACCCGACGGCACGCTGCGCGTGATCGCGTCGTCCAGCGAACGGATGCGACTGCTCGAACTGTTCGAGCTGCAGGCCGAGGAGGGCCCCTGCCTCGAGAGCTACCTGTCCGGCGACGCGGTCGCGCAGGTCGACCTCGAGTCGGCCATGGATCGCTGGCCCCGGTTCGCCCCCGAGGCGATCGCGAGCGGCTTCCGTGCCGTCCACGCCATCCCGCTGCGCCTCCGCGGTGAGGTGATCGGGGCCCTCAACCTCTTCCAGGACGACACGCGTGGCATCGACGACGAGGGGCTCCGTGCCGCCCGTGCGTTCGCCGACGTCGCGACCATCGCGATCCTGCAGTACCGGGCGATCAGCCGGTCGCACGAGCTCGTCGACCAGCTCAACACGGCCCTCAACCGGCGCATCGTCATCGAGCAGGCGAAGGGCGTCGTCGCCGAGCGCGAGCACGTCGACATGGAGGGCGCCTTCGAAGCGCTCCGACAGCACGCCCGCGACCACAACCTGCGGCTGTCCGACGTCGCCGCCGCCGTCGTCGCCGGATCGCTGCGTCCGACGGTCGCCTCGCCGCGCCTCCGTCGTCCCACCAGCTGAGGCCGCCGCCGGCGCAACGTCGTCCGACGTCGAGCGGGCGCAGCGATGGGCGCGATCGCTGCCCGACGATCGGGAGGGGCCCGGACGTCAGCAACGTGATCGACCCCGGGTGGCGATCGACTCGTCGCCCGCCGCCCGGGTCGGACCTTCGCCTCTTCCGTCCCGTGACCCCGGGCGCGACCCTGCGGATGACGCAGGAGGTACGACCGTGGAGCGTTTCGGCAGCCTCGACGCGGTGTTCCTCGCGATCGAGAGCGACACCTGCCCGATGAGCGCCGGACAGCTGGCCGTGTTCGAGGGGTCGCCACCCGAGCTGGAGGAACTGCGGCACGTCGTCGCCGCCCGCCTCCCGGAGGTGCCGCGCTGCCGGCAGCGGGTGCGCGAGTCGTGGCACCGCTGCACGCGGCCGGTGTGGGTGGAGGACGTTCACTTCGACATCACCCGGCACGTCCGGCAGGCCGTCCTCCCTGATCGTTCACCCGAGGCGCTCGACCGGTTCGTCGAGCAGACGATGATGGTGCCGCTCGACCGCAGCCGGCCACTGTGGGAGCTGTGGCTCGTGGGCCCGCTCGGTGGTGCCGGTGGTGCCGGTGGTGCCGGCGGTGCCGGCGGTGCGGGAGACGTCGGGGACGTCGGGGACGTCGGGGATCAGCGATGGGCCGTGCTCGGCAAGGTCCATCACAGCCTGGTGGACGGCATCGCCGGCACCGACCTGCTGTCGGCACTGCTCGCCGAGCCGCCCGCCACGGCCCCGGTGACGGACATCGCCCCGTCCACCGTGCTCGATCGAGCCTCGGAGCCGTCGACGCTGCAGGTCACCTGGTTCGGGATCCGCAGCGCGGTCCGGTCGGCAGGTGGTCGCGTCGCCGGTGTCGCCCGGTGCGTGGCCCACCCGGTACGCACGTGGCGCCGGACACGCGAGCTGACGGCCGGGGCGCGGGCGCTGTGGTTGCAGCCGCCGCGCCGGGGGTCGCCGCTCACCGGACCCGTCGGGACGTCCCGGCGATGGGCCCATGCCGAGATCGAACTGGCCGACGTCGCCACGGTGCGCCGGGTGCGGGGCGGGTCGGTCAACGACGCCGTGCTGGCGGCGACGGCGCTCGGATTCCGCTCACTGCTGCACGCCAGGGGCGTGTTCGACCGGCACGACGTGATGACGCTCATGCCCGTGTCGATGCGGCTCCCGAGTGCCCGCGGCGTGCTCGACAACCGGGTCGCCGTGACACACGCGCTGCTCCCGGTCGATCTGGACGATCCGCTCGCGGTGCACGACCTGCTCCGTACCCACCTCGCGCACGTGAAGGCGTCGCACCAGACCGATGCGTCGACGGTGCTGCTCCACAGCGGCGACCTGGTCCCCAATCGCCTCGCCGCTGCGATCGCCCGTGGCGTGGTCCGGGCCCAGCGGAACCTCGAGACGGTCACGACCGACGTGCCGGGTCCGCAGCATCCGCTCTCGTTGTGCGGGCACCGGATGATCACGGCGTGGCCGTTCGCCCCGGTCGCGGGTCGGATCCGGATCGTGGTCGCCGTCTGGTCGTACTGCGGGCGGTTGTCGATCGGCGTCACCGGCGATGGCGACTCGGCGAGCGATGTCGGCGTGCTCGTCTCCGGCATCCGCGACGGATTCCACTCGCTGGTGCAGGCGGCGGAGAACTCCGCGAGGTGAGTGGAACCGCGGTCCGTCTAGGCTCGCCGGGCGATGGTCGACGAGCTGTGCGCGGGCTTGCCCATCGTGGCGGAGGTGGTGGAACGGGTGACCCGCGCCGGGTCGCGGCCGGTGCTCGTCCGGTCGGCCGCCGGCGGTGGTGCCGATCTCGTGGCGACGGCCGCAGCGGCGCGCCTGCGGGACCTGGGCCATGATGTCGACGCCATCGACCTCGACCGGGTGGACGACGCCGAGCTGCTCGTGCTGCACGCCCGTCGACGCACCCGTGCGCTGCTGCTCGCGAGCTCCGAGGACGCGATCCCGGCGCGGCTCGCCCGCCTCTTCGAGTACCTGCGCCCCGACGTGATCGACGTCGGCGCGCTGACGCTGGACGAGACCCGCGACCTGATCGACCAGGTGCTCGGCGGCGGGGCCTGCGACGACCGGTTCGCCGCCGAGGTGCTGCGAGCCACCGCGGGTCGTGCCGGTGACGTGGTCGCGGTCGCACGACATCGTCCGACCGACGGACACCGTTCGCCGCTCGACCTGAGCGCGCTGCCGTCGGTGGACGACCGCATCGATGCGTCCGGGACGGCCGAGACCGTGCTGCCGTGGGCCGTCGCCCTGGCCGAAGGCGTGCCGACGCTCGCCGAGCGTCTCCGGCCCCACCCGTCGCTGCGACCCGTCGACGCCGCCGCGCTGCGCGACCAGCTCGCCCCCGGCGAGCGCCTCGCCGTGCTGCGCGAGCTGTGCGACGCCGCAGCCT